>NZ_CP021913.1:2044285-2385000 GCF_002814095.1 Sagittula sp. P11
CGTGGCAGGTAAGGCCTCATGCGCCTGTTTATCGCTCTTTCCCTGCCCCCGGAGGCCCGCGGACCGCTGACTGCCCTTCAGGAACGCCTGCCGGTCGGACGCCCCGTACCCGAAGAGAACCTGCATCTGACGCTGGCCTTCCTAGGTGACCAGCCCGACGAGGCGGTCGAGGCGCTGCATGACGCGCTGTCCACCCTGCGCGCCCCGGCGGTGCCCCTGACCCTGTCCGGTGCCGCGCTGTTCGGCGGCAAGAGCGGGCAGGCCGTGGGCCTCGAGGCGGACGGCGGCCAGGCACTGACGGAGATGTTCAACAGGGTACGCTCCCGCCTGCGCAGCGCCGGGGTGACGGTCGAACGGCGCCGCTTCCGCCCCCACGTGACGCTGGCGCGGTTGAAGGGCGGTGCGGATGCCTCCGGCGCGCTGTCGGTGCTGGCCGGTGCCTCTGTCGGTCCGGTGGTCGCCACTTCCTTCGGGCTGTTCCGGTCACACCTGAACCGCGACGGCGCGATTTACGAGGCGCTGGCCGTCTACCCGCTGGTGGTCTGACGCGCGGATGCCTATCTGCAGGCCATGACCCGCACCGACGCCGACACTTTCTACGAGATCGCCCGCGCCGCACTGAACGATCTGCCCGAGCCGTTTCGCGCCGGCACGGCCGATGTGGTGCTGCGGGTTGAAGACTGGGCGCCCCGCCGCATCCTCGACGAGATGGGCATCGACGACCCGCTGGAGCTGACCGGCCTTTACGAAGGCATTCCGCTGACCGAGAAGTCGGTCACCTACCCCTCCCCCTATCCCGATACCGTCTGGCTGTTCCGCAAGCCCATCCTTGAGGAGTGGCGCGAACGGCAGGTCGACCTGACAGATCTCATCACCCATGTGGTGGTCCATGAGATCGCGCATCACTTCGGCTGGTCCGACGAGGATATCGCGGTGATCGACCCCTGGTGGGAGTAGGGAAACACGGCATTTCTTGCGCAGAATTAGCAAATGGTTCCATGTTTTTCGAAAAAATTTCTTTGAAAACAATGTGGAACGTGTCGCCGCAACAGCCGTTGACCCCCCAGAAGCAAGACAATGGGAGCAACACCATGAAGACTTTTTACGCATCCGCACTCGCCCTGACCGTGGCCGCAACCGGCGCTTTCGCTGAAAGCCACACGAACGCAGAAGGCGACGCCGCGAAGGCGACCGATCAGACGACCATGACGCAGGAAGCAGACGCAACCGCGAACACCGATTCCTCAATGGACACGGGCATGGACTCCGGCGCCAAGCTGATCCGCACCCGCGACATCACCGGCGGTGACATCTACACCATGAACGAAGCCATGGACGAAGGCTCCGCCTGGGACATGCAGTACACCGAGGTTGGCGCCGACTGGAACGACATCGGCGAGATCGAGGACATCGTGCTCGACTCCAACGGCCAGATGATCGGCGTCGTGGCCGAGGTCGGTGGTTTCCTCGACATCGGTGACAAGCACGTGCTGCTTGAAATGACCGACGTGAAACTCGTGCCGGTCGACGACAAGACCTACGCCGTCGTGACCCGCCTGAACGAGGAAGATCTCGAAGCCAAGGAAGGCATCGACGAAGGTTTCTGGGACTGATCCAGTTCCATTCCACGAGAAAGGGGCCCGATCGCGGGCCCCTTTTTTCATGCGCGATCCGCAGGCTGGGCGCGATGCGTCCTAGCCTTCGTCCCGCCAGCGGTTCACGATCGGATAGCGGCGGTCCAGCCAGAAGGCGCGGCTGGTCAGCCGGGCGCCCGGCGCCGACTGGAACCGTTTGTATTCGCTGATGTAGAGCAGATGCTGGACCCGCATGGCGTCCTCTTGGGCATAGCCAGCGGCCACGCAATCCGACACCGACCCGTCCTGATCCACGAGAATGTCGAGGATCGCGTCAAGCACCGGGTAATCGGGCAGCGAGTCGCTGTCCTTCTGGTCTTCGCGCAGTTCCGCCGAGGGCGGCTTGGTGATGATCCGTTCCGGGATGACCTCGCCCTCCGGGCCCTTCATCCAGCCGCGATGGTTGGCGTTCCGCCAGCGGCAGGTCTCGAACACGCGGGTCTTGTAGAGATCCTTGATCGGATTGTAGCCGCCCGCCATGTCGCCGTAGATCGTGGCATAGCCCACCGCGACCTCGGACTTGTTGCCGGTGGTCAGCAGCATTTCCCCGAACTTGTTCGACAGCGCCATCAGCAAGAGCCCGCGCAGGCGGGACTGGATGTTCTCTTCCGTCAGGTCGGGCTCGGTGCCCTCGAACAGCGGCGCCAGCGTCTCGGTGATCGCGTCGCGCCCCTTGCTGATCGGCACGAAATCGTACCGGCACCCCAGCGCATTGGCGCAGGCCTTGGCGTCTTCCAGCGAATGTTCGGAGGTGTATTCGGACGGCAGCATCACGCAGCGCACGTTCTCCGCCCCCAGCGCATCCACGGCGATGGTCGCGACCAGGGCGGAATCGACGCCCCCAGACATGCCCAGCAGGACCTTGCCGAATCCCGTCTTGCGGCAATAGTCGCGCAAGGCGAGGACCATGACGTTGTAATCCTGCTCCCACGCGCCGGGATGGGTGACGAATGCGCCTTCCTCCGCCTTCCAGCCATCGTCTCCCCGGACGAAATCGACGGTGGTCGTGACCTCCTCGAACACCGGCAGCTGCACGGCAAGCCGCGCGTGCGGGTTCAAAACGAAGGAGCCGCCGTCGAACACCTGGTCGTCCTGCCCGCCCACCATGTTCAGGTAGGCCAGCGGCAGCCCGGATTCGATCACCCGGGCGATCATCTTGTTCAGGCGCGTCTCGTACTTGTTGCGGAAATAGGGCGAGCCGTTCGGCACCACGAGGATCTCCGCCCCCGATTCCTCCATCGCCTCGACCACGTCCGGATACCATGCATCCTCGCAGACCGGCATGCCGACGCGCACGCCGTTGATGCTGACCGGACCCTGCAACTGATCGCGCGAGAACAGCCGCACCTCGTCGAAGACGTTGAAGTTGGGCAGGAAATACTTGTGCGTCACGGCAGCGATCTTGCCGCCCTGAAGGACGTAGTAGGAATTGTGCAGCTTCGCGCCTTCGGGACAAGGCCCGCCGATGGCCAGCGCGGGGCCGTCCGCACAGGCCTCTGCCAGCGCCTCGATCTCGCGCACGGCGGCATTGACGAAGGCCGGCTTCACGATCAGGTCCTGCGCCTGGTAGCCGGTGATGAACATCTCGGGCAGCGCCACGAGGTCGGCGCCCTGCGCGCGCCCTTCCTCCCACGCGGCACGCGCCTTGGCGGCGTTTCCGGCAAGATCCCCCACGGTGGGATTGAGCTGTGCCATCGTCAGGCGGAACCGGTCGGTCATCGCGCGTCCTTTCGTCGTCGTCCTCCACATAGCGGCAGCTTGCGGTGGTGAAAAGCGCACCATGGCAAAAGACATTGCCCCGGGGCATCGCGTCCTTTACCACTCGGGGGACCTCAATCACCCGCTGGGAGGGGGCGGCAAGGCCATGAAAACCGTTCGCATTCTGTCTGTTCTGGGCGCCCTCGCACTGGGCTCTGCCGCCATGTCCCAAGAGGACGTGGTGACGAAGGAATACGACGACGGCGGGGTGTACGAAGGCACCTTCCTCGACGGGCTCCAGCACGGGCGCGGCACCTACCGCCTGCCCAACGGCTACGAATACACCGGCGAATGGGTGGAGGGCGAGATCCGCGGCGAGGGCGTCGCCCGCTTTCCCAACGGCTCGATCTACGAAGGCCAGTTCGCCAAGGGCAAACCCGAGGGCATGGGCAAGATCACCTTCGCCGACGGCGGCACCTACGAAGGCTCGTGGCTCGACGGCAAGATCACCGGGCAGGGCGTGGCAACCTACGCCAACGGCGTCCGCTACGAGGGCGCCTTCCGCAACGCGCTGCACCACGGCAAGGGCGTGATGACCGCGCCCAACGGCTACGTCTACGACGGCCAGTGGGTGAACGGCGTCAAGGAAGGCACCGCAAAGATCACCTACCCCGACGGTTCGGTCTACGAAGGCCGCGTGGCCAACGGCGAACGCGACGGCATGGGCAAGCTCGAGATGCCCGACGGCCTGATCTACGAAGGCACCTGGCGCGACGGCCAGATCGACGGCAATGGCAAGCTCACCCAGCCCAACGGCGACGTCTACGAAGGTGCGCTGGTCGACGGCCGCCGCGAGGGTCAGGGCAAGGTCACCTATGTGTCCGGCGACGTCTACGACGGCGAGTTCAACAACGACCAGCGCCACGGCATCGGCACCTTCATCGGCAAGGACGGCTACCGCTACGAGGGCAACTGGATCACCGGCCAAATCGAGGGGCAGGGAAAGGTCACCTACCCCGACGGCTCGGTCTACGAGGGTGAGTTCACCGGCGACCTCGCCAACGGCACCGGCAAGATCACCTATCCCGACGGCGCAACCTACGAAGGCACCTGGGTCGATGGCGTGATCGACGGCAAGGGCATCGCCACCTATCCGAACGGCCTGCGCTACGAGGGCGGCTTCGTGAACGCCCGCAACGACGGCTTCGGGATCATGACCTATCCCGACGGCTACCGCTACGAGGGCGAATGGCAGGACGGCGAACGCCACGGCGCGGGCACCGCCACCTACCCGGACGGCACGGTCTACGAGGGACAGTTCCGCGACGGCCTGCGCCATGGTCAGGGCACGATCACCATGCCGACCGGCTTCCGCTACGTCGGCGCCTGGGCCAACGGCGAGATCAACGGCGAAGGTGTCGCCACCTACGCCAACGGCGACGTCTACGAAGGCTCGTTCCGCAATGGCAAGCGCGAGGGCGAAGGCACCATGCGCTACGCCACGGGCGAACAGGCCACCGGCGAATGGATCGGCGGCGCGCTGACCCGCAACAGCACCACCACGCCCGCCCCCGGCACCGCCGAGACAGGGGATGCCCCCGGGTCCGAAGACACCGCCGCCACCCCCGAAGATCCGCCCGCCAGCGAGTAATCCCCGACCGGCACGGACAACGGACCGACGCCCTCATCAGGCGCGGCCCGCCCCTTCATCTTGGCGAAAATACCTCCGCCGGAGGCGTCCCCACCTGCATCACGCAGCCCGGCGATCCCAATTCAAGCGCCCCTGAAACCAAACGAAAACGCCCCGCACGAAGGCGGGGCGTTCCTTGGTTCCGGTAAAGACTGTCGGCACGGGTGACGGCTCAGGCCATCCACCACCGCTCTGCCATGCGGGCGTTGTCCATCTGCCAGAGGTTGCCGACCTTGTCCGGGCTCGCCACCTTGTTGGAGATCGCCTGGACATAGTTCGCGAACATCGGCACCAGCACGCCGCCCTCGTTGCGCAGGATCATCTGCATCTCGCCGTACATGTCGCGGCGCTTCGCCGAATCGAGCTCGGCACGGGCGTTCACGAGCAGCTCCTGGAAACGGGCGCTGTCTTCCGAACCCCACTGGCTGTCGTTCCACGGCGCACCTTCCGCGTAGGCGGTCGAGAACATCCAGTCCTCTGTTGCGCGGCCCGACCAGTAAGAGGCACAGAACGGCTTCTTCAGCCAGACGTTCGACCAGTAGCCGTCCGCCGGTTCCTGCACCACGTTTATGTTGATGCCGCCCGCCTTGGCCGAGGCCTGGAACAGCTGGGCCGCATCCACCGCACCCTCGAACGCCGCCGAAGACGCCGAGAGGTCGATGTCGATGGACTCCATCCCGGCTTCCTTGAGGTAGAACTTCGCCTTGTCGGGATCGTAGGCAAGCTGCTCCATCTCGAGGTAGTACTGGTTGGCGGGGCCGATGGGGCTGTCGTTGCCCACCTGGCCATGGCCCAGCAGGATCTTGTCCACCATCTCCTGGCGGTTGATGCCGTGCTTCAGCGCCTTGCGGACGTTGACGTCGCTGTAGGGCGCCAGGTTGGTCAGCATCGGGAAGATGTAGTGCTGGTTGCCCGTCACTTCCTGGATGCGGATCATCGGGTTCGCCTTCAGGAGCGCCTCGGTCTTGAAGTCGATCCGGTTGATGGCGTCCACCTGGCCGGTCATCAGGGCGTTCATGCGGGCGGTGTTGTCGTTGATCGCGATGTACTCGATCTCGTCGAAGAAGCCCGCCTCGTCACCCTTGTAGTGATCGGGATAACGGGTGCCGACAAAGCGCACGCCCGGCTCGAACGACTGCACCTGGTAGAGGCCGGTGCCGATGCCCTTGGCGATGGCCTCCTCGATCATGCCCGCCGGGTAGATCAGGATGTGGTAGTCGGACAGCAGGTAGGGCAGGTCGGCGTTGCCCTCGGCCAGCGTCAGCTGCACCTGCAGGTCGCCGGTCTTCTTCATCTCGACGATGGGCTCGACGATGGGCTTCGCGGCGGACTTCGCGCCTTCCGCGATGTGCATCTGCAGCGACTCGATCACGTCGTCCGCGCCAAAGGCCTTGCCGTTGTGGAAGGTCACGCCCGATCGCAGGTTGAACGTCCAGGTCTTCGCGTCCGGCGTCGCTTCCCAGTCGGTCGCCAGTTCACCGCGCAGCGAGCCGTCCGGCGCGATCTCGGTCAGGCTGTCGAATACCGCGCCCTGCGCGGAGGCGATCATGAACAGGTCGGAGTGTGTCCGCCCGTCCCAGTTGTCCGAGGTGTTGGCCCCGGACAGGCCGGCCCGCAGGCGGCCGCCCTTCTTGGCCTGGGCGCGCAGGGGCAGGCCGGAGGCCGCCAGCACACCGGCAGCGGCACCCGTGGTCAGTAGTCCGCGTCTGCTGATACGTGTCATTGTTTCGTCTCCCTGTTTTTATCTCCCCGCAGCCCGGAGGCCGTTGGGAACTTAATGATTCTTCGTGCAGTTTAAACGCAATTTCCCGCGAGCGATGCCCGCCTTCCGTCAGTCCATTCTGGTCACGGCGGCGTCGCCGATGTTGTCCACGCCACGCTCCGTCAGCAGGTTCGTCAGCCAGTCCGGGTCCATCTCCGGCACCGACGACAGCAGGAGATCGGTGTAGGGATGGTGCGGCGGCCTGAACATCTCGGCCTTGGGGCCCTGTTCGACCACCTCGCCGTCCTTCATCACAACCACCTCGTCGGCGATGGAGCGCACGGTCGCAAGGTCGTGGGTGATGAACATGTAGGACAGGCCCAGTTCGTCCTGCAACCGCGCCAGCAGACGCAGAATGCCCTCTGCCACAAGCTGGTCGAGCGCGCTCGTCACCTCGTCGCAGATGATGAACTTCGGCTCGGCAGCCAGCGCGCGGGCGATCCCGATCCGCTGTTTCTGCCCGCCTGAAAGCTCGGACGGCAGGCGGTGGAGGTACTGCTTCGCGGGCAGCTCGATCTGCTCCATCAGCTCTGCCACCCGGTCGCGTTTTGCCCGGCCGCGCAGGCCCATGTAGAACTCCACCGGACGCCCGATGATCTCGCCGATGGTCTGGCGCGGGTTCAGTGCCGTGTCCGCCATCTGGTAGATCATCTGGATCTGCCGCAACTGGTCGCGCGACCGCTTGCGATAGTCCGGGGGCAGCACGTCTCCGTCCAGCTCGATCCGCCCGATGCGCGGCGGCAGAAGCCCGGTGATGCAACGCGCGGTGGTCGACTTGCCCGACCCGCTTTCGCCCACCACCGCAACCGTCCGGCCCGCGTGGATGTCAAAGCTCACGTCGTGCAGCACGTCGATCTGGCCATAGGCCGCCGTCACGCCCTGCACCGAGATCACCGGCGTCGCATCCAGCGCGGGCGCTGGCTTGGCCGGCCGCACGAACTCCCGCACGGCCCAGAGGCTCTTGGTGTAGTCTTCCTTGGGGTGGGACAGCATCTCGCGGGTTTCGTTCTCTTCGACCTCGTCACCCTTCAGCAGAACCTTGATGCGGTCGGCCATCTGCGCCACCACGGCCAGGTCGTGCGTGATGTAGATCGCCGCCGTGTCGAACTGCTCGACGATGTCGCGGATGGAGGCCAGCACCTCGATCTGCGTGGTCACGTCAAGCGCCGTCGTCGGCTCGTCGAAGATGATGAGGTCGGGGCGACAAGCCATGGCCATCGCCGTCATCGCGCGCTGCAACTGACCGCCAGACACCTGGTGCGGATAGCGAAAGCCGATCTCTTCGGGGTTGGGCAGGCGCAGACGCCGGTACAGCTCCACCCCGTCCTCGGCGCTTTCGGACTTCGATGCGACGCCGTGCTGAACGGGCGCCTCGGTGTGCTGGTCGATCAGCTTGTGCGCCGGGTTGAAGGAGGCCGCGGCAGATTGCGCCACGTAGGCGATGCGCTTGCCCAGTAGCTGGCGCTTGGTCTCCGCGCTCGCCGCCAGCAGGTCGATCCCGTCGAAGGTCACCGATCCGCCGGAAATCCGCACGCCGTCGCGGCAGAACCCCATGGCGGCAAGGCCCAGCGTCGACTTGCCCGCCCCCGATTCGCCGATCAGGCCAAGGACCTCGCCCTTCTTCAGGGTCAGGTCCACGCCCTTGACGATCGGGGTCCAGGTGTCGTCGGATCGCCCCTCGATCCGCACATCGCGCATTTCGACAAGCAGATCGGACATTCCTTACTCCTTCAGACCCGAGCTTCGGTGCAGCATCCAGTCCACCACGAAGTTCACCGCGACCGTCAGCAGGGCAATGGCGCCCGCGGCCAGCAGCGGCGCGGCGGCGATCTGCGGCGCGAAACCCGCGTAGTTGATGAAGGCCGACAGGTCCTTCACCATCGTTCCCCAGTCGGCCAGCGGCGGCTGGATGCCGAGGCCAAGGAACGACAGCGCGGAAATCGTCAGGAAGACAAAGCAGAACCGCAGGCCGAACTCCGCCAGAAGCGGCGCGGTGGCGTTGGGCAGGATCTCTCTGAAGATGAGGTACAGCAGGCCCTCGCCGCGCAGCTTGGCCGCCTCGATATAGTCCATGACGACGATGTTCATCCCCACGGCGCGCGCCAGACGGAACACCCGCGTCGAATCGATCACCGCGATGATGAGGATCATGGCCATCGTCAGCCCGGTTCCAGACACCCACGCGCTCGCCACCGTGATGAGCAGGAGCGAGAAGATCAGCGACGGAATCGCCATCAGCACGTCGACGCCCCGGCTCAGCACCTGGTCCATCCAGCCCTGCAGCGTCGCGGCAAGGAAGCCCAGCGTACCGCCCAGCAGGAAGGCCAGGACCGTCGTGGCAAAGGCGATGCCCACCGTGTTCTGCGCACCGTAGATCAGGCGGGACAGGATATCGCGGCCGATCTGGTCGGTGCCCAGCGGGAAATCCGGGTTGCCGCCCACCGCCGGATTGCCGCCCGGCACGATGTTGGCCTGGCCAAAGACCTGCTCCTGCCCGTGCGGCGCCAGAACCCCGGCAAAGATCGCGAGGAAAGCGTAGATCAGGATCACGAGAATGCCGAAGGCCGCGGTCAGCGGCATATGCTGGAACATCTTCCGCGTGCCGGCTGTTCCCACGTGCCGCCCGACCAGCCGGAAGAGGAAGGCCCCGGCGGCCGCGATGCCCACCCCCTGCACCGTCCAGCGGAAATAAAGGACAGAGGCGACGGGCGCCCCCGCTTCGTTCGCCTTGGGCTGGAAGTACAGCCAGATGCCGCCGATGATCACCGCGACGCCCAGCGCGTAACCGAAGGCCACGGCATAGTTCATGTCGCGGAAGTAGGGTTTGTTGCCGGTCGCCTTCTGCCCGACGAAGCGGAAAAGCCAGCCGGCCGCCGCCACGAGGGCAAGCGCGATGAGGACCTTGATCCAGATGCTCATTTCGGGTGCCTCAGACGGGGGTTGGTCAGGATCGACATGATGTCCGCCGTCAGGTTCAGCAGGATGTAGGCCCCGGCGAAGATCAGGCAGCAGGCCTGCACCACCGGGATGTCACGGATCTTCACGCTGTCGACGAACAGCTGGCCGATGCCCGGGTAGACGAACACCACTTCGACCACCACCACGCCGGTGATGAGATAGGCGAGGTTCAGGGCGATGACGTTGATGATCGGTGCCAGCGCATTGGGCAGCGCGTGGCGGACGATCACCCGCATCGGCTTGATCCCCTTCAGGCGCGCCATCTCGATATACGGAGAGGCCAGCAGGTTGATGATCGCTGCCCGCGTCATGCGCATCATCTGCGCCGTCACCACCAGAGTCAGCGTCAGCGCCGGCAGCAGCGTCTTTTCCAGCCGTTCGCCAAAGCTCATGCCTTCGTAGATGTTCGACAGGCTCGGCAGGACCGGGTTCAGCACCGCGAGGAACAGGATCAGCAGGTAAGCGAGGAAGAATTCCGGCGAGGAGACGGAGGTCAGCGACACGATGTTCGCCGTCTTGTCGAAGACGGAGTTCCGGTAGAGCGCGGCCAGCACGCCCAGCGTCACCGCGAAGGGCACGGCAATCGCCGCCGTCACGCCCGCAAGGAACATGGTGTTGGCAAAGCGCGGCGCGATCTGTGCCGCCACCGTGGTCCGCACGCCGCTGTCCGTTCCCACGAAGGAGGAGAAGTTCGCCTGCGCGAAGGAATTGCCCAGATCGCCCCTCAGCGCGTCGAACAGCCATTCGAAGTACCGCACCACCGGGGACTGGTCGAGCCCGAGATCCCGCCGGATCGCCTCGACCGCTTCCGGGGTGGCGCCCTGACCGAGGATGGCCTGGGCAAAGTCGCCGGGCAGCATGTTGACCGCCGCGAAGATCACGATGGAGACGATGAACAGAGTCAGGATGCCAAGGGCCAGACGCTGCAGGATGATGGTTAGGACCGGATTCACGTTCCCTGCGGTTCTTTTTTTATTGACTGTGGAGTCAACATTAACTGCCGCTCATTGTATGTAAACCCTCTTGGCGGGATATTTCGTCCATTGCTCTGACCAATTCCCCACTGATGCCCGGTTCCGACAGCGCATGTCCGGCATTGCGCACCATGCGAAGGTCCGCCTCGGGCCAGGCCTGCGCCAGCTCCCATGCCCGGCGTGGCGGGCAGATCATGTCGTAACGCCCCTGCACGATCACCCCCGGTGTGCCCTTCAGCCGGTCGATGTTGGCCAGGATCCAGCCGTCATGCTCGAGGAAGCCGTCGTTGGCGAAATAGTGGTTCTCCAGCCGGGCGAAGGCGCGGGCGTAGTGCCCCGGCGACTCGCCCCCGTTGCCGTTGGAATAGACCGTGGCCAGCGCGTTCTCCCACGCGCACCAGGCCTGCGCGTGCCGCGTCTCGGTCGGCAGGTCGCCGCAGAAAAGCCGCTTGGCGTAGGCGCCGATCATGTCGCCGCGCTCTTCCTCGGGGATCAGGTGCGTGAACCGCGCCCAGGGTTCCGGCCAGAACTGCCCGGCGCCGCCGCCGTAGAACCATTCCAGCTCCGCCTTGGTCATCATGAAGACGCCGCGCAAAACCAGGTGGCTGACCCGGTCCGGATGGGTGATGCCGTAGACCAGCGCCAGCGTCGCGCCCCAGCTTCCACCGAACACCGCCCAGCGGTCGATGCCCAGCGTCTCGCGGATCATCTCGATGTCGGCCACCAGGTGCCAGGTCGTGTTGTTCACCACGCTGGCGTGCGGCTTCGACCGGCCGCAGCCGCGCTGGTCGAACAGCACCACGCGGTAAACCTGCGGGTCGAAGTAACGCCGCATCGCCGGGCTGCAGCCGCCGCCCGGGCCACCGTGCAACACCACCACCGGCAACCCGTCGGGGTTGCCACACTGCTCGACATAGATCTGATGCCCGTCACCCGTATCGAGCGTACGCTGATCGAACGGGTCAACCGGAGGATATAGATACTGCGCTGCGCGCTTTTGGCCCGGGATTTTGTCCATGTCCTACCTATATTGGCCAAGCATAGGGAAAGACCATGGGGAATGTCATGACGACAACCGTCGACGCATCCGAGATCGCTAAATTCGAGGCAATGGCCGCCGAGTGGTGGGATCCGAACGGCAAGTTCAAGCCTCTGCACATGATGAACCCGGTGCGGCTCGACTACATCACCACCCAGATCGCCGGCGAATTCGACCGCCGGCTCGGCACCGGAAAACCCTTCGCGGGCCTGCGCATCCTTGACATCGGCTGCGGCGGCGGGCTGCTCTGCGAACCCATGGCCCGCCTCGGTGCCGAGGTCGTGGGCGTCGACGCCGCCCCTCGCAACATTCCCGTGGCCGAGGCGCACGCCGCGCAGTCCGGCCTCGACATCGACTACCGCCACACCACCGCCGAAGACCTCGCCGAGGCGGGCGAGCGATTCGATGTCGTGCTGAACATGGAAGTGGTCGAACACGTGGCCGACCCGCTGGCCTACCTGACCGCCTGCCGCCGCCTGCTGAAACCCGGCGGCCTGCACCTCTGCTCGACCATCAACCGCAACCCGAAGAGCTTCGCCATGGCGATCGTCGGCGCGGAATACGTGATGCGCTGGCTGCCGAAGGGCACCCACGAATGGTCGAAGTTCATCACCCCGGACGAGCTTTACGAGCTCATGCGCCGCGCCGGGCTCGAGCCGGTGGACCGCAAGGGCTACGTGTTCAACCCGGTCTCCTGGCGCTGGTCGATCTCCGACCGCGACCTCTCCGTCAACTACGTGACCGCCGCGCTCGCCCCCGCGTCCTGAACCGCACCCGGCCCCACCCTTCATCTTGGCGGAAAATACCTCGGGGGAGCCGCTCCGCAGGAGCGGCGGGGGCAGCGCCCCCTGTTCCGCACGACAGCGGGCACTACCCCTCCAGCTTGCCGCGCAACTCCCGCAACACCGGGATCGCGGCGCGCACCTTCTCGTCGCCAAGGTCGGTCATCACCTCGTCGATCAGCGGCGTGATCGCCGCAAGCGCCGCATCGCGCGCCGAACGCCCCGCGGGCGAGATCGACACCATCTTGCGCCGCGCGTCGTCCCAGTCGGGCCGGATGTGCACGTAACCTGCGATCTCCAGCTTCGACAGCGTGTTGGTCATGGCGCCCCGCGTCACATGAAACGACCGGGCCAGTTGCGCCGGGCTCTTCTCGCCGCCGCGCGCAAGCTGGTTCAGCACCGAGAAGTGCGAGATCTCCATCCGGTTCGGCAGCACCTTGGTCAGCCGCGCCCGCAAGAGCTGATCCGCGACCAGCAGCTCGCTGAACAGCGAGATGGCAAGCGCGCTGCCGTCGCTCATGTCTCCGGACCCGTGAATGCGCGGTCGTGGGTCAGGGCGGGCACCTTGCGCCGCGCCTCGGCCACTTCCGACAGGTCGATGTCGACCACGTGCACCCCGGGCTTCGTCCCGGCGTCGAGGATCACCTCGCCCCAGGGCGAGACCACCAGCGAATGGCCCCAGGTCTTGCGTGCCCGGCCATGGCGCGCCGGATGTGTGCCGCATTGCGCCGGGGCAAGCACGAAACAGCCGGTCTCGATCGCCCGCGCCTGCAACAGCGGCATCCAGTGCGCCGGCCCCGTACCGGGCGAAAAGGCTGCCGGCACGGTCAGGATCTCGGCGCCCGCCTGCGCCAGTGCCCGGTAGAGGTAGGCAAACCGCAGGTCGTAGCAGACCGTCAGGCCGATGACACCGACGTCGGTCCGCGCGACCACCGCCTGCGACCCCGGCGCATAGCCCGACGATTCCCTGTAGGTTTCCGTCTCCGACACCTGCACGTCGAACATGTGCATCTTGTCGTAGCGCGCCACGATGCCGCCCGAGGGATCGATCAGGAACGACCGGTTGACGAAGCGGTCTTCCGGCGGTTCGGCCTTCAGCGCCAGCGACCCCGCCAGCACCCAGAGGCCGCTCGCCGCCGCCTGCGCGCACAGCCCGGCCAGCACCCTGTCGTCACCCTCCTGCCGCAGGACCTCCGTCTGGTGCGCGCGGTCCATCGAGACGCAGTTGCACACCTCCGGCGTCAGCGCGATCTCCGCACCGTCGGCCTTCGCCTCCTTCAGCATCCTGCGCATGGTGGCGAGGTTGTCCCCCGGATCGTCGGAGGAGGTCATCTGCAGCAGGGCAACCCGCATCAGCCCGCCAGCAACGGGTCGAGCTTGCCCTCCCGCTCCAGCGCCGCCAGGTCGTCGTAGCCGCCGACGTGGGTCTCGCCGATGAAGATCTGCGGCACGGTGTGGCGGCCGTGGGCGCGGTCCATCATCTCCGAACGGCGCGCGGGTTCGCGCATGACATCGATCTCGTGGAACGTGACCCCCTTGGAGGTCAGGAGCTTTTTGGCCGCGTGGCAGTAGCCGCAGATCGGGGTGGAATAGATTTCGACGTTTTGCATGGTGCGTTTCCTTTCGGTCCATGGACCTTTGACGGAAACTTAGGGGTCTTTGGCGACGCGCGCCAGAACGGAGACGCATACCTCCTGTGCGCCCGCAGACAGACAGGCCTCGGCCGAGGCGGCGAGCGTCGCGCCCGTGGTCATCACGTCGTCCACCAGCAGCACCCGCCGGCCCGCCATCAGCCCTTCGCGCCCGGCGCGGGCGGCGATCCGGCCCGACAACACCTCGAACCGCTGGGCGCGCGTCTTGCCGTCCAGCAGCGGCGTCGCCTGCCGCCGCAGCAGCGCGTCGGGGCACCAGTCGATCCCCAGCCTGCGCGCCAGGGCCCGGGCCAGCAGCGCCGACTGGTTGTAGCGCCGCGAAAGGTGGCGGTGCAGGTGCAGCGGCACAGGCACCACCAGCGTCTCCGGCGTCACCATGTCGCGGCTGACCCGGGCCATCCACGCCGCCGCGGGTGCCGCGATGTCCTGCCGGTCGCCATGCTTCAGCGCCAGCACCAGCCGCCGCCCCACGTCCGCATAGACCAGCGCCGCCCGTCCCTTCACCCACGGACGCGCAACCGTCAGGCAGTCGTCGCAATGCTCCACCGTCCCGGACTCCCCCGGCAGCGGCACCCCGCACAGGTCGCAGGTCAGGCCGGTGATGAACCGCGTCTCGCGCCAGCAGGCGCCGCAAAGGCCGAAATCCGTCTCCACCAGCCCGCTGCAGGACAGGCAGCGCGGCGGATAAACAAGCTGCAGGAGGGTTTGCATCCGCGCGGTCCAGAAATTATCTGCTCTCATATGGACACCCCTCCCCGCCTGACCGACCGGGCCGCCCTGACCCGCAACCGCCGCCGCGCCGACAAGGGCGCGCTGTTCCTGCACGACATCGCGCGGGACGAGGCGGAGGATCGGCTCGCCATGGTTAACAGGACGTTTACCGCCCCCGCCGTGGTGACGCCCTTCCCCGATGTCTGGCGGCAGACCTTTCCGGAGGCGCGCCTTGTCGAGGATACGGAGATCCTCGACCTGACCCCCGGCGCCCATGACCTCGTGATCCACGCGCTCTGCCTGCACTGGGCCGACGATCCGGTGGGCCAGCTCATCCAGGTGCGGCACGCGCTGAGACCCGATGGCCTTGCCCTCGTGCTTGCGTTCGGCGGCCAGACGCTGCACGAGTTGCGCGCAGCTCTTGGCCAGGCCGAGGCCGAAGTGACCGGCGGCCTCTCGCCCCGCGTCCTGCCCATGGCCGAGATCCGCGATCTGGGCGCCCTGATGCAGCGCGCCGGTCTGGCCCTGCCGGTGGCCGACAGCGCCCCGCTCGACGTGAGCTACCGCAATGCGCTGCACCTGATGCAGGAACTCCGCGCCATGGGCGAGGGCAACGCGCTCGACGCGCGGATCAGGCGCTTCACCCGCCGCCGCGTCCTCATGCGCGCCGCCGAGATCTACGCCGAAAGCTACCCGGCAAAGGACGGTCGCGTCCGCGCTACCTTCGAGATCCTGACCCTGACCGGCTGGGCGCCCGACGCCAGCCAGCCGCAGCCCCTCCGCCCCGGCAGCGCGGCAAAGCGTCTGGCCGATGCCCTGGGCACGCAGGAAACGCCGTTGAAAGATTGACCTGCCAGCATGACGCGATACCTAGCTGGCGAAACATTCCAAAAAGGGGACATAACCGATGCTGGATGGCACGACGACCGGGACGCGGCCCGCGCACGCCCCCTCTGACCACCCGAAGGTCGCAACCGGGAAGGTGGGCGTCCTGCTCGCCAACCTCGGCACGCCGGACGGCCACGATTACTGGTCCATGCGGCGCTACCTGAACGAGTTCCTGTCGGACCGCCGCGTGATCGACTACGCGCCTTGGAAATGGCAGCCGCTCCTGCAACTGGTGATCCTGTCCAAGCGGCCCTTCACCTCCGGCGCCGCCTACCGCTCCATCTGGAACAACGAGGCGAACGAGTCGCCGCTGATGACGATCACCAAGGCGAAGACCGCCAAGATCGCCGCCCGCATGGCCGAAGAATACGGCGACCAGGTGGAGGTCGCCTTCTGCATGCGCTACGGCAACCCCTCGACCCAGTCGAAGGTCCGCGAGCTGGTGGAAAAGGGCTGCCGCAAGATCCTGTTCTTCCCGCTTTACCCGCAATACGCGGGCGCCACCTCCGGCACCGCGAACGACCAGTTCTTCCGCGCCCTCATGGCCGAGAAATGGCAACCCACCGCGCGGATCGTCGATCCCTACTTCGAGCATCCGAAATACGTGGAGGCGCTGGCCCAGTCGGTCGAACGCGCCTACGCCGCGGCCGAGCAGAAGCCCGAACTGCTGATCTGTTCCTATCACGGCCTGCCGCAGCGCTACCTTATGGAAGGCGACCCCTATCACTGCCAGTGCCAGAAGACGACGCGCCTGCTGAAAGAGCGGCTCGGATGGGACGATTCGCAGATCAAGACCACGTTCCAGAGCCAGTTCGGCCCCGAGGACTGGCTGCGTCCCTACACCGTCGAAGAGGTCGCCCGGCTGGCGAAGGAAGACGGCGTGAAGCGCATCGCCATCTGCGCCCCGGCCTTCTCGGCGGACTGCATCGAAACGCTGGAAGAGATCAACGAGGAGATCAAGGAGAGCTTCGAACACGCCGGCGGCGAGAGCTTCACCTACATCCCCTGCCTGAACGACGACGACGCCCACATCGAGGCGCTCAGCACGGTGATCGGCGAAAACCTGTCAGGCTGGGTCCGCTGAAAAAGAAGGCAGGTCTTGGGGCAGACGCCCCCGGACCCGCCACACCTTGACCCGGAAATGAAAAAGGCGGTGCCGTTGCACCGCCTTTTCTATTCTCAAAGCCCGCACGGTTGCGGGTGCTTCTGACGATTAGTCAGCAGCAGCAGCCGCAACGATTGCGATCAGCAGCAGCGGGATCAGCAGAGCTGCGGAAGAAGAAGACGCCTGGGTCTCTTCAACAACAACAACCGGCTCGACTTCCATGACAACGTCGTCCTTAGCGTAGGAACCGGCCATTGCGGAAGTTGCAGCAGCTGCAAATGCGGCGGCGAGTGCGAGTTTCTTCATGTTATCCTCCAGATATTCGCCTGCCGCGGCCATAGTGGTCCGTACGACAGGCACCCAAGACTTACCTCGTGACTCGTTCTAAGCAGCATTTCGAAGGCTTTGCAATTGCTTCTTAACGCGCGAAATTCGCCGCTCGCCCGAGTGTCGTCAAATTAGCAACACCTGAGTGCCCACGGACGCCATCTCGTACAGGGCCTCGATATGCTCGTTGTAAAGACCGATGCAGCCGTTCGAGGAGCGGCGGCCGATCTTGCGCGTGTCGTGGGTGCCGTGGATGCGGTAATACTGCCAGCTCAGGTGCATCGCGCGGGTGCCCAGCGGGTTGTCCGGGCCGGGGCCGACATAGTCCGGCCACTCCGGGTTGCGGATCTTCATCGCCGGGGTCGGGCGCCAGTCCGGGTTCGGGTCCTTCAGCGTGATCGAGGTACGGCCGCGGCGCGTCAGGTCCTCGGTCAGCGGAACCGAGCACGGGTACAGGTGATACTGCCCGCTTTCCTGCCAGTAGTGCAGCGCGCGCGAGGAAATATCGACGAGAATCGCACCTTTCGAAAGGTTCGAGAAGTACGGCTGCCAGTTCAGCGTCCGGAAGCTGGAGATGTTGCGGCGCACCGAGGAATTCAGTTCGCGCTCGATCTCCGTCGTGCCTGCTCCGTTCACCTGTGCCAGTGCCGGTGTCGCAAGGGTAGCGGCTGTCGCGGCAAGAAATGCACGGCGGCCAATGGTAAAGCGTGGCGTGTCAGCCATGATTCAAGCTCCTGATCAGGGGAAGTCCTGCCTGTGGGTATAATATGGCCTGAATGCCTCAGTCGCAATTCAAAGGCTTGTCATCACGCAGCTTCACGCCGATGTGCGTTTGATCCGCAACGCACGGCGCGGTAAGGCAGTCGAAACGCCTTAAATGCGAGAGCAGTCCCTATGAACCGTCGCGCCTTCCTGATCCTGTCCTCCTTCGCAGCGCTTGCAGCCTGCACCACGTCGCCTGCACCGACCGGTGGCGGAGGGGTCGGACCGGACGGCAGACCCCTGCCCCGCGTCTACCGGATCGGACCCGGGCAGCGCGGCCAGATCGAATACCGGATGCTCGATGCGGTGAACGCGCTGCGCCAGGCCTCCGGCGCCCCGGCCCTGACGCTCGACAACAAGCTGCAGGCCGCCGCCGCAACCCATGCCCGCGACATGTCGGTCCAGAACCGCCCGTGGCACTTCGGCTCCGACGGCTCCTCGCCGATCGACCGGGTGCAGCGCGTGGGCTACACCGGCCGCCTCGTGGGCGAAGCGATCTCGGAAACCTACGAGACCGAGCTGGAAACCCTTTCGGCCTGGATGGAAGAGACGCCGACCCGCAACGTCATCCTCGATTCCTCTGCGACCGAGATGGGCTTTGCCTGGTATCAGGAAAACAATGGCAAGATCTGGTGGTGCCTGGTGACCGGCGCGTCCGGCATGGCCTCGACCCCCGGTCTGCAGACCTGAGGTTTCGCCGCGAAACCTCCAACCTTTACAAAAGGTTAACGCGCGCCGGATCCCGAAGGTCCGGCGCGTTTTTCGTTCAGGGATTGATCTGGATCGGCGTGCCGTCCTGCACCATCGCGTAGATGTCGCGCATCTGCTTGTCGGTCACGGCAATGCAGCCGGCAGTCCAGTCGCGCGGACTGCCCTTGCGATAGCTCGGCCCCTGCCCGTGGATGAAGATATCGCCGCCCGGGCTCTTGCCCAGTTCCTGCGCGGTCATCCGGTCCACCGGGTTGGGATAGCTGATGCCGATCGACAGGTAGAATTTGCTGTTCGGATTGCGGCGGTCGATGAAGTAGTTGCCTTCCGGCGTCTTGCCGTCGCCCTCGATGAACTTGTGCCCCTGCGGCGCAAAGCCCAGACCCACGTCGTAGGACTTCAGCACCTTGTCATGGTGCAACAGGTGAAGCCGACGCTCGCCCTTGTTGACCACGACCTGGGTCACTTCCGGCCCGCGGTACGTGTAGAACTTGCTGGAACACGCCGAGGCGCCCAGTACGGCCAGCAGAAGAAGGCCGAGTTTCAGAAATCGCATTGTTCACTGCCCCTGAACATTTTTTGCGACCATACACCAATTATCCACGGCTGGACATCTCACGATTTCGCCAGCGTGAACTGCGAAACCAGCTCTACGTGGGTCGACCAGCGGAACTGATCCACCACCCGCACCCAGTCGAGGCTGTATCCCGCCGAGATCAGCCGTGCCGCGTCCCGGGCGTAGCTGACCGGGTTGCAGGACACGTAAGCGATTCGCGGCACGCGGGCGTTTGCCAGCTCTGCCACCTGGGCTTCGGCCCCGGCGCGGGGCGGGTCGATCACCACCCCGTCGAAGCGCGCGAGTTCGTCCGGCAGAAGCGGGTTGCGGAACAGGTCGCGCGCCTCGTGCGTGACGTGGCGCAGCCCCTTGCCCTGCCGCCAGCCCTTGTCCAGCGCACGCGCCATGGCGGCGTCGCCTTCCACCGCATGGACCTTCCCGCGGGAGGCCAGCGGCAGCGCGAAGGTCCCGCAGCCCGCAAAAAGGTCGGCCATGTGGGAACAGCCCTCAAGCGCCACTTCCACGCCCGCCAGCAGCGCGGCCTCGCCCTCTGCCGTGGCCTGCAGGAAGGCGCCCGGGGGCGGCACGACCTCCGCATCGCCGAAGCGGTGCGCGGGCGGATGCAGGGTCAGGACCTCGTCATCCCACGCCAGCCGCGCCAGGTTGTGCTTCTGCGCCATCCCCGCGAGCGTCACGCGAAAGGCGTCGTCCACCGCCTTTCCTCCGGTCACGACCACGTCCAGACCGCCCAGCGTCTCCGTCACCTGCACCGACAGCTCGCCCTTGCGGGAGGCGCCGGCGACCGCCAGTTCCTCTACCATCGGCAGGGCCGCCGCCAGTGCGGGGCGGACAAGCTGGCAATCGGGAACCGCGATCACCACGTCGGAGGCCTTGGCATGGAAACCGGCCAGTGCGCCCTTCTTGGTCCGCCGGGCCGAGAAACCCGCGCGCCGCCGCGACCGGGGCGGAGAGGTCACGATGGGCCGCAGCTCCGTCTCGATCCCCTGCGCCGACAGGGCCCGCGCCACCACGTCGACCTTCCAGCCTTCGACGAAGGGATCGGCGGCGTGCTGCAACTGGCAGCCGCCGCAGGCCTTCGCGTGGCGGCAGGGCGGCGAGACACGCTCTGGTACGGGGGTCACGATCCGCGGGGACAGCATGACGCCGCTGGTCACCGCGCCCTCGACCACCTCGCCGGGCAGCGCGCCGCGCACGTAGACCGGACCCGCGGCAATCCCGTCGCCGTGGTGCCCGAGACGCTCCACCGTCACACGCATGTCTTCGGTCATGGAGACCCACCCCCTGCTTCGTCTTTGCACAATTGTCCTGAAACGGCGTCTTCCTTACGCCAGCGCTGCCGCCGGGGTAAAGGCCCCTACTCTGCCGCCTCGGCCCCGATGAAACCGCCGGACTGCCGCGCCCAGTAGCGCGCATAAAGCCCGTCCTGCGCCAGAAGCTGATCGTGGGTGCCCTGTTCGACGATGCGGCCCTGGTCCATGACCACGATGCGGTCCATCTGGGCGATGGTCGACAGCCGGTGCGCGATGGCAAGAACGGTCTTGCCGCGCATGACCTCGTCCAGCGCCTGCTGGATCTCTGCCTCGACCTCGGAATCGAGCGCGGAGGTCGCCTCGTCCAGAACCAGCACCGGCGCGTCCTTCAGGATGGCACGGGCCAGGGCGATCCGCTGCCGCTGGCCGCCAGAGAGCTTCACGCCCCGTTCGCCCAGCCGGGCATCGTAGCCGGTGCGGCCCTTGAAATCCTTCAGTTCGAGGATGAAATCGTGGGCGGAGGCGCGGCGCGCGGCCTCGAAGACTTCCTCGTCCGTGGCTTCCGGACGTCCGTAGCGGATGTTCTCCATGGCGGAGCGGTTGAACATCGAGGTGTCCTGACGGACCACGGCGATGGCGTCGCGCAGGGCGATCTGGGTCAGGTCGCGGATGTCGGTACCGCCCAGCAGGATTCGACCCTGTTCCACGTCATGCAGCCTGAGAAGCAGCGACACGGCGGTGGATTTTCCGGCCCCGGAGGCGCCGACCAGCGCGATCTTCTCGCCCTCGGCAATGGTCAGGTCGAAGTTGTCGAGCGCGGCGCTTTCGCCGCCATAGGCAAAGCCCACGTGGTCGAAGCGCAGCGGGCCGTGCGGCGCGACGCGTTTGGCGCCCGGGCGGTCGGTGATCCCGTGGGAGGGGGTCAGCGTGCCGATGCCGTCCTCGATCTCTCCGACCTGGGTGAAGATGGTGATCGCCACGCGGCCCAGCCGGTTTGTCAGCATCGACAGGCGCGTGGTGATGAGCGCGGTCATGGCGATGTCCCCCGCCGAGGCGGTGCCGACACTGTAGAGGTAGAGCGCGCCGAGGATCGACGCGACCGGGAGGATGCCGCCGAGCGTCATCAGAACCATGCGGAAGACGGCGGACAGTTCGCCGAATTCCAGCGAGCGCTGGCGCAGGGTTTCGAGCGCGTCCTGCGTGGCGCGGTCCTCGTCGTGGTCGCGGGCGAACAGCTTGACGGTCGAGATGTTCGACAGCGTGTCGACGATCTGCCCGGTGACCTGCGTGCGCGCCCCGGCCCGGCTGGCAGAGCGGCGCTGCACGCGGGGGATGAAGTACCGCAGCGTCGCGGCATAGAGCACGGCCCAGACCACGAAGACGGTCAGCAGCCGCCAGTCGACGGACCCCAGCAGGATGAAGGAGCCGAGGAACATGGCGAGGGAGAAGACGATGACATCGGAGACCTCGATCACGAGGTCGGTCAGCGCGCGGGCGACCTGCAGCGCCTTCTGGCTGATGCGCCCGGCAAAGTCGTTCTCGAAGAAGGCCATGGAGTGGCCCAATGTGTAACGATTCAACCTGAACAGCACGAGTGGGAAGAGGTTCGGCCCCAGCAGCACACCCGAGACGGCCGCGTCGAAGACGAAGAGGATCGGGCGCAGGATCATGAAGAACGCGACGCCGAAGAGGATGAGCGGCCAGTAGGTGTCCCAGAAGGCGCCCGCACCCGCCGCGCCCGCGCTGTCGATCACCCAGCCGGTGAAGCGGGCGGCCACCAGTTCGGAGGCGCCCGCCAGGAATGTGACGAAGAAGGTCAGGCCGATGGCGCGTTCGGTGCCGCGCAGGGCCCAGCGCGCAAAGGCCCACATCCCGCGCGGCGGCGGTCCCTCCGCCGCGGCGAAGGTGTCGATCTCCGGCAGCAGGCGCCGGATCATTCGGCGGCCTCCTGCGTGCCGCTGCCGATGAACCCGCCGGACTGGCGTTCCCAGAACCGGGCGTAAAGGCCGTTCTGCTCCAGCAGCTCGTCGTGGCTGCCCTGCTCGGCAATGCGACCCTGATCCAGCACGATGATGCGGTCCATGCTGGAGATCGTGGACAGGCGGTGGGCGATGGCCATGACGGTCTTGCCCTCCATCACGCGGTCCAGCGCCTCCTGGATGGAGGCTTCGACCTCGGAATCGAGGGCCGACGTCGCCTCGTCGAGGATGAGGATCGGCGCGTCCTTCAGGATCGCGCGGGCCAGAGCGATGCGTTGCCGCTGGCCGCCCGACAGCTTCACGCCGCGTTCACCCAGGAAGGCGCCGTAGCCCTGCCGTCCCTTGTGGTCGCGCAGCGCAAGGATGAACTCATGCGCCTCGGCCTTCTCGGCGGCGGCGATGACCTCTTCCTCCGTCGCGTCGGGGCGGCCGTAGCGGATGTTGTCCAGCGCCGTGCGGTTGAACATGGCGGTTTCCTGCGTGACCATGCCGATCTGGCGGCGCAAGCTTTGCTGCGTGACCTTCGCGACGTTCTGGCCGTCGATCAGGACGGCGCCTTCCTCGGTGTCGTAGAGACGCAGGATCAGCGACATCAGGGTCGATTTCCCCGCACCGGAGGCCCCGACGATGCCGACCTTCTCGCCCGGGGCGATGGTGATGTCGACATCCTGAACGCCGCCCTCGCGCCGCCCGTATGCAAAGCTGACGTGGTCGAAATGCACCTCGCCCTGCGACACGTGCAGCGGCATGGCGTCGGGCGTGTCTTCGATCCGCTGGGCGGGGGCGAGCGTGCGCATGCCGTCCTCCACCTCGCCGATGTGCGACGAGATCACCATGAGCGTGTAGCTGATCCAGCCGGTCATCTGGCTGAGCCGGATCGACAGCGCGCCCACGGCGGCCACGTCACCCGGCGTCACGCCGTTGCCCATCAGCGCGACCGACAGGCCGACCAGCAGCACCGGCAGGAACCCGGCGATGAAGATCAGCCCGAGGCGGAAGAGGGTCTGCGCCTCACCGAACCGCAGCCAGGTCTGGCGCAGCGATTCCATGGAGTTCAGCGCCTTGCCGTCCTCGTGGCTGTCCCCGGCGAACAGCTTTACCGTCTTGATGTTGGTGATCGAGTCGACGACCTGCCCGGTGACCATGGAGCGTGCCTCGGCCCGCGCGGCGGCGCGCCCGCGCACGACCGGCAGCATGACCTTCAGGAACAGCGCGTAGGCCACGAACCAGCCCGCCAGCGCGGCAACCATCCAAAGGCTGATGCCGCCGACGAGGAAGCCGGTGGAAATCACGGTCGACAGGCCGAAGGTCACGGCGTTCACCGTTTCCACCACGATTTCCGTCATGGAGTTGGCGACCTGGTTCTTCTTCTGCGCCAGCCGCCCGGCAAAGTCGTTGTCGAAGTAGGTGACGGACTGGCCCAGCGTCCAGCGGAAGGTGCGCGCCATGACCTGCACGAAGATGTTCGGGCCGATCATCACCGACTGGGTCAGGGCAAGGCCGCCGAACAGCAGCGGACGCGCCACGAGGAAGACCGCGACGCAGGCCAGCGCCAGCCCGAGGTGCAGCGACAGGAACTGGTCGGGCGGCGTGGTCGACACCGCGTCCACCACGGAGCCGAGCAGCTTCATCGACACCACCTCGATGATGCCGGCGAGAACAGAGACCATCACGCCGAGCCAGATCACCCGCCAGCCACCGGCCAGCGTCCAGCCCATGAAGGCGCGCAGCGTCGTCGGCGGCGCGTCCCCGACGGGGGCGTCGGGGGTGATCTGGTTGCCGGCGCGGTGGATGAAGTTGGTGAACGCGCGTTGCATCACTCTGCTGCCTTTTCGTCGGTATCGAGATCGAGGAACCCGCCGCTTTGCCGGGCCCAGAAGGAGGCATATAGACCGCCCCCCGCCAAAAGCGCGTCATGGGTGCCGTCCTCGACGATGTGACCGTCTTCGATCACGAGGATTCGATCCATTCGCGCGATGGTGGACAGGCGGTGCGCGATGGCGATCACCGTCTTGCCCTCCATCATGCCGTAGAGCGTGTCCTGAATGGCCGCCTCGACCTCGGAATCGAGGGCGGAGGTCGCCTCGTCCAGGATCAGGATCGGCGCGTCCTTCAGGATCACTCGGGCAAGGGTCACCCGCTGGCGCTGGCCGCCGGACAGCTTCACGCCACGCTCGCCCACATGGGCGTCATAGCCGGTCAGACCGTTCGGATCCTGCAGGTCGAGGATGAAGTCATGCGCCTGCGCCTGCTTTGCCGCGGCGATCACCTCCTCTTCGGTCGCGTCGGGGCGGCCGTAGAGGATGTTGTCGCGAACGGAGCGGTGCAACAGGCTCGAATCCTGCTGAACCATGCCGATGTTGAGCCGCAGGCTGTCCTGCGTCACCTGAGAGATGTCCTGCCCGTCGATGCGGATCGTGCCGCTCTCGGTGTCGTAGAACCGCAGCAGCAGCTTCACCAGCGTCGACTTGCCCGCGCCGGAACGCCCGACAAGACCGACCTTTTCCCCCGGACGGATCGTCAGGGAAATCCGGTCGAGTCCGCCTGCCCCGCGGCCGTAGTGGTGCGACAGCTCCTGCACCTCGATCCGGCCTTCGGTCAGTTGCAGCGGCTTGGCGCCCGGCACATCGGTCAGGTCGATGGGCTGTGCGATGGTCTCCATCCCCTCCGCCACGACGCCGAGCTGGCGGAAGAGCGTGGTCAGCGCCCACATGATCCAGCCGGTCATGGCGTTCAGCCGGAGGGTCAGCGCGGTCGCAGCCGCCACCGCGCCCGCGGTGGCCGAGCCCTGCATCCAGAGCGCCACGGCCCAGCCGACGACACCGACGATCAAAAGGCCGTTCAGCGCCACGAGGGACACATCCATGATGGTATAGAGACGCATTTCGCGCTGGAACGTCTCGCGCGTGGTGTCGATGGCTTCCTTGGCATAGGCCAGTTCGCGGTCGTGATGGGCGAACATCTTGACGGAGTGGATGTTGGTGTAGGCGTCCACCACCCGGCCCGTGACAAGGCTGCGCGCGTCGGAGGCGGCCTTGGACGCGGGGCCGACCCGGTGGATTGTCCAGCGCATCAGCAGGGCGTAGAGCCCCAGCCACAGCACCAGCGGCACCATCAGACGCGGGTCGCTGTCGCCCAGCAGGACCATGGCGCCGATGACGTACGCCATCGAGAAGGACACGGCATCGAACACCTGGAAGACGACCTCGCCCGCGGCGGGCGGGGTCTGCATGATCCGGTTGGAGATGCGCCCGGCAAAGTCGTTCTCGAACCAGCCGACGGACTGGCGCAGGACATGCGCGTGCGACCGCCAGCGGATCAGCGTGCCGAAGTTGGGCATGATGCCGTTGTTCAACACCAGCACGTCCAGCATCTGCAGCGCGGGCCGGACGAAGAGGATGAACAGCGCCAGCAGGATCAGCGTGGTGCCGTGTTCGGCCCAGACCTGCGCGGGATCGCCGGACAGCACGTCGACCACCCATCCCATCACCCAGATCAGCGCGATCTCGACGAAGGCAGTCAGGCAGGAGAGCAGCGTCGCCCAGACGAAGATGCGTTTGAACGGCTGGGCGTAATCCCAGAGGAACGGCCAGAGGCGGGTCGGCGGGCGGTCGGTTTGGGGGTAGTCGCAGTACGGATCGACAAGGTTTTCAAAGAAGCGGAACATTCGGAGGCGCCTTTGTTCGTGGCGTTAAACGGGCATGATGAAACAGCGTGGGGGCCGGAGGCAGACCCACGCGCGCAGGGTCACTCAGGCAAAGCTGGGTAGGGACCGTGCAATTTCCATCAAGCAGCCTCCGATAGGGTTCGAAGGTCTCTTAGCCCAGATGAATGCTGTTGTCACGCATTTCTGGAGCGGTCGAGAAGAGTAGCCTTGTCGAGCGTGAAACCGGAGGCGATCCAGTCGGATTCGAGCTGCCGGAGCGCCTCGCCCAGTGCGGGTCCCTCGTAGCGGTCCTTGAGGTCCCTGGCGGCGACCGGGAACCGGGCTTTCGCGGCCTTCTCGATGGAGCTCAGGGCGGAGGTGTCGAGCGGTGCGCCGAAGGTCACGGCCCGCAGGACAAGCACGTCGCGCGCCATGTCTGCACCATGGCGATAGGCGACCTCGGGCAGGGGCATAGGGTCGGATATCAGGGTCTGATATTGCTCAAGACGCTTCTTCTGGGCCTTGGAGAACCGCAGCGCCCCGCCGTCGATAACGCCAATGGCCGCCAGCCGGCGCAGCGGGTCCGGCGGCAGGTTCAGCGTGGATTCGTGTTCGAGAAGCGGGCCGAGAGGGGTCTCGGTGGCGCCGGGAAGGACGGTGTTCAGGACGCCGGTGCGCGCCATGACGGCGACCGCGGCGAAAGGGTCGGGGGCAGCGAAGAGCTTCAGCAATTCCTGCCCGACCCGTTCGCGCGACAGGTGTTCCAGACCATCGAGATTGGCGGCAATGGCGGCCAGCGCATCGGCGTCCATCCCGGTCTGCGGGTCGCCGTACCAGGCATAGAACCGGAAGAATCGCAGGATGCGGAGATAGTCCTCGCGAATCCGCCGGTCGGCGTCCTCGATGAAGCGCAGGTGCCGCGCCTCGATGTCGGGCAGGCCGCCGAGGGGATCGGTGATCTGCCCGTGCCGGTCGGCGTAGAGCGCGTTCATGGTGAAGTCGCGGCGCACCGCATCCTCGGCCACGTCATCGGCGAAACGGACCACGGCGCGGCGGCCATCCGTCTCTACATCGGCGCGAAAGGTGGTGACTTCGAAACCCGTGCCGTTGGCGACGACCGTCACGGTGCCATGGTCGATGCCGGTGGGAACGGCCCTGAGGCCCGCCGCCTTCGCCAGCTCGATCACCCGTTCGGGACGCGCGTCGGTGGAGATGTCGACGTCCGCGACGGGTTCGCCGAGCAGCGCGTTGCGGACACAGCCCCCCACGGCATAGGCGCGATGACCGCCATCCTCCAGCATCTTCAGCACGGCCTGCGCGCCCGGCGCGGTCAGCCAATCGCCGGTGACGCGGGTCACGCCTGCACCCGCTCCGCCAGGCCGCGCAGCATCCGCGCGGTGGCGCCCCAGATGTAATAGGGACCATAAGGTGCGGTGTAATAGAGACGCCTTTCCCCCCGCCAGCGTCGCCATTGCACGCTGTAGCGGGCCGGGTCGGTGATGTGGTCGAAGGGGACGTAGAACGCCTCTTCGACCTCGCCGGGTTCCGGCACCAGCGTGAAGGGGGCGCGGATCAGTGCCAGCACCGGCGTCACGAGGAAGCCGGTCACGGTCTCATGCGCGGGCAGGGTGCCCAGCACCTCGACGTTGGAGGGGTCGAGGCCGACCTCTTCATGCGCTTCCCGCAGCGCGGCGGCGACCTCGTCCGCGTCGCCCGGATCGACCTTGCCGCCGGGAAAGGCAATCTGGCCGGGATGGTGTTTCAACCGGCTGGAGCGCTTGGTCAGCAGCAGTTGCAGGCCCTGCGGCGTGTCGAGGAAGGCCGCAAGAACGCCCGCGGGGCGCAGCTTGCGCTCCGGAGGCAGCGCGATTCTGGGGTTCAGGTCGAAATCCGACGACTGCCCGGCCGGGACGCCCAGCGCCCGGCGCAGGGCATCGGCCTGGTCACGCGTTGTCATCCGCCTCGAACCCCACCGTCTTCGGGTCGAGCTCGTAATGCGCCCCGCAGAACTGGCAGTCGGCGGTCACGAGACCATCGTCAGTGGTCATCCGCGAGATATCCTTCGCGGAGTAGATCGACAGAGACTGGCGCACACGGTCTTCGGAGCAGGTGCAGCCGAAGCGTACCGGCTGGCTGTCGTAGACGCGCGGCCGCTCTTCGTGGAACAGGCGCACAAGCAGGTCGGTTGGCGGCACGGAGGGGCCGATCAGCTCGAACTCTTCCAGAGTCTGGAGGTGGGCGTTCACCCGGTTCCAGTGCTCCTGCTCGTCGCCCGACACGAGGTCGTCAGCCTGCAACAGGCCTTCTTCGCCGGACCCGCCGTCCTGCGCCGCGAAGGGCGACGCCTTCGGCATGTGCTGCAGCATGAGGCCGCCGGCGCGCCAGTGCTCTTCCTGCCCCGGCTCCTTCGAGCGGCCGAAGGTCAGCGCGAAGGTCGTCGGCAACTGTTCCGACTGGGCGAAGTAGGCGGCGGCGCAATCCGACAGGCTGTTGCCCGCGACCGGGGTGATGCCCTGGTACGGCTGCATGCCCTCGCCCTGGTCGATCAGGATCGCGAAGTAGCCCGCGCCAAGCTGCTGGAACGGCGTCGCATCGGTGATGCGGTCGCGGTCGAAGCTGGCGTAGGCCCGGATGCGCGCCGGGTGGCCTTCCTTGTCGGGGCCGTAGTAATCCGTTGCGATCATCCGCACCGGGCCGTTTGTCTGAACCTGGAGCGACAGCTTCCAGCGCAGCTTGATTGTCTGGCCGATCAGCGCGGTCAGCAGCGCCATCTCGGCCACCAGGGCCTCGACCGGGGCGGGATAGTCGTGCTGCTTCAGCACGCCCGACAGAACGCCGTCGAGACGCGCCACGCGGCCACGCATGTCGCTGCGATCAAGCTGAAAGGGAAGGACGGTATCGTCCCAGACGATCTTGTCACCGAAGCTCATGAATAGGTCCTTGGGGGTTTTCCTGGCTGCCTGTGGCTGGCAATAGGCGGTCATATAGGGACTTCATGTCCGGAACGCAAAGGGGCAGGGATCATGCGCAGATACGGGGACAGTCCGAAGGCCGGGCAAAGCTACACCTTCCGCCCCGGCGTTTACGTCATCCTGCCGCGCGCCGGGAAACTGCTTCTGACGCACCAGTCGACCCCTTACCCGGAGTTCCAGCTGCCCGGCGGCGGTGTCGATCCGGGTGAGCATCCGCTGACCGCGCTGCACCGCGAGGTCTTCGAGGAGACGGGATGGCGAATCGCGGAGGCGAGGCGGCTGGGCGCGTTCCGGCGTTTCACCTGGATGCCGGAGTACGAGATCTGGGCCGAGAAGCTCTGCGTCATCTACACCGCACGGCCGGTCTTTGCGTTGGGCGATCCGACGGAACCGGGACACACCGCGCATTGGGTTCCGACCGATGTGGCGGCGCAGGTTCTGGGCAACCCCGGGGAGCGGGACCTGGTGACGCGACACATCCTGTAGGCGGCCCTACAGCACGTCGAATTCCAGAAGCGCGGCAGAAACGTCGTCGCCCAGCTTGTCCGAATTCTCCATTTCGCTGGTGAGGCGCCAGAACATGTCCTCCATCAGGTCGGGGCCGGAGCCGTTGGCGGCGCTTTCGCGGAACAGCCGCGCGAGCCCGTCCTCGCCCAGCATGGTGCCGTCTTTCATCACCGCCTCGGTGAAACCGTCGGAGTAGAGCAGGAGCATGTCGCCGCTGGCCATGCGGAACCTGTGCTGGTCGTAGCTGACGTCTTCGACAAGACCGATGGGCAGGCCGCCGTCGCCGATCCATTCGATCTGCCCGTCGGCGCGCAGGAGCAGCGCGGGGGAATGGCCCGCCTGAACGAGCCGCATGTGCCCGGTGCGCAGGTCGGCGGCGACATAGGCCAGCGTCAGGTATTCCTCCACCCCCGGATCGGCGGCGAGGCGCTGGTTCAGCAGGCGCGCGGTTTCCGCCGGTTCGCGCATGGCAAAGCGGTTGCCGGGCATGGCGCGCAAGGCAAGGTTCTGTTCGGGAAAGGTACTTGAGAGATAGCCCGCCACCCGCGCCGTCACCATCGCAGAGGTGATGCCATGGCCGGAAACGTCGATGCTGTAGAGGCCAAGCCGGTCGCCGCCGGGACGGAACATACCCACGAGGTCGCCGCCGACATGGCTGCAGGGATGCAGCAGCAGGCTGACGCGGGAGGTGCCGATTTCGGCGACCCGTTCGGGGACAAGGGACTGCTGGATCGTGCGCGCCTGCCTGAGGTCGTTGTCGATCGCCTTGTGGATCTCGCGCAGTTCCTCCAGCGCGACGGAGAGGTGCTGGTTCTTGACCGACAGTTCCCGCTGCATGGCAAGCAGCCGTTCGCCCGCGTTGATTCGCGCCCTGAGCTCATGGTTGTCCACCGGCTTCGTCAGGAAGTCGTCGGCGCCGGCGTCGAGGCCCTGCGCCACATCGCCTTTCTCGCTTTTCGAGGTCAGGAGGATGAAGTAGCCGTATGTCTCCCGGTCGAGCGCGCGAAACCTGCGGCACAGTTCCAGTCCGTCCATGCCGGGCATCATCCAGTCGGACAGCACGAGGTCGGGCGGCGTTTCGGCGCAGATGCGCAGCGCCTCCGGGCCGGAGGTGGCGGTCAGCACCTCGAACCCCCACCGCGCGAGAACGAGGCCGACGATCTTGAGCTGAAGCTGACTGTCGTCAACGACCAGAACGCGCCGGATCGATCCCGTCAGGACGGGCGATTTGAGAAATTCTTCGGCGTGCAAGGCGCTTCCTTCGGCTGCGTTCCGACCCCCGGGAACCCCTGCTAGCGGCATTTTCTTAACGGTGCCTCAAACATCGAATTCGCGGCAACTTCTGTCGTCGCTAAAGGTCGCGTTCACGGTCTTGTCCTATTCCGGAGCGTCAGAGAAGGAGGCGACAGATGATCGACTGGACGCGCGTGAACGAACTCGTCGACGAGATCGGGACCGAGGATTTCGGCGAGGTGGTGGAGCTTTTCCTGATGGAGGTGGACCATGCCATCGGCCTGCTGGCGAACGGCGCCGGCAATCCCGTCGTGGTCGAGGAGCAGTTGCATTTCCTGAAGGGCGCGGCGCTGAACCTCGGGTTCGAGACGATGGCTCAGCTTTGTCTCAAGGGGGAAAAGGCCGCCGCCGCCGGACGCCCCGACGTAGTGTCCGCCGAAGAGGTGCAGGCGGTCTACGTCACCTCCCGCGCGCAGTTCGAACGCGATCTGCCGAAACGGCTGGCCGCCTGACCCGTCTCAGATCAGGAACTGCGCCAGGATCTCGTCGTCGGTGATGTCCTTGTAGTTGAAGCCGTTTGCGTCGAGCTGGCCGAACAGCCGGTCGAAGCTTTCGGGCGCGTTCGTCTCGATCCCGATCAGGACGGAGCCGAAGTTGCGCGCGGACTTCTTGAGGTACTCGAAACGCGCGATGTCGTCTTCCGGACCGAGCAAGTTGAGGAAATCCTTCAACGCGCCGGGGCGCTGCGGCAGGCGCAGGATGAAGTACTTCTTGATTCCGGAGTAACGCTGGGCACGTTCCTTCACTTCGGGCAGGCGCTCGAAATCGAAGTTGCCGCCGGAGGTGACGCAGACCACCGTCCGCCCGCTGATCCCCTGGCCCAGGTCCTTCAGCGCATCGACGGACAGCGCGCCCGCCGGTTCAAGGACGACCCCCTCCACATTCAGCATTTCCAGCATCGTGGTGCAGAGGCGGTCCTCTGCGATGGTCAGGGAGTTGGCAAGCCCGACGCCCTTCAGCCGGGCAAAGCTGCGTTCGCCGATCTTCGCCACTGCGGCGCCATCGGCGAAGGTGTCGACCTTCGGCAGCGCCACCGGCCGCCCCGCCTGCAGCGCCGCGCGCAGACAGGCGCCGCCGGCGGGCTCGACAAAGGTGTACTGCGTGTCGGTGCCGAAATAGGACAGGATGCCCGCCGCCAGCCCGCCGCCGCCCACCGGGATCACGATGTGATCGGGGGCGCGGCCAAGCTGGGCTTCGATCTCGGCCGCGACGGAGGCCTGCCCCTCGATCACGTCGTCGTCGTCGAAGGGCGACAGGAAATGCCCGCCGGTATCGCGGCAGAAGGCCTGCGCGGCGTGAAGGCAGTCATCGAAATAGTCACCGATCAGGCGAATCTCCACATGGTCGCCGCCGAACATGCGGGTCTTCTGGATCTTCTGCTGCGGCGTCGTCACCGGCATGAAGATCACACCCCGCACCCCGAAATGGCGGCACATGTAGGCGACACCCTGCGCGTGGTTGCCCGCAGAGGCGGCAACATAAAGCTCCACCTCCGGGCGCTTGCGCATGGCGTTCAGCGCGCCGCGCAGCTTGTAGGAGCGCACGGGCGACAGGTCCTCGCGCTTCAGCAACACCTCTGCGCCGAAGCGTTCGGACAGGTGATCGTTGCGCAGAAGCGGCGTCGCGGGGAAGACCTCGCGCATGGCCGTCTCGGCGGCGCGGGCAATATCCTGGAACTCGGTCATGGTCCCGTGCTGGCACCGGCTGCGGCGCTTGGCAAGTGGGATCAGCGCCGCAGGACCCCTGCGTGGAAGATCGCCGTGACCGCGGTGGTGTGGATCAACACCTGCACCCAGAAGGTCACGAGCACGAAGACCGCGTCGAGCGCGCTGGCCGCGGCACCCTCGACCGGGATCATGAGCTGGATGCCTACGGACATGACGAAGAGCGCCACGGCCAGCCCGAAGAGCGGCGCGGCCTGCTTGCCCGTGGCGGCCCATGCCTCGTGCAGGCGCATCACGCGGTCCACGGCAATGCCGGGCAGCACCGGGCTGAGCCGCAGGAAGACCCAGAACACCATGAACCACACGATGTTTATCAGGAAGGCATGCACCAGCGGCCCGGGGCGCAGCAGCATGTCGAGGAAGATCAGGATCAGCACACCGGCGAACAGCAGGCCGAAGATCAGCCGGAACAGCCGCCAGCCGTAGCGCGTGAAGACGTCGATGGGGCGGTCGGTGGCCAGCGGATGCTGCGGTTCCGCCAGAAGCAGGAAGCGGTGCCAGCGCACGGCGAACCACGCGACGCACAGGCTGAAGACGATGAGCATGCCGGCGGCCGCGGCGATGGCGAGGAACACGCTGTCGCCCATGCCCTGCGCGTAACCGAGGTAGTTGTACCAGACCACGAGCCCCGCCACGACCGGGACAACCGACAGACGCAGACCCTGGAAGATGTGCCTGTTGATGAGGTGAACGGTCAGGACGATGAGCGAGACGAGGGGCAAGGGCGTGCTGTTCCGGAAAGAGGCGGATGGCCCAGAAGGAAGGCGCAGGGCGCACGGGTGTCAAGACCTGCAGCCCGGCCACGGCGGCCTGTCCTGCGGCCATGCGCCGGTGTCCACCTTGCCCATGCGGCAAAAACCCGTTACGCACCGCGCCAAATCTGCGATGAGGATCATCCACATGAACGCGCCCAAGAAAGTCGTGCTGGCCTATTCCGGCGGCCTCGACACTTCCATCATCCTGAAATGGCTGCAGACCGAATACGGCTGCGAGGTGGTGACCTTCACCGCCGATCTCGGCCAGGGCGAGGAGCTGGAACCGGCGCGAAAGAAGGCCGAGCTTCTGGGGATCAAGCCGGAGAACATCTACATCGAGGACGTGCGCGAGGAGTTCGTGCGTGACTTCGTCTTCCCGATGTTCCGCGCCAACGCGGTCTACGAGGGTCTGTACCTGCTGGGCACCTCCATCGCGCGTCCGCTGATCTCCAAACGGCTGGTGGAGATCGCCGAGGAAACCGGCGCCGATGCCATTGCGCATGGCGCCACCGGCAAGGGCAACGACCAGGTGCGGTTCGAACTCTCTGCCGCCGCGCTGAACCCCGACATCAAGTGCATCGCGCCCTGGCGGGAGTGGAACCTGAACTCGCGCACCTCGCTTCTGGCGTTTGCCGAGGAGAACCAGATCCCGATCGCCAAGGACAAGCGGGGCGAGGCGCCGTTCAGCGTGGACGCGAACCTGCTGCACACCTCGTCGGAGGGCAAGGTTCTGGAGGACCCGGCCGAGAACGCGCCGGATTACGTCTACCAGCGCACGGTGAACCCGGAAGACGCGCCGGACACGCCGGAGGTCATCGAGATCACCTTTGAAAAGGGCGACGCGGTGGCGATCAACGGCGAGGCGATGAGTCCGGCGACGATCCTGACGCAGCTCAACGAATATGGCCGCAAGCATGGCGTGGGCCGTCTGGACTTCGTCGAGAACCGTTTCGTCGGTATGAAGTCCCGCGGTATCTACGAGACGCCGGGCGGCACGATCCTTCTGGAAGCGCACCGCGGCATCGAGCAGATCACGCTCGACAGCGGTGCGGGCCACCTGAAGGACAGCCTGATGCCGCGCTATGCGGAACTGATCTACAACGGCTTCTGGTTCTCGCCGGAGCGCGAGATGCTGCAGGCCGCCATCGACAAGAGCCAGGAACTGGTCTCGGGCACCGTGCGGCTGAAGCTTTACAAGGGGTCGGTGCGCACCGTGGGCCGCTGGTCGGAGGCGTCGCTCTACTCGGAAGCGCACGTGACCTTCGAGGACGACGCCGGCGCCTACGATCAGAAGGACGCGGCGGGCTTCATCCAGCTCAACGCCCTGCGCCTGCGTCTGCTCGCGGCGCGGAAACGTCGTCTGGGCTGACGGCTACGTCCGCAACGTCACTCTTGCATAGTCCCTCGTGCCGGGCACATTCGCGCGGTACGAGGGAGACAGCATGAGCCTGACAGACATTCGCGACAAGATGCAGCGTGGGCTCGACAAGCGCCCGCTGGACGAGGTGATCAAGTTCGACTGCGGGGCGGACGGGTCGATCACGCTTCAGGACGGGCAGGCCGTGCTGGAGGATCGCCCCGCGCAGTGCACCATCCACATGACCGCGGACAACCTGCGCAAGCTGATCCAGGGCAAGATGAACCCGATGACCGGCTTTGCCATGGGCAAGATCCGCGTGTCGGGGGACATGGCCCTGGCGATGAAACTGGGACAGCTTCTGGGCTGAGACAGAGACTGATTACTCAAGTGAATGACCCCGGCGGAACGCTCCGCCGGGGTCTTTTTCGGACTGCTCTTATTGCGCGGTGATGGTGGCCATCACGAGGCTGCCGTCCGGCTTGATCGGGCCGTCCTCGGTGGCGCCCAGCGTGTATTCGAAAACGCCGGTCGTCATGCCGCCGTCTTCACCGTGGACCATCAGCATCAGCATGTCGCCCGCAGCGACGTCTTCCTGCAGGATCGCGGCGACGTCCATGTTTTCACCCATGCGCAGCGGAGCGTAGCCGACAACCGGGCCGGGCTTCATTTCCGCGTCGGTGCGGTGCACGACCATCCAGCCGTTTGCCGGAGCGACGACCTTGGTGGCGGACACGACGCCGTTGGAAACGTCCTGATCCGCGGCCTCGACCATCGGCGCCATGGAGTGGCTGGCGGCAAAGGCGGTGGTTGCGGTCACGGCAATGGCTGCGGCAAGTGCTTGGATTTTCATAATTTCATCTCCCGATCATTTGGGTTTTGCGGGCCTTTGCCCGCGTTGAACACCAGCATCCACGTTCGGGGTGTGGGGGAAGTTTCGAATTTTCTCGGAAATCGTTCACGTCCCTCTCACCTTGCGGTGAAGACATGCCGCGACAGTTGCCACGACGGGCAGGGCGCGCGCAGGGTATTTCCAAAAGGGGATCCGACATGAGCACGATCAGGATTTGGATGACGGTCGCCGCGCTGGTCGCGGGGCTTTTGGTACAGGGCCAGCGCGCAGAAGCGGCGGAACTGTTCGTCGCGGGCGGCTGCTTCTGGTGCGTGGAGGCGGATTTCGAGAAGGTCAGGGGCGTGCGGGAGGTGGTGTCGGGCTACACCGGCGGATCGACGAAGAACCCGACTTACAAGGAGGTGTCGCGCGGCGGCACCGGCCATTACGAAGCGGTGCGCATCGACTACGACGAAGGTCAGGTCTCTGCCCGGCAGCTTTACGACCTGTTCTTCCGCTCCGTCGATCCGACCGACGCGGGCGGCCAGTTCTGCGACCGGGGCGAAAGCTACCGAACCGCGATATTCGTTACCAATCCTGCCCAGAAGCAGGCCGCAGAAGCCGCCAAGGCCGCGGCGGAGAAGGCGCTCGGCAAGAAGATCGTCACGCCGATCCGGAACGCCGGACCGTTTTACAAGGCCGAGGATTATCACCAGGACTACTACAAGGGCGACAGCCGGACGCTGACCCGCTTTGGCCCGATCAAGCAGAAGGACGCCTACAAGCGCTACCGATCGGGCTGCGGCCGCGACCAGCGGGTGAAACAACTTTGGGGCGAGGCCGCGCCCTTCGTGAACTGAGAGGGCCGAGCGCTCAGCCGAAGGCGTCCTGAACCTCTTTCAGGTCCGGGATCACGTCGGCGGTGCCGTAGCGCGTGACCATCAGTGCGCCGGCCTTCTGCGCAAGACCGATCGCCTGTTCCATCGGCATGCCACGGTCGAGGCCCGCCAGAAGATAGCCGGTGAAGGTGTCGCCCGCGCCCGTGGTGTCGGCCGGCGTGACCTTCGGTGCAGGCAGGTCGCGGACCGAACCGGCGTCGGTGTTGTGCCAGCGGCATCCGTCGCCACCCAGCGTGATGACCACGTCGCGGACCGGCAGGCTCTCTGCCGCGCGGCCGGTGGCCTGTTCGAGCTGCTGCGCCTCCACCGCGTTCAGGACAAGGATGTCCAGAAGCGGCAGGACGGCAAGTGTCGCCTCTGCCGAGAACGGCGCGGCGGCATAGGCCACCTTCATCCCGCGGCGAGAGGCCTGTTCGGCGGCTTTGCGCTGAAGATTTGTCTCGTTCTGGAAGAGGAAGATGTCGCTGGAGGTCGCGTCGGCCAACGCCTCGGCGATATGCGTCTCTGTCAGGGCATGATTCGCGCCGGGGAAGATGACGATGCTGTTCTCGCCTTCGGCATCCAGAAGGACGATGGCGTGGCCCGTGGTCTCTTCGACCTCTCGCAGCTGGCGCGTATCGACGCCGTATTCCGTCAGGCGCTGGACCGCCCATGCGCCATCCGCGCCGACTGCCCCGATGTGCAGGCAATGCGCGCCCGCCCGGGCCGCAGCCACGGACATGTTGGCGCCCTTGCCGCCCAGACCGCGGGTAAAGTTCGTCGCGGCCAGTGTCTCACCGGCGACAGGAAGGTGCGGAAGACGATAGAAGAGATCCGCATTCACGGACCCGAGGTTGAAGATTGTCATGTGCCCATCTGCAATAAACTGGTGCTACGCGATATTCCGATGTCCTGCGATCCTGCAGATGGCAGGCATTCCTGAAATGCCGTTGCGCTCTTCACGATGCAGCGCTTCGGCGCTGAATTCAACACGAAGACGTTTGACCGTCGCGGTCACCGAGATCATCGAGCAATAGGGACGGGCGGCGCGGGACCGTCCCGCGCCGCCCGGTTTTCGGATATGGCTGTCAGCCGACCTTGCAGGCGGCCAGAACCGCCATGTTCAGGATGTCGTTCGCGGTGGACGAGGACGAACAGATCTGGATGGAATGATCGACGCCGGCCAGGATCGGCCCGATGATCGTGGCGCCCGCCATTTCCTGCATCAGCTTGGTCGAGATCGAGGCCGAGTGCCGCGCCGGGACGACGAGGATGTTCGCCGGGCCGGTGAGGCGCTGGAACGGGTAGGATTCCTGCGCCTTGGGGTTAAGCGCCACGTCGACCGTCATCTCGCCCTCGTACTCGAAGGACACGCCCCGCTGGTCGAGAACGCGCGGCGCGATGTGCATCTTCTCGGCCCGCTCGGACACCGGGTAGCCGAAGGTCGAGAAGCTGACAAAGGCGACGCGCGGCTCCAGCCCGAGGTGCCGCGCCACGTCGGCGGCCCGTTCGGCGATGGTGGCGAGGTCCTGTTCGTTCGGCCATTCGTGCACCAGCGTGTCCGAGATCAAAACGATCCGGCCCTTGTGCAGGATGGCGGTGACACCGGCGGCGCCGTGTTTGGCATCGGCATCGATGACGTGGTTGACCAGTTGCAGCACATGCGCGGACTTGCGCGTCGCGCCCGTGACCAGACCGTCGCCATGCCCATGCGCCAGCATAAGCGCGCCAAAGACGTGGCGGTCGCGGGCGGCAAGCCGGTGCACGTCCTGGCGGTCCATGCCACGGCGTTGCAGGCGTTCGTAGAGGAAGTCCTTGTAGGTCTGCAGGTGGCGGCTGTTGGCGGCGTTGACCACCTCGAGCTCGCGCACCGCGTCGGCGAGGCCCGCTTCTTCCAGCTTCTGCTTCACGTCCGCCTCACGGCCCACGACCAGCGCCTTGCCGAAGCCGTTCCGCTGGTAAAGGACGGCGGCGCGCAGCACGCGGGGATCGTCGCCTTCGGCAAAGATCATGCGGGCTTGCGCGGCGCGGGCACGGTTGTTGATCGACCGCAGGATCGGCGTCGTCGGGTCCATGCGCGCCTTCAGCCGTTCCGTGTAGGCGCCCATGTCGACGATCGGACGCCGGGCCGCGCCAGTGTCCATGCCGGCGCGCGCCACGGCGGGCGGAATACGGTGGATCAGGCGCGGATCGAAGGGCGTCGGGATGATGTAGTCACGCCCGAAGGAAAGCGTCTTGCCATAGGCGAGGCCCACCTCGTCCGGCACGTCCTCGCGCGCCAGCGCCGCCAGCGCTTCCGCACAGGCGATCTTCATCTCGTCGTTGATGGCCCGCGCGTGGATGTCGAGCGCGCCGCGGAAGAGGTAAGGGAAACCAAGGACGTTGTTCACCTGGTTGGGGTAGTCGGAACGCCCGGTCGCCACGATGGCGTCGGGCCGGACCTCGTGCGCCTCTTCCGGCGTGATCTCGGGATCAGGGTTCGCCATGGCGAAGATCACCGGGTCCTCGGCCATGTCCATCACCATCTGCTGGGTGACGGCGCCCTTGGCGGAGACGCCGAGGAACACGTCGGCCCCCTTCATCGCATCTTCGAGCGTGCGCATTTCGGTCTTGACGGCATGGGCGGACTTCCACTGGTTCATGCCCTCGGTGCGGCCCTGATAGATCACGCCCTTGGTGTCACACATGACGCAATTGTCGTGCTTCGCGCCCATGGACTTGAGCAGTTCGAGGCAGGCGATCCCCGCCGCACCGGCGCCGTTCAGCACGATGCGCACGTCCTCGATCTTCTTGCCCGACAGGTGCAGCGCGTTGATCAGGCCCGCCGCGCAGATCACCGCCGTGCCGTGCTGGTCGTCGTGGAAGACGGGGATGTCCATCTGTTCCTTGAGCGTCTGCTCGATGATGAAGCATTCGGGCGCCTTGATGTCCTCGAGGTTGATACCGCCGAAGGTCGGGCCCATCAGCCGCACTGCCTTGATGAATTCCTCCGGGTCCTCGGTGTCGAGCTCGATGTCGATGGAGTTCACGTCGGCGAACCGCTTGAAGAGCACGGACTTGCCCTCCATCACCGGCTTCGAGCCGAGCGCGCCGAGATTGCCGAGACCCAGCACCGCGGTGCCGTTCGAGATCACCGCGACGAGGTTGCCCTTGTTGGTGTAGTCGTAGGCCAGTTCGGGGTTCGCTGCGATGTCCTCGCAGGGGACCGCCACGCCGGGGGAATAGGCAAGCGACAGGTCGCGCTGGGTGGTCATCGGCACGGTTGCCTGAACCTCCCACTTGCCCGGTGTCGGCTCCAGGTGGAAGGCAAGCGCCTCTTCGCGTGTGAACTTCACTCTTGCCATGGACCGGTCTCCCCCCGTTTAGGTGTCTGGCCTCATTACCTCCGGTTTGACCGGGCAACAATGGGGGAAGGGCGGTGGTAGCGCGACCAGTGCGACGGCTGCGGCCCGCCTCCGGCCCGACCGACCCTTTCGCAGCGCGACCGGCCTGATATACCGCTTCGGACCAAGCGGAAGGGAAGGTCCATGTCCAACGTCACACCGATGATGGCACAATATCTGGAGATCAAGGCGCAGTACCCTGACGCGCTGCTGTTCTACCGGATGGGTGACTTCTACGAGATGTTCTTTGACGACGCGGTGGCGGCGTCCGAGGCGCTGGACATCGCCCTGACGAAACGCGGCAAGCACGACGGCGACGACATCCCGATGTGCGGCGTCCCGGTGCACGCGGCGGAGGGCTATCTGCTGACGCTGATCCGCAAGGGATTCCGCGTCGCGGTGGGCGAACAGCTCGAAAGCCCCGAAGAGGCGAAGAAGCGCGGCTACAAGGCGGTGGTAAAGCGCGACGTGGTGCGGCTGGTGACGCCGGGCACGCTGACGGAGGACACGCTGCTGGAGGCGCGGCGGCACAATTTCCTGTGCGCTTTGGGCAATGTCAGAGACGAATGGGCGCTGGCGTGGACCGATATCTCCACCGGCGCGTTTCACGTGATGCCGCTGGGACAGGCACGGATCGGCGCGGAACTGGCGCGGCTCGCCCCCTCGGAGGTGCTGGTCTCGGACAAGGTGGACGAGACCTTGCGCGAGGTGCTGGGCGATCTGGGGATCGAGGCGACGGTGCTGGGCGCGGCGTCCTTCGAGTCGGGCGCGGCAGAGCAACGCCTGTGCAGCACCTTTGCGGTGCAGACCCTGGCGGGGTTCGGGTCGTTTTCCCGGGCGGAACTGTCCGCCATGGGCGCGCTGGTCGATTATCTCGACATCACGCAAAAGGGCCGGTTGCCGCTGCTGCAGACCCCGAAGCAGGAGGCCGGCGCACGGCTGATGCAGATCGACGCCGCGACGCGCCGGAACCTCGAACTGACCTCTGCCATGTCGGGCGGGCGGGCCGGATCGCTGCTGGCGGTGATCGACCGGACGGTGACATCGGGCGGGGCGCGGTTGCTGGAACGGCGGGTCTCCTCGCCTTCGCGCGACCTTGCAGTGATCGGCGAGCGCCTGGAAGCGGTGCGCTGGGGTGTCGAAGGGTCGTTCTCCGACGGGCTGCGCGAGCTGCTGCGGCGCGTGCCGGACGTGGAGCGTGCGCTGTCGCGGCTGGGTCTGGACCGGGGCGGGCCGCGCGACCTGACCGCCGTGCGCAGCGCCCTGACTCAAGCGGAGACGATACGCGACCGGCTGGAGGGCGTGGAACTTCCAGCGCTTTTGGGGCGGAGTAGAGACGCATTGGCCGGTCACGAGGCTCTGCTGGAACTGCTGGATGCCGCGCTGGTGGCGGAGCCGCCGCTGCGGGTGTCCGATGGCGGGTTCATCGCGCCGGGCTACGACGAGGCGCTGGACCAGGCGCGGACCCTGCGGGATGAGGGCAGGGGCGTGATCGCCCGGATGCAGGGGGAATACGCCGAGGAAACCGGGATCGGGTCGCTGAAGATCAAGCACAACAACGTGCTGGGCTATTTCATCGAGGTGGCGACCACCCATGCCGACAAGATGCACGCCCGCAGCGACCGGTTCATCCATCGTCAGACAACCGCCAACCAGGTGCGCTTTACCACCACTGAACTGTCAGAGCTGGAAACGCGCATCCTGAACGCCGGGGCGGAGGCGTCGGAGATCGAAAAGCGGCTCTATGACGCCTTGAGACGCGAGATTCTGGATCGGGCAGGGGTGTTGTCCGAGCTGGCGTTTTCGCTGGCCGAGTTCGATCTTGCGCTGGGGCTTGCGGAACTGGCGCGGCAACGGGACTGGTGCCTGCCGAAGGTCGACGACAGTCGCGCCTTCGATATCGAAGCGGGACGGCATCCGGTCGTGGAGGCGGCGCTGCAGAAGGCCGGTGAGCCGTTCATCGCCAACGACTGCGCGCTGAGCGCCGAGGGGGATGCCGCTTCGGTCCGGCTGCTGACCGGTCCGAACATGGCCGGTAAGTCGACCTATCTCAGGCAGAACGCGCTGATCGCGCTGCTGGCGCAGATCGGGTCCTATGTTCCGGCGCGTTCGGCTCACATCGGGGTGGTCAGCCAGATCTTCAGCCGGGTCGGAGCCTCTGACGATCTGGCGCGCGGGCGGTCGACCTTCATGGTCGAGATGGTGGAAACCGCCGCGATCCTGAACCAGGCGGACGACCGGGCGCTGGTGATCCTCGATGAGATCGGACGCGGCACGGCCACTTATGACGGGCTGAGCATCGCCTGGGCGACGCTGGAGCATCTGCATGAGGTCAACCGCGTGCGCGGGCTGTTTGCCACGCACTACCACGAACTGACCGTTCTGGCCGGAAAGCTGCCGGGCGTGAAGAACGCCACCGTGGCGGTGAAGGAGTGGGAGGGCGATGTCATCTTCCTGCACGAGGTGCATGACGGTGCAGCCGACCGGTCCTACGGTGTGCAGGTGGCGCAACTGGCCGGACTGCCCAAGGCGGTCATCACAAGGGCCCGGGACGTGCTGGAAGCGCTGGAGAAGGGGGAGCGGGAACGCGCCTCGCCCAAGGCGCTGATCGACGACCTGCCGCTGTTCTCTGCCGCGGCGAAGGCACCGGCACCCGCTGTTTCACGGGAAACACCCTCGGCGGTCGAGGAGCAACTTGCGGCGATCATCCCGGATGAGATGTCGCCGCGAGAAGCCCTGCAAGTGCTCTACGACCTCAAGGCGCTCGTAAAGGGGTGAAGGTGGGTCACTGATCCACCTTCCTTTTGGTTACTCGTTCAGCTTGCCGGGGTGGAGCTGACGCCGACCTGCGCGGGGCGCAGCAGACGGTCGTGCAGCATGAAGCCTTCGGCAGAGACCTGGATGATCTCGCCCGACGTGGTGCCCGGCACCGGAGCCTCGAACATCGCTTCGTGCAGTTTGGGATCGAACCGCTCACCGATTTCCGGCGACACGCGGGTCATGCCGTGGCGGTCGAAGACGTTCATCAGCTCTTTCAGCGTCAGTTCGACGCCTTCCACAAGTGCCGTCGACGCGTTGGAGCCGTCTTCCTTCGCCGCAAGAAGGGCGCGGTTCAGGTTGTCGTAGACCGGCAGCAGGTCGCGCGCGATGCGGGAACCGCCGTAGGCCTGTGCTTCCTGCCGGTCCTTGGCGGCACGCTTGCGCGCGTTCTCCGCATCGGCCAACGCCCGCATGAAGCGGTCCTTGTAGTCGTCGCGTTCGGCGCGGAGAGCGTCCACTTCCGCGGCCTCGTCATCAATCTCTTCCTCGGCACCGGCATAGGTTTCGGCTTCGGCGCTTTCGACATCGTCGAGGAATTGCTCTTCTTTCGGATCTGCCATTCTTCACCTCTGGCTCCGGTCGGTGATCAGCTTGCCGACCAGTTGCGCTGTATAATCCACGATCGGGACGATGCGTCCGTAGTTCAGACGGGTGGGTCCGATGACCCCCACTGCACCGATGATCTTTCGGTCTGCGTTCATATATGGAGAGACCACCAGAGAGGAACCCGAAAGTGAGAAAAGTTTGTTCTCCGAGCCGATAAAAATGCGCACCCCTTCGCCGTCTTCGGTCAATTCGAGGAACTCTGCGATGTCTCTTTTGCGTTCGAGGTCGTCGAACAGGCTGCGGATTCGGTCCAGCTCTTCCTCGGCCGACTCATCGAGAAGATTCGCGCGGCCCCGCACGATCAGCCGTTCGGAGCTGCGGCCCTCGCCATCCCAGACGGCGATGCCCGCGTCTATGAGGTCGGCGGCAAGCGTGTCGATTTCCTGACGGCGGGCCTTTACCTCGGCCTGCATGACCTTGCGGAGATCGGAGAGGGTGCGTCCCTCTGCCAGGGCGTTGATGAAGTTCGCCGCCTCGCGCATCGCCGAAGGGGTCAGGCCCGGCGGCGGCGTGAAGACGCGGTTCTCCACGTGGCCGTCGGCGAAGACGATGACCACCAGCGCGCGGTCTTGCGCGAGCGAGACGAAGTCGATGTGCTTCAGCGGCGCTTCGTGTTTCGGGGTCAGCACGAGGGAGGCGCCGCGCGTCACGCCGGAGAGGGCGGAACCGATCTCGTCCAGAAGGCCGCCGACATCGCCGCTGCGTCCGACAGTGGCATCGAGCTTTTCGCGGTCGCTGTTGTCGAGGTCGCGGACTTCAAGCAGGCCGTCGACGAACATCCGCAGACCGAGTTGCGTGGGCACGCGGCCTGCCGAGACATGCGGGCTGTCGAGGAGGCCGAGGAACTCGAGGTCCTGCATCACGTTGCGGATGGTCGCCGCCGAGATGCGCTCCGACAGCATCCGCGTCAGGCTGCGGGAGCCCACCGGTTCGCCGCTTTCCAGGTAGCCTTCGACCACCCGGCGAAAGACTTCGCGGGATCTGTCGTTCAGCTCGGAGAGAATTTCGTTTGCCTCGGCCATTCTTATCCCTTCGCCCGTCATTAAAGTGCATGCCGGACGCGCGTCAATCGGGGTTGCGCTTACGGGTGCGCCCTGTCTATCCCGTGACAAACACGAAAGGACAGATCATGCGACCGTCGGGACGAGACTTAAGCGAGATGCGCCCGGTTTCAATCGAAACCGGGGTAACGAAGCACGCAGAGGGATCTTGCCTCATCAAGATGGGGGACACGCATGTCCTGTGCACCGCATCTTTGGAAGAGCGGGTGCCGCCTTTCGTGAAGGGCAGCGGGCAGGGCTGGGTGACGGCGGAATACGGCATGCTGCCGCGGTCGACCTCTTCCCGGATGCGACGCGAAGCGGCGATGGGCAAGCAGGGCGGGCGTACGGTGGAAATCCAGCGCCTGATCGGCCGCGCCCTGCGCGCGGGTGTCGACCGCAACGCCCTGGGCGAACGTCAGATCACCGTGGACTGCGACGTGATCCAGGCGGACGGCGGCACGCGCTGCGCCGCGATCACCGGCGGCTGGGTGGCTTTGCGGCTGGCGGTAAACAAGCTGATGAAGGCCGGCGACATCGTCACCGATCCGCTGATCTCGGAGGTCGCGGCGGTGAGTTGCGGGATCTACGCGGGGCAGGCGGTTCTTGACCTCGATTACCCTGAGGACAGCGAGGCCGGCGTTGACGGCAACTTCATCCTGCGGGGCGACAACGCGCTGATCGAAGTGCAGATGAGCGCGGAAGGGTCCGTCTTTTCCCGCACCCAGATGACGCAGCTGATGGACCTGGCCGAAAAGGGCGTGGCCGAGCTGGTCGCGGCACAGCGGGCGGCGGTGAAATGACACGCAAGTTCGAGGGCGACAGGATCCTTGTCGCCACCCACAACAAGGGCAAGCTGGAAGAGATCGCCGATCTGCTGAAGCCGTTCGGGGTCGAGGTTGTTGGCGCCGCGGGCATGGGTCTGCCGGAGCCGGTCGAAGACGGCACGACCTTTGTCGAGAATGCGCGGATCAAGGCGCATGCCGCGGCCAAGGCCACCGGCCTGCCCGCACTGTCCGACGATTCCGGGATCGAGATCGACGCGCTCGACAAGGCGCCGGGGGTCTACACCGCGGATTGGGCAGAAACAGAGTCTGGTCGTGACTTCGTGATGGCCATGACGAAATCGCACGACCTGCTGGTGCAGTCCGGTGCGCCGGAGCCCTGGACCGCGCGGTTCTGCTGCACGCTGGTGCTGGCCTGGCCGGACGGTCAGGACGAAGTGTTCCCCGGCAAGATGGAAGGCCGCGTGGTCTGGCCGATGCGCGGGGAGCAGGGACATGGGTACGATCCGATCTTCCAGCCCGAAGGGTACGACGTGACCTTCGGAGAGATGGATCGCTGGGAAAAGAACAAGATCAGCCACCGCGCCGATGCGTTCCGCAAGTTCGTTGACGGCTGCTTTGCCTGAGAACTGGCAGCAGGGGGGCTTTGGGCTTTACGTGCATTGGCCGTTTTGCGAGGCCAAATGCCCTTACTGCGACTTCAACAGCCATGTCGTTCGGGAAATCGACCAGACCCGCTGGGCCGCGGCGCTGGCCTCGGAAGTACGGCGTGTGGCGGCGGAGACGCCTGGGCGGGTACTGGGGTCGATCTTCTTCGGGGGCGGCACGCCGTCGTTGATGGCGCCGGAGACCGTGGCGACCGTGCTCGACGCGGCCCGGGACGGCTGGACCTTCGGCAACAACATCGAGATCACGCTGGAAGCCAATCCGCGGTCCGTCGAGGCGGCCCGGTTCGAAGGCTATGCGCGGGCGGGGGTCAACCGCGTGTCGCTGGGTGTCCAGTCTCTGCGGGAGCCGGACCTGCGACGACTGGGCCGGCTTCACGATGTTGGCGAAGCGCGGGCCGCGTTCGGGATCGCACGTGAAGTTTTTGACCGTGTCAGCTTCGACCTGATTTATGCGCGGCAAGGCCAGACGCTGGCCGACTGGGAAGAGGAACTGGGTGAGGCGCTCGACATGGCGGTCGACCACCTATCGCTCTACCAATTGACCATCGAGCCTGGCACGGCCTTCTGGGACCGGTCTCAGGCTGGCAAGCTGCGCGGTTTGCCGAGTGATGATCTTGGCGCCGACATGTACGAGCTGACGCAGGAAATGTGTGCGCGGGCCGGGATGCCGGCCTACGAAGTTTCGAACCACGCGCGCTCCGATGCGGAGTCGCGGCACAACCTTGTTTACTGGCGGTATGGTGACTGGGTTGGCGTCGGTCCCGGCGCCCATGGACGTTTCGATCTTGGGCCGCAGCGGATCGAAAGCGTGGCTTGGAGGATGCCCGGTCGCTGGATGTCCGCCGTGGAAGAGGCGCAAGACGGAGACGAAAGCCGTACGGCCGTTGGCGGGGACGATCAGGCGATCGAATACCTCATGATGGGGCTTCGCCTGTCAGAGGGACTTGATTTGGCGAGGTTACACCAGATGTCGCTGAATGTCGCCCAATCGGCGCAAGTTGCGTCTCTGCAGGAGATGGAGCTTCTGGAATTGTCCGCCGGAAGGTTGATCGCAACCCCCCGGGGACGCCTGGTTCTGAACTCAGTGATCGAGGCGCTTCTGCCTTAACGGTACGTGCTCAGCAGCCCGCAGAGCGCGTCGAGATGTTCCAGCGTGTCGTAGGAAATCGACAGTCTGCCTTTCTCTTGCCCCGGCTTGTGGTCGATCTGAACCTTCATGCCAAGAGCCGCGGAGAGGTCCGCTTCGAGCGCCTTCGTGTCGGCGTCCTTGTCCATCTGGAAGGCGCCGTCGGTCGAGGGCTTGCGGGGCTTGTCCGGGTTGGGACCAGATTTGACGAGCTTTTCCGTATCACGGACGGAAAGACCCTTTTCAACGATGGTCGTTGCGAGCACTTCGGGGTTCGGCGCCGTGATCAGCGCGCGGGCATGGCCGGCGCTGAGGCTGCCCTCGGAGACCATTTCCTGAACGCTTTCCGGCAGGTTCAGAAGCCGCATCAGGTTCGCGATGTGCGAGCGGCTTTTGCCGAGCGCCTCGGCCAGCTTTTCCTGAGTGTGACCGAACTTGAACATCAGCTGGCGGTAGCCTGCAGCCTCTTCCATCGGGTTCAGGTCGGCCCGTTGAATGTTCTCGATGATTGCGATTTCGAGGACTTCGGTGTCGTTGAAATCGCGGACAAGGACGGGCACCTCGTGGAGCTGCGCCATTTGCGCGGCGCGCCACCGGCGTTCGCCCGCGACGATTTCATACATGTTCGCGTCATTGGGATCCTGCCGGACAATGAGCGGCTGGATGACGCCCTTGGTGCGGATGGAGTTCGCGAGGTCGTCCAGGTGTTCCTGCGTGAAGGTCCGGCGCGGCTGGTCCGGGTTCGGGCGCAACTGCTCGATCGGGAGCAAGCGGTCCGGGCGGCGGGGACCTTCCTGCGGGGCGCTGTCCGCGGCCGGTGTCACGTCTGCCATCAGCGCCGACAGGCCACGACCAAGGCCGCGACGGTTGTCTTTTTTCTCTGCCATGTGAGCCTCCTCTGTCACGCCGATCCTTAGGCTGCGTGTTTTTCGTTCTTCTTGATGAGTTCTGCCGCGAGTGCGCGATAGGCTTGGGCGCCCTTCGAGGCCGTGTCGTAGGCCAGAACGGGCAGGGCATAAGACGGCGCTTCGCTGACGCGGACATTCCGGGGGATGACTGTGCTGAAGACCAGATCGCCGAGATTGGAGCGCGCGTCCGCTTCGACCAGTTGGGACAGGTTGTTCCGTGCGTCGTACATCGTCAGGACGATGCCCTCGATCCGGAGGCTGGGATTTGCTGACTGGCGGACTTCGCGAATGGTCAGCATGAGTTGCGACAGACCTTCGAGAGCGAAGAATTCGCTTTGCAGCGGCACGAGCACGGAATGCGAGGCAACCATCGCGTTCACCGTCAGAAGGTTAAGCGAGGGCGGGCAATCGATCAGGACAACGTCAAAGTCCAGCTTCGCCATGGCGGGTTGGCGCAGGGCATCGTGCAGAAGGTAGCTGCGTTTTTCGTTCGAGATCAGCTCGATATCGGCGGAGCTGAGATCGACGGTCGCTGGGATCAGGTGAAGATTTTCCGTCGACGTGGAGAGGATCACGGAATCGAGGTCGGCCTCGTCCAGCAGGAGCTCGTAGGTCGTATATTCACGATCTTCTGGCTCGATCCCTAGACCAGTCGATGCGTTGCCCTGAGGGTCCAGATCGACAACCAGAACTTTCTGGCCCAGTTCGCACAGCGCTGCGCCCAGATTGATCGTCGTGGTCGTCTTGCCGACGCCGCCCTTCTGGTTTGCAACGGCAATGATTCGAGGCCCGTTTGGCCGCAGTGGATCAGTCATGTGCGAGATCTCGTATTTCCAGAACGACGGCATCTGCGTCTGTCTTGCTTGTATGCGCAGTATAACCGAATTGCCATTGCGCGCGTGCATCTTCGAGCTCTTTTCCCCAAGTTTTCCCTTTGGGAAACAGGGCTATGCCTGTTGGCTTCAGATGGTGGCTGGCGAACTGGCAAAGGGCCGGAAGAGGGGCCAAGGCGCGCGCGGTCAGGATATCTGCCGCCAGGGCGGGAAGATCCATAATGCGCTTGCAGACGACATTTGCATCAACCTGGGTTTCGCGCAGAACGGTGCGCAGGAAGCTCGCCTTCCGTTGGTCCGACTCGATGAGCGTGACCTTCAGTTCCGGGTGCGATTCCTCGGCCAGAATAGCAATCACGAGGCCGGGGAACCCTCCGCCAGAACCGAGATCGGCCAGTTTTCGGCTTTTCCCAGGGATCAGATCCATGAGCTGGGCAGAATCCTGAAAATGGCGACTTGCAGCATCGTTCAAGGTGTTTTGTGAAACCAGGTTTATGACCGGGTTCCACTTTTTAAGGAGCGAAAGATAGTGCTCGAGCTTCTCCGATGTTTCACGTGAAACATTCAGCACTGGTCCAAGGTTCAGATCCATCACGCGACTGTCTTGCGCTCTAATTGCCGCAGCTTGGCGAGGATGAGCATCAAGGCAGCAGGGGTCATTCCTTCAATACGCGATGCCTGAGCGATGGATTCGGGCCGCACATCATCCAGTTTTTTCCGAAGCTCGTTGGACAAGCTCGGAAGCGCATGGAAATCGAAATCGAGCGGTATGCGAACAGCCTCGTCGCGCCTCAGCGTATCAACGTCTCTGGCTTGGCGATCCAGGTAATTCGCATAAAGCGCTTCTTTCTCGATCTGAGCACCGGTGGCTTCGTCGATGCCAAGGAACGCCGGTTCCAGTTTCGACAAATGAGCGAGTGTAACGTCTTTGAAAGACAGAAGCTGGAAACCTGAACGACGCGTTCCATCCTGATTGACCGCTATTCCCAACGTCTTCACCTGCGAGGGCGTGAAGGACGTCTCTTCCAAAAGACGTTTGCCGGCATTCAAAGCTTCCATTTTCTGAGTGAATGCCTTGGCGCGTTCTTCAGAAACGATGCCCAGATCAATGGCCCTTGGCGTCAGACGCTGGTCCGCGTTGTCGGCGCGGAGGGACAGGCGGAACTCGGCGCGGCTGGTAAACATCCGGTAAGGCTCCGTCACGGAGCGGGTCGTCAGATCGTCAATCATCACGCCAATGTAGCTGTCGGTACGCGAGAACTGTATCCGGTCTCGCCCCAAGGCATTGGCCGCGGCATTCAAGCCCGCAACAAGACCCTGAGCGGCGGCTTCTTCGTAGCCAGTCGTGCCATTGATTTGTCCGGCCAGATACAGACCTTCGAGTTGTTTCACCCGCAGGGTGGAATCGAGAGAGGTCGGATCGACAAAATCGTATTCGATGGCGTAGCCCGGTTGCAGGATCTCGACATTTTCCAGTCCTGCAATGCTGCGAACGTAATCCTCCTGAACCTCCGCGGGTAGCGACGTGGAGATTCCGTTGGGGTAGACGGTATCGGTGTCGAGGCCTTCCGGTTCCAGAAAGACCTGATGCGACTCTTTCTCTGCAAACCGCACCACCTTGTCTTCGATGGACGGGCAATACCTGGGCCCGATCCCCTGGATATGACCCCCGTACATGGCGGACCGTCCGAGGTTTTCCCGAATGATCTCGTGGGTCCTGGCGTTTGTGTATGTGATCCCACAGGAAATCTGCCGTGCTTCTGGTGCCTTGGAGAGGAAAGAGAAGAGGACCGGATCCTCATCTCCGGGTTGCTGTTCGAGCCCACCCCATGCAATCGTCTTTCCGTTCAGTCTGGGCGGTGTGCCGGTTTTCAAACGACCGAGCGGAAGACCCAACTCGTCTATGCGCTCCGCCAGGCGAACCGCGGGGTCGTCACCGACCCTCCCGCCGGGGTAAGAGCGATCACCGATATGAATGATGCCGCGCAGGAAAGTGCCACTGGTCAGGACGACGGACCGGGCCGAGATACTCTGTCCGTCGCGCAGGACCACACCGCAAATGCGCCCACCCTCAATGGAAAAGTCTACCACCTCGGCTTCGACGATCTCCAAGTTCTCGACCGAGGTAAGCGTCTCCCGCATCTTTTCCGCATACCGTTTACGGTCAGCCTGCGCGCGCGGGCCTTGAACGGCGGGGCCTTTACGGCGGTTCAGAAGACGAAACTGGATTCCTGCGTAATCGGCAACGCGCCCCATCACGCCATCCAATGCGTCGATCTCCCGCACAAGATGCCCTTTGCCGAGACCGCCGATCGCCGGATTACAGGACATCACGCCAAGATCGGTTTTTTTGAGCGTCACAAGCGCTGTTTTTGCGCCCATCCTGGCAGAAGCGGCCGCAGCATCAGCGCCCGCGTGCCCGGCGCCAACGACTACAACATCGAACGTCGATTGTTTCACGTGAAACACTCCTCACTTCCCGATGCAAAACGACGAGAATATCTCGTCCAGCAAGTGCTCAACTTCAACCTTGCCAACGAGAACTTCCAGTTGGCGAATTCCCAGCCGAATATCCTCACTCAGAATATCGACTTCACTCATTCCGTCTTCCAGACCAGATACGGCCTGTTCCAGATAGGTTCGGCTCCGTATCAGGCTATCCCGATGCCGCTCCCGCGACGTTAGGCCCATCCCGGCCGTCCGCTCAGAAAGGACCTCCTCAATCCGGGACAGGAGCAACGGCACACCGAACCCTGTCCGGCCGGAAAGTCCGTCCTCGTACACACCTGAATCATCTTTGGCCCAGCGAACAACATCACCGCACCTTACTTCGATTTCCGGCTGGCCGCCATGCTCCACCAAGTGCACACGCAGGTCGGCGGCTTCTGCCCGCCGACGCGCAAGATCGATACCCAGGCGTTCCACAGGATCCTGCGTTTCCCGCAAACCGGCTGTGTCCAGGAATGTCACCGGAAGACCGCCAACCTCCATGCGCACCTCAATCACGTCCCGTGTCGTGCCGGCAATTTCCGAAGTGATTGCCGCATCTCGGCCTGCAAGATGGTTCAGCAGGGTGGACTTGCCCGCGTTCGGGGGACCAACAATCGCCACCTCGAACCCAAGACGAACGCGCTCCGCCGCATCGAGTCCACGAAGCTCGCTCTGAATGTCGGACAAGACGTCCTTCAAAAGACCGATGACCTCATCCGTCACATCGACGGGCACGTCCTCATCCACGAAGTCAATCGTCACTTCCAGCAAGGACGCCGCGCGCACCAGCTTCTGACGCCATTCGGACACCCGACCCGACAACGCCCCGGACAAGACGGCAAGCGCCTGTTTCCGTTGCGCTTCTGTCTCCGCCTCGATCAGATCGGCAAGAGCTTCGACCTGGGTAAAGTCCATGCAGCCATTTTCCAACGCCCGGCGCGTAAATTCCCCCGGTTGCGCCGGTCGGCAGCCATCCACCAGCGCGAGCTCAGCAAGAACCGCGCGCACGACCGCAATGCTTCCATGCAGATGGAACTCGGCGGACTCCTCGCCGGTGAAGCTGGACCCAGCCGCAAAGGCCACAACCATCGCTTCGTCGAGCTGCACGCCAGACCGGTCCCGCAAGGTGCGCAGGACCATGCGCCGCGGTTCGGGAACCGATCCCGCAAGCGCCTTCACGGCCTCCCAGGAACGATCTCCGGACACGCGGACCACTGCGACACCGGACCGACCCGGCGCTGACGCCAAGGCGAAGATCGTATCCATGGCTGCGTCAGCTGTTCATCGAATCGAAGAATTCGGAGTTGGTCTTGGTCTGCTTGAGCTTCGACAGAAGGAATTCGATCGCGTCGGTCGTACCCATCGGGTTCAGGATACGGCGCAGCACAAATGTCTTCTGCAGATCAATCTTGTCGACCAGCAGGTCCTCCTTCCGCGTACCGGACTTGAGGATGTCGATCGCCGGGAAGACCCGCTTGTCCGCAACCTTGCGGTCCAGCACGATCTCGGAGTTGCCGGTGCCCTTGAATTCTTCGAAGATGACTTCGTCCATACGCGAACCCGTGTCGATCAGCGCCGTCGCGATGATGGTCAGCGAACCGCCTTCCTCGATGTTCCGGGCTGCACCGAAGAAACGCTTCGGACGTTGCAGGGCGTTTGCATCGACACCGCCGGTCAGGACCTTGCCGGACGACGGAACAACAGTGTTGAACGCCCTACCAAGTCTTGTGATGGAGTCGAGAAGAATAACAACATCTCGTTTATGTTCGACAAGACGCTTGGCCTTCTCGATCACCATTTCACTGACGGCCACGTGCCGTGTCGCCGGTTCGTCGAAGGTCGAGGAGATCACCTCGCCTTTCACCGAACGCTGCATGTCGGTCACTTCTTCCGGACGCTCGTCGATCAGAAGGACGATCAGGTAGCACTCCGGGTGGTTCTTCTCGATCGACGCCGCGATGTTCTGCAGCAGCACCGTCTTACCCGTGCGCGGCGGCGCGACGATCAGCGACCGCTGGCCCTTGCCGATGGGCGACACCAGGTCGATGATCCGGGCGGAACGGTCCTTGATGGTCGGATCCTCGATCTCCATCTTCAGGCGTTCATCGGGATACAGCGGCGTCAGGTTGTCGAAGGCGATCTTGTGGCGTGCCCGTTCCGGATCTTCGAAGTTGATCGCAGCTACGGACACCAGGGCAAAGTAGCGCTCCTCATTGTCAGGCGCTCGGATCTCGCCCTCGATGCTGTCCCCGGTCCGCAGCGAATACTTCCGGATCATGTCGGGCGATACGTAGATGTCATCCGGACCCGGCAGGTAGTTCGCCTCCGGAGAGCGGAGGAAACCGAAACCGTCCTGAAGCACCTCCAGAACGCCGTCCCCGTAGATGAGCCAGCCTTCGTCGGCGCGCTCCCGGAGGATCTGGAACATCATCTCGCCCTTGCGCATGGTCGAGGCGTTCTCGATCTCCAGCTCTTCCGCCATGGCCAAGAGGTCCTTGGGGCTTTGCGCTTTCAGATCGGCAAGGTTCAGTTTTTCTTCGCTCATACGCCACATCGCGACAGCAAGAGGTGTCGCGCTTTCTTCGTTTCTAGGGAGAACATGATCCAGAACAGGAACGACAGAGAGGTAGTCCTTCCGACCATCCGAAGTCAATGCCTGACTTCCGGGCGGTGTCCCCGGTCATTCCAAGATAGATAAAGTAAAGATTTAGAAAGGTTTTTGAAGTGATATGGGAGCGGGATTTCTGTGGATTAAGGAACGGTAAACACACTTACCAACACGCCGCCGACCTATGGAGAACTTCGGGGATCGTCTCTGGACGACCTGACAATGAACTTAGAAATATTTATTTATTTCAATAATTTATGCATATGAAATCGCGCAGGAGCGGGGTTGGAAAACCACGGGATGAACAGCATCCGACCGCGATTGTCACGCGCCATGAGATATCCTCGTCAACATGGGCAAGCCCGGCGAAGGGCGAGGGCGGAACTCGCGATCTTTCCCGTGCTTGCATGTAGAACCGAATTTTCGCACAAACGTCATCGATCCAGCCCACACACTCATACCAAGATTTATCCCCATGAAAGAGGACCTGATCCTCGCTTCCGGCTCCGAAATCCGCGCCAGCCTGCTCCGGTCCGCCGGCCTGAACGTCGCGTCAGAGCCCGCCCGGATCGACGAAGACATGATTCGGGAATCGCTGCTTGCCGAAGGCGCGACGCCGCGGGATATCGCCGATACCCTGGCAGAAGCTAAGGCGCAGAAGGTGTCCGGGCGGCATCCGTCAGGCCTGGTTCTGGGTTGTGATCAGGTGCTGGCGTTCAAGGGCGCCATCCTGTCGAAACCTGTCAGCCGCGAAGAGGCGCGCGGTCAGCTTGTCTCTCTGCGCGGCGAGACACATCAGCTTCTCTCCGCAGCCGTCATCTATGAAGAGGGTAAGTCGGTCTGGCGGCACGTCGGCACCGCGCGGCTGACGATGCGCACCTTTTCGGACGCCTACCTCGACGCCTACCTCGACAGGAACTGGCCTGACGTCGGCTCCTCCGTCGGTGGCTACAAGCTCGAGAAGGAAGGCATACGTCTCTTCGCGCGCGTAGAAGGCAGCCATTTCACGATTCTCGGGCTCCCCATGCTCGAACTGCTCAACTTCCTGTCCGTCAGAGGAACCATCCCTTCATGACCCTGCCTCGAATTCCTCTCGCCGCCGTCATCGGCAAGCCCATCGCGCATTCGAGGTCGCCGCGTCTGTTCGCGCACTGGCTCAGGAAGCACGGGATTCCGGGACACTATATTCCCATCGAGGTGCCCGCCGACAAACTCGCCGAGACCATCCGGCTCTTGCCGGAACTCGGTTTCATGGGCGTCAACGTCACGATCCCTTACAAGGAGAAGATCCTGGAGATTGCCGATCTCGCGTCTGACCGGGCGACGCTGATCGGCGCGGCGAACACCCTGATCTTTAGAAAGGACGGCAGGATCCACGCCGACAACACCGACGGTTATGGGTTCACCGAGAACCTCAGGCAGTCGGCGCCGGATTGGGATCCCTCCGCCGGGCCGGCGGTGGTGTTCGGGGCAGGGGGCGCGGCCCGTGCCGTCATCGCATCCCTGATCGACGTGGGTGTGCCCGAAATCCGGCTGACCAACCGGACACGTGTGCGGGCGGAACAGCTGCGGTCCGATTTCGGCAACCGAGTTCAGGTGCACGATTGGGTGCAGGCCGGCAACATCATCGAGGATTGCCGCACGGTGGTGAACACGACGTCCCTCGGCATGACCGGCAAGCCGGAGTTCCGCGTTCCGCTGGATGCGCTCACTCCGGACATGGTGGTGTCCGATCTCGTCTATACGCCGCTCCAGACCCGTCTCCTGCGCGAGGCCGAGCGTGCCGGCAGCACGGTGGTCGACGGTCTCGGCATGTTGCTGCACCAGGCGGTGCCCGGTTTCGAGCGGTGGTTCGGCACACGGCCAGAGGTCGACGAAGCGACACGCGCCGCCGTCCTGCGATGAGGTTCAAGCTGGGGCTGACCGGGTCCATCGGCATGGGCAAGTCGTCGACGGCAGCGATCTTTGCCGCCGAGGGATGTGCCGTCTGGGATGCCGACGCCGCGGTGCACAGGCTCTATTCCGCTGGTGGCGCCGCGGTCGATCCGATCGGAGAGCGTTTTCCTGACGCCATCCGGGACGGTGCGGTGTCCCGCGACGTGCTGAAGACCCTGATTGGGGGTGATCCCGAGGCCTTGCCCGATCTCGAACGCATCGTGCATCCGCTGGTCAGGGCAGATCGCGAGGCATTCGTCAGGGACAACGCCGACAGGATCGTGGTGTTCGACATTCCGCTGTTGTTCGAGACGGGCGGCGACGCCGAGATGGACGCGACCGCCTGCGTCTTTGTTTCACGTGAAATACAGCGGGAGCGGGTCCTTGCCCGGGGCACGATGACCGATGCGGACCTTGAGCGCATCCTGGCCCGGCAGATGCCGTCCGAGGAAAAATGCGCCCGGTCGACATGGACGATAGAGACGGATACGCCTGAACATGCGCGCGCGCAGGTGCTGCACATCCTGGATGAGATCGAAGAAAGGCTGAGACATGCGTGAAATCGTACTCGATACGGAAACCACGGGGTTCGAGCCGGAGCAGGGCGACCGCATCGTCGAGATCGGTGCCGTGGAACTGTTCAACCACGTTCCGACCGGCAACACCTATCACCAGTACATCAACCCGGAACGGTCCATGCCGCAGGAGGCCTTTGCCGTCCACGGCCTGGGCGACGATTTCCTGCGCGACAAGCCGGTCTTTGCCAAGATCGTCGACGAGTTCCGCGCCTTCATCGGTGACTCGAAACTGGTGATCCACAACGCCGCCTTCGACGTCAAATTCCTGAACGCCGAACTTCGCTGGGCCAACCGTCCGACGCTGGCCAAGGACTGCGCCATCGACACTCTGGACATCGCACGCCGGAAATTCCCCGGCTCACCTGCTTCGCTCGACGCGCTCTGCCGCCGGTTCGGGATCGACAACTCGTCGCGGACGCTGCACGGCGCGCTTCTCGACTCTGAAATTCTGGCTGAGGTCTACCTCGAGCTTATCGGGGGCAAGCAGCCGGATTTCGGGCTGACCGCTGCGTCCTCCACTCCGAGTGTCGGTGAAACAGTGACGAACTGGCGGCCGAAGCCGCGGTCCACGCCGTTGCCATCGCGCCTGACGGACACGGAAAAGGCGGCTCACGCCGCCTTTGTCGGGAAGCTCGGGGAAAACGCGATCTGGAACCGGTCCTGATCGCGTTCCGCTGACTTACTGCGTCGGAACGCTGGAGGCTTCCTGCTGCGCGGCGGCGCGGCGCTGAAGCTCCGCACGGTAGAGCGCGAGGAAGTCGATCGTTTCCAGGTTCAGCGGCGGGAAGCCACCGTCGCGGGACACGTCCGACACGATGCGGCGTACGAACGGGAAAAGCATCCGCGGGCATTCGATCAGCAGGAACGGGTGAAGCTGGTCCTCGGGGACGTTCTCGATGTGGAACACACCCACGTAGTCGAGTTCGAGGATAAATAGGATTTCGGAAGACTCCTTAGCCTTCGACTCCACCTTCAACTTCATGACGACTTCGAACTGGTGCTCCGGCGTCCGCTTCTTGGCGTCGAGGTTGACCTGGACCTGGACGTCGGGCTGCACTTCGCCGGACACGCCTTTCTGGGAAAGGATGTTCTCGAACGAAAGGTCACGGATAAACTGCGCAAGCACGTTCATCTTGGGCGGCTGAGGCGCTTGGGCTGCCCCGTTGGAATCTGCCATGAATTGTACTCCGGTTGAATTTCTTGAAAGCTGGATTAACAGGCGCCGATGGGTTTCTCAATGCCTCGTCCAGCCGGAACCGGGGTGGTTCGGCGACTTGCCCTGCGGAACTTCGGTAAAATCACCGTCGATCACATCACCGCGTGCAGGGGTCGGGTCGCGGTGCGGGGGGCGCTGCGGTTCGGGCCCCATCTGGAAACGCGTCACCTTGATCCGCTGGCGCGCCCAACGCATCACGGCGGACCGGACGCCCGGGACGAGCAGGGCAAAGCCCACGGCATCGGTGAAGAACCCCGGAGTCAGTAGGAGCGCGCCCGACAGAAGGATCATCGCGCCATGTGCCAGCGGCTCACTGGGGTCCTGAAGTTCGGAAAAGCTGCGTCTGAGGTCGGCAAGCGCCCGCGCGCCCTGCGACCGCACGAGGTACGTGCCGATGATCGCTGTCAGCACGACGATGGCAAGCGTCGGCAACAGGCCAATCAGCCCGCCCACCTGGATGAAAAGGGCGATCTCGATCAGCGGGACCATCAGAAAGACCAGAAACAGCCACATGCGCATTCCTCCTTGACCAATGTCCGAACCATATCCGGCCAACGGTTCACTTCACCGCCGCCCGTGTGGACTTGTTCAGACACGTCACCTACATAGGAACCCGAAGCCAAAGTTTCCATCCGTACCCATCATGAGGCCCCGATGCAGAATCCGCTCCTCCAGCTTCTTGTCCTGGCCGGGATCGCCGTCTTCCTCGTGCTGCGTCTGCGCAGCGTGCTGGGGACGCGCGACGGGTTCGAGCGGCCAACGCCTTCCGGCAAGAGCAAGGAAACCACGTCGCGCCGCGACTTCGAGGTGATCGAAGGTGGTCCTGACCACGACATCACCGACCACGTCGCAGAGGGCAGCGATGCCGCCAACGCGCTGGCCGCGATGAAACGGGTGGAGCCGAGCTTCTCCGTGTCGGAGTTCCTTGGCGGGGCGCGCGGGGCTTACGAGATGATCCTCATGGGCTTCGAACGGGGCGATATCGAGGGGTTGAAGCCGTTCCTCGCCGATGACGTTTTCGAGACCTTCTCCGACGTGGTGGAGGCCCGCGAGGCCGAAGGCCTGACCATCGAGGCGAATTTTGTCGGCGTTCGCGAAATGACGCTGGCTGGCGCATCTTTCGACCCCGACACGCGCGAGGCGGAAATCACCGTGCGCTACGTCGGCGAACTGACCTCTGTCGTGAAGAACGCCGAGGGTGAAGTCGTCGAAGGATCCCCGACCGCGGTGAAGCGTCAGAAGGACATCTGGACCTACGCGCGCGTCATGGGCGCAGACGATCCCAACTGGCAACTGGTCGCCACGGACGAATGATCCGACTTGTCTTCGCGCTTTCGCTGGTTCTCTTTTCCATGAGCGCCTCGGCGGAAGGCGAGGACGAGACCTCGTACACTGTGCTGGATTTCGACGGCCTCGAAGGCTGGGCAGAGGACGACCACCTTGCGGCGCTTGAGGTGTTCCGCAACACCTGCGGCGACATGAACGATCCCGATTGGCGGGCGCTGTGCAAACTCGCTCTGTCCACGAACGATGCGCGCGGCTTCTTCGAACTGCTGTTCCGGCCGGTTGTCATCAGCGACGGGGCCGAACCGCTGTTCACCGGCTATTTCGAGCCTGAACTCGACGGAGCGCCGTTCCGATCAGGTCGCTACCAATATCCGATCTATGCCATGCCGCCCGAAGCGCGCCTCAACCGCCCGTGGCTGAGCCGCCGCGATATCCTGACCTCCGGGGTCATGGAGGGGCGCGGTCTGGAAATCGCCTGGGTCGACGACCCGGTGGAGCTGTTCTTTCTGCAGATCCAGGGTTCCGGGCGGGTGCGTTTCCCGGACGGTCGTCACATTCGCGTGGGTTACGGTGGATCGAACGGGCACGATTACCGGTCCATCGGCAAGGAACTGGTCCGGCGCGGCCTGTTCAACATGCACCAGGTGTCCGCGCAGGTCATCAAGGCATGGGTCCGCAGCAATCCGATGCTGGGCGAAGAGCTGCTGTTCCACAACAACAGCTATGTCTTCTTCCGCGAAGTGAGCGAGGTGCCCGCAGAAAAGGGGCCGCTCGGCGCGATGAACCGGTCGATCACGACGATGCGGTCGATTGCGGTCGATCCGAAGTACACGCCGCTCGGCGCGCCCGTGTGGATCGAGAAGAAGGGCGAGACCCCGCTCAACCGTCTGATGATCGCGCAGGACACCGGGTCCGCGATCAAGGGGGCGCAGCGGGCCGACATCTTCTACGGGACCGGCGACGAGGCCGGGCGCATTGCAGGCGGCGTGAAGGACCCCGGGCGGATGGTCGTCCTGATGCCGATCCAGCGCGCCTACGCCTTCGCACCGGACTGGGTGCAATGAGCCGGCGCCGCGTGCGTCCCGATGAACTGGAGCTCTGGTCGCAGATCGCTCGCAGTGCCAAGCCGTTGCCGGGCAACCTGAAATCGCGGAAACTCTCACCCTCCGAACCGACGGTCCCCAACAGCCGTCCCTCGAAGCCCGTGACAGAGAACGTGTCGCCTTTTTCCATGGGGGCAAAGGCGCCGGACCACACGGAGACGCATTATTTTCCGAAGACAGCGGCGGACCGGCTGCACGCGGCGCCGGTCAACATGGATCACAAGGCCTACCAGCGCCTCAAGCGCGGGAAGCTGACGCCGGATGCCCGCATCGACCTGCACGGGATGACGCTGGACCGTGCACATCCGGCCCTGACACGCTTCATCATGGGCGCACACGCAAAGGGCCACAGGCTCGTTCTGGTGATCACCGGCAAAGGTGCCGCACCCGATCCCTACGATCCCGCGCCACGGCAGCGGGGGGTGCTGCGTCAGCAGGTGCCGATGTGGCTGCAGATGGCACCTCTGGCCGCGGCGGTGCTTCAGATCACGCCTGCACACCAGAGGCACGGCGGCGCAGGCGCTTACTACGTCTACCTGCGGCGGGCGCGGTAAGGATCAGAGAAACTTCGCTGCGCGCCGCACGCCGATGGCCATGCAGATCGTCGCGAGGATGAAGTAGCCCGCAACACCCAGGTACTGGACCTCGATCCCCACGCCTGCGTCGATCAGACCGCCGGTCAGACCGGGACCGAGGGCGGAGCCCAGCACCATCACCGCCGCCGCCATCGCCTTGATCGCGCCAAGGCTTCGCGTGCCGTAGAACTCTGCCCAGAACGCGTTCGGCAGGGTGGTGTTCGCGCCCGCGGTCATGGCCACGAAGATCAGGCCGATCAGCGCGGAAAACAGGCTCTGTCCCACCGCGAAAAGCGCGAAACCTATGACCATGGGAAGCTGGTACCACGGGATCAGCCGTGGCGTCCCGAAGCGGTCCAGCAGCCAGCCGGACACTAGCATCGCGGTGATCGATCCGGCAGTGTACAGCGGGAAGATCGCCACGAGTTCCAGGTGGCTCCAGCCCTTCACGGTCGCGAAGTGGACCTGCTGGAAGAAAAACGCGGTGTTGAAGGCGGACGGGCCAAGAAGCGCCGGGATCATGAACCAGAACAACCAGTGGCGCAGCATCTCGGGCCGGCGCCAGTGCCGTCCTTCCATCCCGACGGAGTGGTCGGTTTCCGCGTGGCTTTGCGGCGTGCGCTCCTGACGCAGAAGCATGACCAGCAGCGGGATCGCCATAACCGCCACCGTCGCAGCACCGACCCACAGCAGCCGCCAGTCCATCCGGGTCATCAGCCACACGAAGGTCAGGGGGAGCAGGCCTTCGCCGATTGCGAAGCCGAGAGTAGCAACGGAGAGCGCCTTGCCCCGTGTCGCCACGAACCAGCGCGACATGGAGACGACGGCAAGGTGGCTGGCCATGCCCTGGCCTGTGAAGCGGAGGGCAAAGATCACGACCGGCAGCAGCGCCGCCCAAGTGTTGAACGCCATGAACAGGCAGGACGCGGCCAGCATCGACAGGACAGCCGCCCCCAAGACGCGTGTCCGGAAGAAGTCGGTCAGCGATCCCGCCCAGATCATCACCGCCGCCGAGACCGACGTGCCGATGGTGTAGATCAGGCCCCATTGTCCGTGGCTCAGCCCGAACGTGCTGCGGATTTCCCCCGCGAAGATCGAGATGAAGAACGTCTGGCCAAAACTCGACAGGAAAGTCAGCAGGATACCTGCCGCCAGCCACTGGATGTTTTCGGAAAGAAAGCGAAGGAGACTCATGTTTCCGCTATCGGACGGAACCGGGGCGGGCACAAGTGAAACTGCGATGCCGGCTGTCAGGCGTTGCCGAAATCCACATCGCCTGCACGGGTCGGGGCAGCGGTAAGGATCCTTCAAGGATTTCACTGTTAACGTGGTTCGAAGTCCGCTGGGACACGGATCGGGATGACGACAGCCGAGGAAGACGACCGCCGCAGGGGAAAGATCATCGTGCTGGGCGCGAACGGCAAGCTCGGGCGCATGGTGTGCCGCCTCTGGCCTTCGCGCGGTGAGCTGATCACCGTTGCGCGGAAAGAGGGCGCAGCAGAAGTCACGTGGAAGCCCGGCGATGATGTTCCGGCGGTTCTGGCCACTGAAACCCGTGCCATCCTGGCCTTGTGGGGCGCGACCTCCGGTGTGCTGAGCGACAATGCCCGTCTCGCGGAGGCGGCGCTCAATCTGGCGGTCGCTGTCGGTGCGCCGCAGGTTGTCCATATTTCCAGCGCTGCGGTGTATGGTGTCGCGGACAGGGCGTTGCATGAGGCAGACGCTCTTCAGCCGGTCGGCCCGTACAGCGTTGCCAAGTGCGACATGGAAGATGCGATTGCCGCCTGGCACCGGGGCCATGGGGAAGCCGTCCGCTCCATCGTCCTGCGCCTCGGCAACGTCGCCGGGGCGGACAGCCTCGGGCAGAGCCTGCGCCGCAGGCCTTCGGTGGCGCTCGACCGCTTTGCCGACGGCACCGGCCCGCAGCGCAGCTATATCGGCCCGGTCGACCTTGTCCGCGTGTTCAAGTTCCTGACAAAAGACATTGCCATATCAGGTGCTTACAATGTCGCTGCACCTCAGGTGACGGCCATGGCGGACATCGTGACTGCCGCAGGCATGGACGTAAGGTGGACGTCGGCGCCGCCGGGTGCCATCCAGTCCGTCGTGCTCGACACGTCGAAGCTGGGCAGGCTCTTGCCGGATCTGCGGATCGCTTCATCGCCTGCCGAACTGGTGGCGCAGGCCCGGGCAGCGGGATTCTTGCCATGTCCCGCCTGACGTTCCGTATCCTTGATGTGATCTATGCCCTTGGGCTCGGGCTGTTGCTGTCGCCGTTGATCCTGGTCGTGGCGCTGATCTTGCTGTTGAGGGAGGGGCCGCCGGTCTTTTATGGCTCCGAACGGATGCGCGACCCGGGCAGATCCTTCACGCTCTGGAAGTTCCGTACCATGCAGCCGAAAGAGCGGGATGGGGGTGTGACCGGCGGGGACAAGGCCGCGCGGATCACCTCCACGGGTAAATGGCTCAGACGGACGCGGCTGGATGAACTGCCACAGATCTGGAACATCCTCAGGGGCGATGTCGGTTTCGTCGGTCCGCGCCCGCCGCTTCGCAGATATGTCGAGATGTTCCCGGACCTTTACGACAAGGTGCTGGCGGAGCGTCCGGGTGTCACCGGGCTCGCATCGCAGGCATTCCACGCGCATGAGGAAAGACTGCTGTCAGGCGCATCGACGCCAGAGCACACCGAAGACATCTACTGCCGCCGCTGCATCCCGCGGAAGGCACGGCTGGACCTCATCTATGTGAAAAGCCGCACGCCCTGTTCGGACATGCGGCTGATGTTCGCGACGGTGTTCGGCCGGGTGACGATGCACGACCGCAAAGGACGTCAGTAGCGCAGAAGCTGCGTGTCCAGATACCCGAGGGTTTCGCCCATCCACTGGCGTCCGCTGACGATCGTCCCGTCTCCGGCCACGTAGTAGCTGTTCTCGAAGGACGCCTCGCCGGCTGCCTGGCAGGACACACCGACCGAGGAGGTCGGCATCGTGGCCCGGCCCAGCGGCGTGTGACCTCCCGCGCCGGGACGGACAGAGCAATGGTAGATGATTTCCTTCGTCTTGTACTCGGGCGTCAGGAAACGCTGCACGTAGCTGACGTTGCCGCCCGCGCGCGACTGGATCATGTAAAGCAGCTCGTCCTCTTCTGTGGACATCAGGTCGCCGCCAAGCCCGCGCGAGGCGGTGATCATGCCGTCGCGCATCACGACGGCCTGCCGCGCCTGGTTGCCGAAGGTCTGATATTCGCCGTTGCGCTCGACCTCCGACAGGAGCACCTGCGCGTTCCTGCGGTTCTCGAGTTGGAACAGGGCGACCGGCTTGTTGGTCGACTGCAGGGCCTGGGCGATCTGTGCTGCGGAGATCGGCGGCGGGGGCGTCCGGCGCGCCTTGATCGAGGCGGGGATGCCTTTGAGCACATCTAGGGTGCTCGCCGACTTGTCGCTGCCGCAGGATGCGAGGATCAGGCCGGCGCACAGGGCGAGGCCGATTGTCTTCAGGCGTGTCATGCTCATCGCCAGAACCTCCCCCACGATTCGACAACTTCGGGTTTGTGGTAGTCCCGAACCTGTTCGTAGAGCCGGCCACGAACGTTGAGGCGCGCACCGCCGTCACGGGTGAGCGACCGGACATTGATGTTGTTCTCGCGCCGGGTGGGCACGTTGAGCAGCGAGCTGATCGGGATCGTGATGCGGATACCCTTGTCGAAGGAACCTTCGCCGAAGTCTTCGGCAGAGGCATCGGTGACGGTCGCATAGGCGCCGACGCTCCAGCCGTTGGCAAACTCGCGGTCGAGTCCAACGGTGGCACCGATGTCGCCGGCGAGGTAGCGGCCCACGTCAAGCTGGCCGTGGAAGCCGTTGCCGAAGTCGTAGTACGCCGAGACATGGCCGTTGAACTCCGGGATCTCCCGCTTGGCGCCGGACACCGGGTCGGTGGTGGTCATCGACTGGAAGCCGAAAAGCTGATCGTAGTCGCGGCGCTGGATCCAGTTCACTTCCGCGCCGAAGGCGACACGGCTGGTGACCGGCTTCCAGAGGATCTCGGCCGAGACACCGCCGTACATCTCTTCGAGGTAACCTGCCGAGATCCGGCCGTAGAGGTTCTTGCCCGGGCGCCCGTAATAGGCGAGCTGGAGGTTCTCGATGGTTTCGTCACCCTCTGCGGCGTAGACCGGCGCATCCGTGCGAACGCGCGGCAGGCCAGATTCATCCCGGCGGCTGATGTCGCTGATGTTGCCGGTGGCGCGGTAGGAGGCCGAACCGGAGAACACGAGGTTCGGCGTGACGTCGAGGCTGAACGTGCCGCGCAGGCCTCCCTCGGTCCGGACAGGCTCTTCGGGGTCGAAGACCGACACGTCGAGGTAGGGAGCAAGCGACCAATCGAACTGCGGATAGGACGACTGATATGCCTCGGGCTCGCGCCCGAAACCGTCGTAGAAGCGCACGCGCGGCAGGATCTCGATGGCGGCCTCATGCTCCTCGCGTTCGAGGTCGGAGCGCATGATGACGACCGACGACGTGGCCATGCCGTTGACCATCGGGATGATTTCGAACTGTTCGACCGATGCGGGAAGTGTCCGGGTCATGACGCGGGCGATACGGCCAAGCGCCTGCGCTTCGGAGTTGAAGCGCGGGTTGGACACACGCACGACGGCCCGACGGCTTTCGAGGGTCATGCCCTCCAGCCTGATGCCTTCCGAGGCGAGCGTCTGGGCAAGCTGCGTCTGCGCTGCGGTGGTCTTCTGCGGGTCGACGGTCCAGCCAAGGTCGGCGGCGGCGCCGGCCGGACGGGGGGCGACGGGCAGGCCGGACGGCTCGACCCCGCCGGGAACGCCCAGCGTCTTCGGGTTGGTGTAAACCGTCAGCTGCGCGCCAACCTCACTGCCAAGCACACTGTAGAGCGAAAGCTGGCCCGCGCCCTGCCAGAGCTTGTAATCGACGCCGAAGTTCCAGGGCGACTTGTGCTCGACACCGCCGCTCGCAACTTCGCGTTCGTACTGGTCGGAGGAGTATTCGACCTTGAACTTGAAGCGGTCGTTGGGGGCGTAGCTGACACCGCCGAACGCGGCCATGTCGCCGCGGAACCAGCGGTCGGTCGTGAACTTGCCGCCCTGGCCGAGAACGGTCGTCGGACGGGTCCCGAGAGATCCGAGCGTCGCTTCGCTGCCGAAGCGGCCCCAGCCGATCCCGCCGGTCACCTTGAGGCCGGGCATCAGCGTCTTGGTTGCGACGACGTATTCGCCGCTGTAGACGCCCGTACCGATGATGTCCGACATGCCGACCACGATGGCCGGGCGCCAGCCGCTTTCCTTCATCAGAAGGTAACGAATGTCAAAGCTGCGGTCGAAGTAGTCTTCGGAGACCGCGAAGGGGAAGGCCTTCAGTTCCGAGTAGCGAAAGCTGCCCGACAAGCGGGGCGTGATCTGGAAGCTCAGGGTTGAGCGGGTGTAGTTTCCGAATCCGCCATAGGTTGCACTGAGCGTTGCATCCGGCAGGACTTCGGCTGTCGGCATGTCGACGAGGCCCGGGGTCCCGTAGAGGTTCATGGTGGCGCCGTCGCGGCCTTCCTGCGGTACCGCGGCAGAAGACCAGAGCGTTGCGACGGAGCCGAGAAGTGCTCCGACGATCCGTCCGCGTCGTGAGTGTCGGGAAGGGATACCCGGCATGTTCTTACCTCTGCTCTTCTTGGCCCGCACTCTTGCTACGGTTTTGCCATGTTCGTGTCCATAAATTTGCACGGTTCGCCGCCGGGTCTGTGTGATTATGAGCACGGTTGTGAGTCTGGCAAAATTAACCCGACACTTTGACTCGTTAAGGCGGTGGTAAGCCGCCGCCGCATAAACCTGACCCCGGTGGGAGAAAGGTGAGTGCGATGAGCGGCGACAATGAACTTGCGCCTATCATCATCAAACGGAAGAAAGTCGTCGGCGGCGACGGGCACCATGGCGGGGCTTGGAAGGTGGCGTATGCCGACTTCGTCACGGCCATGATGGCGTTCTTCCTTTTGATGTGGCTATTGAACGCGACGACGGAGAAGCAGCGCAAGGGTATTGCCGACTACTTCACCCCGACGGTCGCCATGGCCCGTGTGTCCGGTGGCGGCGACGGTCCGCTTGGCGGTGACTCCGTGTTTGCGGAAAACACCCTGCCGCGCATGGGCTCCGGCTCCACCAGTCTGAACCCGGCCGCCTCCAACGGCGAGCAGGGCACCTTCACCGAGGGGGACACCGGCGACGACGCGGCAGACATGGACGAAGCCTTCAAGGAGGTGGAAGAGATGCTCATGGGGCGCGGCGGAGAGAGCATGGTCGCCGACGAGCTGATGGAACACATCGTCACACGCGTCACCGACGAGGGGCTGGTGATCGAGTTCTTCGAATCCGAGCACGCCCGCCTCTTTACCGGCGAAGCGACACCGACGCCCCTGCTGGAAGATCTGGCGCTTGTCCTGGCGCGAGCGTCCGAAGTGGTGACCAACCAGATGGCGATCGAGGGGCACGTCGCGTCCTATCCCCTTGTTCTGGCTCGGGATCCAAGCTGGGATGTCTCCGGGTTGCGCGCCTCCGCCTTCCGCGAGTTGCTGACCGGCGACGGGGTGTCGGAGAACCGCATCAAGCGGGTCACCTCCTACGCCGACCGGGAACCGGTGCACGCCAATCCGATGAACCCCCGCAACAACCGGATCGAGGTGGTCTTTCTGCGTGACTTGTGACGGGCCCGAGATTGGATCGGATTTTAGCTGTTAGCCGGGCGTTAAACCGGCGGCCTTATCAGTTGTCTCGAAATTTGAGCGAGACAGCAGAAAGGCGTGTCAATGACGATCTCATCTTCTCTCAACGCAGGTGTTGCAGGCCTTTCGGCAAACGCGACGCGGCTGGCGACCATTTCCGACAACATCGCCAACTCTGCGACGCAAGGCTACAAGCGCGTCGAGACGGAATTTTCCGCCATGGTGACCTCTGGAAACTCCGGCACCTACACCGCCGGGGGTGTCCGCACGCAGACCAACCGGCTCGTCGCGGAACACGGCGCGCTGGTGACGACGAACAACGCCACCGACCTCGCCGTGCGCGGCACCGGTTTCCTTCCGGTGGCCCAGGCGACAGAGGTGCTGGCCGGCAACGGCAATCCGCAGATGTTCATGACGACGACGGCATCGTTCCGGCTGGACGCAGAAGGGTATCTCAGGACGGAATCGGGCCTCATGCTGCTGGGTTGGCGGGCAAATGCGGACGGCAGCATTCCGAACCTGGCCCGCGACACGTCTGCCAGCCTCGAGCCTATCCAGATCGCGCTGAACCAGTATCTCAGCGAACCGACCACCGCGATCACGATGGGCGTCAACCTCCCGGCGACACAGACGACCGCCGGCGCCTCCGGTGATCCGCTGGAACTGCCCATCGAATATTTTGACAACCTTGGCCGATCGGAATCGCTGAACGTGACGTTCACGCCCACCGTCCCGGCCACCGGCTCTTCGAACGAATGGACGATGGTCATCACCGATTCCGCCAGTGGCGGCGCAATCATCGGCGACTACACAGTGACTTTCGACAATACGCCATCGGCGGGCGGCACACTGGCAAGCGTCAGCGCACCGATCAGTGCCGGCGGCGCCTACGACGGCGTGGCAGGCTCCGTCATCGTGAACGCAGCGGGCGGCCCGATCGAACTGAGCATCGGACAGCTCTTCACCAACAACGGCTTGACCCAGCGCTCCGACAGCTTCGCGCCACTGAACATCGCAAAGGACGGGTCGCCTGCGGGCAACATGACCTCCGTTGAAGTCGATGAAAGCGGGCGGGTCTACGCTTACTTCGACACCGGGGCCAGCGCTGTCATCTTCCAGATCCCGCTGGTCGACGTTCCGAACCCGAACGGCATGATCGCGCTGAACAACCAGTTGTTCCAGCCCTCGGCAGAGAGCGGCAGCTTCTTCCTCTGGGATGCCGGCGACGGCCCAACAGGAGAGATCGTTCCCTACGCACGGGAGGAATCGACCACCGACGTGGCTGCCGAACTGACCGACATGATCCAGACGCAGCGGGCCTATTCGTCCAACGCGAAGGTCATCCAGACGGTCGACGAGATGTTGCAGGAAACCACCAACATCAAGCGCTGACCCGAAACCGATCCTGACAAAAGGAGGGTGCTAGATGTCCCTGACGGGAGCCCTGAACGCCGCGATGTCCGGCCTGAAAGCCAACACACGCGCAGCATCGCTGATCTCGACCAATATCGCGAACGCCACGAACGAGGCCTACGGGCGGCGTACGATGGAACTGAGCGCACTCGGATCCGGCACGCGCGGCGGCGTTCTCGTCGCGGGTGTCGTCCGGCAGTCCGATCCTGTTCTGGTGGCCGACCGGATGGTGGCGGACTCCCAGCTTGCGGGCGGCAGCGACATGTACGCCTTCGCGAAACGGCTGGAGACACTGGTCGGGGAGTCGGGGACGTCCGGCTCCCTCACCGACCGGATTACCGCCTTCGAGAACGCGCTGTTGTCCGCGTCCTCGAACCCGGCGTCCGCGCAGCGGTTGGAACTGGTGGCCGTCACCGCGACCGATTTGACCAACGCGATCAACGACCTTTCTTTCGAGGTGCAACTCGCCCGGCAGACCGCCGACACCACGATTGCCAAGCAGGTCTCCACGCTCAATGCGGCCGTGTCGCGGCTGGAGGTCATAAACGATATCGTGCGCAAGGCCGAAGCTTCGGGAACGGAGACGGCCTCGGTTCTCGATGAACGGCAGGCCCTGCTGAACGAAATCTCCAGCATCGTGCCCCTGCGCGTGGTGGAGCGGGAGGACGGCCAGATCGCCCTGTTCACGCGAAGGGGCGGCATCCTGCTGGACGGCAAGGCCTATGAGGTCGGCTTCAGCACCACCGGCTCCATTGATGCAGCCACGACTTTGGGCGGCGGCGGGCTGTCCGGTCTGACGCTCAACGGTACGGCGATCGACCCGTCCACCAACGGCATGTTCGCCGGAGGCAGCCTTGCTGCCCAATTCGAGCTGCGCGACGTGACGGCGGTGAACCGGCAGGCGGAGTTGGACGGCATCGCCCGCGACCTGATCGAACGGCTTGGCCCAGGCGGTCCGGACTCCACGCTTGGCGCCACCGATCCGGGCTTTTTCACCGACAACGGCATCGCCTTCGCGGCCGCGAATGAAACCGGGATCGCCGGGCGGATCTCCCTCAACGCAGTGCTTGCACCGGCGGGCGGCGGGACCTGGCGCATTCGTGACGGGATCGGCGCCGCCGCCGCCGGAGAGGTCGGAGATGCGACCCTCCTGCAGGGGATCGCGGATGCCCTGGGTGCCTCGAACGTGCCCGGCTCGGCGGCTTTGCCCAGCATCGCCCGCACGTTCATCGACCAGGTGTCGCAGTTCTCGTCCTCGGTCGCAGGCGAACGGGTGCGGTCCGAAAACGCATTCACCTTCCTGTCGGCCCAGAACCGGACGCTGCGCGAGATGGAGCTCTCCAAGGGCGTCGATACCGACCAGGAGCTTCAGAAGCTGATGCAAGTGGAACAGTACTACACGGCCAACGCAAAGGTCATCTCGACCGTCGACGACCTGTTCGAGCGTCTGCTGTCAATCTAAGGAGACACTCCCATGGAAGTCATCGGCGACATGGCGCGCGCGCTGGTTCTGCGAACGAACCAGGTCAGGCTGCGCGAGGAAATGGACAAGCTGGCGGTGGAGGTTTCCACGGGATTCGTGAAGGATCCCGGGCAGCACCTGAACGGCGACCTGACCGGGTTGCAGGCCATCGACCGGTCGCTTTCACGGCTGGAGGCCTACCGGATCAACACCACGGAGGCGACGTTTCTGACCAGCTCGATGCAGACCACCCTCGACGAGATCCAGACACGGTCGGAAATGGTGTCGCAGACGCTCATCTCGGCTGAGCTGACGCCGAACGGACCGCTGTTGAAGACAATGTCCGAGGATGCGGAAAATGCGCTGGGACAGATCCTGAACGGGCTCAACCGCAGCGTTGCGGGGCGGTTCCTCTTTTCCGGGACGGCGACCGACCGCCGCGCCGTTCAGGGGATCGAGGACCTGCTGACCGACGTCCGCGCCAGCCTTGCCGGCGCCACCTCGATGACGGACGTGGAGACCGCGCTCGACACCTTTTTCGGGGCGGGCGGCACGTATGAGACGGTGACTTACGAGGGGTCGAATACCGGGATTTCCCCCCTGCGGCTCAGCGAAACGGAAACCGCAAACGTCGACATCCGCGCCACCGACCCGGTCTTCAGGGAGGTGCTGAAGCCGCTGGTCATGGCTACGCTGGCGACGGACTCGTCCCTCGGATTCTCGCAGGACCTGCAGGTAGAGATGCTGGCAGCCTCCGGGCGCAACCTTCTGGGTGCGCAGCAGGACATCGTCGAACTGCGGGCGGGGCTGGGCGCGCTCGAAGCGCGGGTGGAGGAAACCAACACCCGCAACGCTGCCGAACGGACGGCCACCAGCATGGCGCGTCTCGATCTGGTCGGGGCGGATCAGTATGAAACGGCCTCCCGCTACGAAAGCATCCGCGCGCAGTTGGAGAGCCTTTATGCCATGACGGTCCGCTCGCAGCGACTGTCCCTGGCGGAGTTCCTGTGATGCTGAGACGTCTGGCTTCCCTCTTCATGATCGTGGCTGCTATGGCCTTGCCCGCAGCCGCTCAATCCGTCCGCATCAAGGATCTTGTCGAGGTGGACGGCGTCCGGTCCAACGACCTCGTCGGTTATGGCCTCGTGGTCGGCCTCAACGGCACGGGCGACGGGCTGAGGAACTCGCCCTTCACCGAAGAGATCATGACCAACATCCTGGAACGGCTTGGTGTGAACGTGACCGGCGAACAGTTCCGGCCGCGCAACGTGGCCGCCGTTCTGGTGACCGGCCGCCTTCCGCCGTTCGCGCGCACCGGCGGGCAGGTCGATGTGACCGTCTCGGCCATCGGTGACGCCAAGAGCCTGCTGGGCGGCACCCTGATCATGACGCCGCTCAACGCCGCAGATGGACAGATCTATGCCGTGGCCCAGGGCACCGTCATTGCTGGAGGGGCGGAGGCAGAAGGCGATGCCGCCCGCGTCGTCCAGGGGGTGCCGACCTCCGGTGTCATTCCCTCCGGCGCACGGGTGGAGCGTGAAGTGCCCTTCGATTTCGCCAACCTGTCGTCGCTGCGCCTTGCCCTGAGAGAGCCGGATTTCACGACCGCGGCCCGGATCGAGGACGTCATCAACCGCTCTCTCGGGCGACGCGCCGCCGTCATGATGGATGCGGGCACGATACAGGTGAATCTGCAGAACACTGGCGCATCTTCTCCGGCCCGCGCGGTCGTCGCCATCGAGAACCTCGCCGTCGAACCGCAGCGCCGGGCGCGTGTCGTGGTGGATCAACGCTCGGGCACCATCGTCATGGGGGCTGATGTCCGGATTTCACGGGTCGCCGTCTCGCAGGGCAACCTGACCCTGAGGATCGAGGAGGCCCCGCTTGCCATCCAGCCGAACCCCTTCGCCGACGGGGAAACCGTGGTGGTGCCGCGCACCGGCGCCTCCATCGAGGAAGAGCCGGGGATCGGTCTGGCCGAGGTCCCGACCGGGACCAGCCTTTCCGAGGTGATCGCAGGCCTGAACGCGCTGGGTGTCAGCCCGCGCGACATGATCGACATCCTCAAGAGCATCAAGGCGGCCGGCGCGCTTCACGCGGATTTTGTGGTGATGTGACAGCCCGGCAGAGGCTTTCTTAACGGCTCGGTGCCAGTCTGGCCCGGGAAATGCAGTTGGAGCTTTCAGCATGCTCGGAATCATCGGGATCGTCGTTCTTTTTGCCATGGTGTTCGGGGGATACCTCGCCGCCGGCGGCAAGATGGGCATCATCCTCAAGGCGCTCCCCTTCGAATTCATGATGATCGGCGGCGCGGCTGCCGGGGCCTTCCTGATCGGCAACGACGGGGGCACGGTCAAACACGCCCTCAAGGACATCGGCAAGGTCTTCAAGGGCGCGAAGTGGAAGCACGAGGATTACCGGGATCTTCTGTGCCTTCTGTTCGAACTGATCCGCCTTGCCCGTCAGAACCCGGTCGCGATCGAGGAACACATTGAAAGCCCGTCGGAATCCTCGATTTTCGGCAAGTATCCGAAGATCCTGGGCGACAAGTACGCGATCGAGCTGATCTGCGACACCATGCGCTCCGTCTCGATGAACTACGACGACCCCCACCAAGTGGAGGAGGTTCTCGACAAGCGTCTGGAGGGGATGGAGCATCACGCGATGCACTCGAGCCATGCGCTCCAGTCGATGGCCGACGCGCTTCCGGCGCTGGGGATCGTCGCGGCGGTGCTCGGCGTGATCAAAACCATGGCCTCCATCGACCAGCCGCCCGAAGTTCTGGGCAAGCTGATCGGTGGCGCGCTGGTTGGGACCTTCCTTGGTGTGTTCCTGGCCTACGGGCTGGTCGGTCCCTTCGCGGGCAAGGTCAAGGCGGTCGCCGAAGAGGACATGCATTTCTATCACCTCATCCGGGAGGTCCTTGTCGCCAACCTTCACAACCACGCAACCAACATCTGCATCGAAGTCGGAAGGCAGAACACACCGGGGCATTTCCGCCCCACATTCGAAGATCTCGAAGAAGCCCTGAAATCGGTCAAGCAGGAGGCGGCATGACCCGATGGCTGACGGTCGTCTTCCTGCTCGCGACGGCGGCGGTTGCCCAGGCGCAACCGCTGGTCGTGCGCACCGGGGAGCATGGCGACTTCACGAGGCTGGTCCTGCAACTGCCGGACGGTGCAGACTGGGACGTCAATACCGGCGCCGGTACAGTCACCGTCGGGATCAGCGATCCGTCTGTTACCTTCGATCTTTCGGAGGCATTTCAACGCATTGACCGTAGCCGCATCGCCGATCTGACGGCGGTCGGCAACGGGTCGTTGGAGGTCAAACTGGCCTGCAGGTGCGAAGCGGATAGTTTCCTCGTCGATTCGAACCTGTTGGTGCTCGATCTGTCAGAGGTTGAGGGCCCCGCCTTGTCCGAGGCCGAACCCCGGCAGGTTGAGACGCAATCGCCTCGGCCTTCCCCGGCCGCGGCAGTCAGCCCTCTCGTTGCGGATCTGAGCAGGGTGCGCGTTGGGCAAACGGCAGGCATCGGTCCGGGCCGGCAAGCCGATCCGCTGCTGCCGAAAATGCGCAACCCGGACAATACCGTGAGCCGGCAAACACAGCAGGCAGAAACCGAAGACAGCGAGCCGTCCAACAGCGCCCCCGACCTTGGCGAACAGATCGCATCCGACCTTGCTGTGGCGGCCACGCGCGGTCTGCTCAGCCCCTCCATCCAGACCGTGCAATCGCAGTCCGAACCGAACCGCGGCGCGGACCCTGTACCTCCGGGTGCAGCCCCCTTGTCGGCGGACTCCGCTGACCTCGCAAGACAACTGGTCGCGGGGTTGACCAACGCGACGCACGAAACGCTCAGGGCGGGACGTGTGTCCATCGGCGCGGACACCTGTGTCCCCGACAGCAAACTCGACATCGCCCATTGGTCGGAACCGGAGTCGGAGGCCGTGGTCGTGATGTCGAAGCGCCGCAGCGCTTTGTTCGGAGAGTTCGACCGCATCGACCAATCCGCCCTGAAATCCTACGCCCGCAGCCTGTTGCACTACGGTTTCGGCGCCGAGGCGAAGGTCATCCTCGAAATGAGCGAAGGAAAACCGGACGCCCTGATGACCGCCCTCAGTTTCCTGGTGGATGGGCGCCCCGATCCCGGCAGGTTCTTCGCCGGACAGGAGAGCTGTGCCGGTGCCGCCGCGCTCTGGGCCGTCCTGTCCACACCTAACCTTTCAAGCAGCGCGCATCTCGAGACCGACCTGATCCTCCAGTCTTTCGAAGCGCTACCCAAGCATCTGAAGGAACATCTCGGTCCGCTGCTCGCGGAACGCCTGACCGGCGCCGGGTTCACAGACGCCGCCCGCGAAGTCTATGTCCGGATGGAGCGTGCTTTTGGCTCCGAATCCGACCGCGTCGCGCTTGGCCGGGCCAACATGGACCTGAAGGACGGCAATCTGGCCGATGCGGAAACGCGCCTGAAACCATTGTCGGAAAACGGAACATCACAGACGCCGGAGGCCATCAAGGCGCGCATTTCATTGGCCGAGGCACAGAATGAACGGTTGCCAGAAAGGATCGTCGAACTCGCGGACGCCTATGCCAACGAATACCGGAACACGGATCAGGGCGCGGTGCTTTGGCAGGCGCATATCCGATCCCTTCTGCAGAACGGTGCCTTCGACCAGGCGTTCATGGCGATGGACGACGCAAAGGGAATTCCGGACGACATTCAGGCAGAGACACGGGAACTGGCTTTCCACCAGCTTGTGAACCGGGCTGAGGATCTGACCTTCCTGAAACACGCCCTGTCCACGGACCATCCCCACGGCGGAGAGCGCGGCGTCACCAACGCAACGATCCTCAGCATTGCCCAGCGTCTTGTCGGCCTTGGAATGGCCGATGTGGCGCTGGAGCAGCTGGATCTGGTCGCCGGGCAGGGTGACAACAGGGCGATCCGCGTGATCCGGGCGGCGGCCCTGATGGATCTTGGCGAACCCGAGGAAGCGGAAATCCAGCTGATCGGGCTGAGGGGCGAAGACGTCGAACGTATGCGCGCGGAGGCGCGTCGACAGATGGGTGACCATGTCTTTGCCGAGAGGATCTTTCGTGAGGTCGGTGCCGAAGACGCGGCTGCGACCTCTGCTTGGCTCTCCGGTAATTGGGAGGAGATGGCCAACGGCTCGGACAGCGTGATGAGCGAAGCCGCAAGGATGCTTCAGCAGGCAGGCACGACCATGGGCGACACTGATGTCACGCTGCGGGCCGCCGAGGACATCTTTGCCGAGAGCGAGAGTTCCCGGAACACGATCCGCAGCCTGCTCGAAACCACGCGGGTGGCTCCTGACAGCTGATCTGAACACCGATTCTAAACCATTTTGGCCTAGCAAAATTCAGGAGAATTTTCGCGAAACGGGGCGGAGCAAGATGGTATCGCAGAGCGTCCTCAAACAGGCGACCGACAGATCGAAGTGGGCCGGGTCAGACTTGGAGATCACCAAGCCGCGGACATGTCCTGAAATCTGCGGTCACTTCGCATGAAACTCGACGCATCCCAGCTGTTCAAGCCGACGGTGCTTCTGGCGCTCGCGCTCATGGCGATCATCGTGATGATGATCCTGCCCATGCCGTCATGGGTCCTGGACATCGGCCTTGCCGTGTCCTTCGGCCTCGCGATCCTGATATTCACCGTCACGCTGTTCATCGAAAGGCCGCTCGATTTCTCGGCCTTCCCGACGATCCTGCTGACCTCGCTGATGCTCAGGCTGTCGCTGAATGTGAGTTCGACGAAGCTGATCATCGGCGAAGGGCACACCGGTACACACGCGGCGGGTGAGGTCATCCAGGGTTTCGCCAATTTCGTGATGGGCGGCAGCGTCTTCCTCGGGCTTGTCGTGTTCGGCGTCTTGATGATCGTGAATTTCGCGGTCATCACCAAGGGCTCGGCCCGGATGGCCGAGGTTTCGGCCCGCTTCGCTCTCGACGGGATGCCGGGCAAGCAGCTGGCCATCGACGCAGACATGTCCGCGGGTGCCATCGACCACGCAGAGGCAAAGGCGCGCCGCGAAACTGAACAGCTCGAGACGACGTTTTTCGGGTCGCTCGACGGCGCCTCGAAGTTCGTGAAGGGCGATGCCGTCGCGGGGCTTCTGATCACTTTGCTCAACCTCGTCATGGGGATGATCATGGGCGTCGCGGTGCATGACATGCCGCTGGGCGACGCCATGGAAACCTATGCGATCCTGACGGTGGGCGACGGACTCGTGTCCCAGATCCCGGCGGTCATCATTTCCATCGCCGCCGGTCTTCTCTTGGCGCGCGGCGGTGCGACCGGCTCGACCGACATGGCGATGATCACCCAGCTTGGCCGTCATCCGGCGGCTCTGGCGACGGTCGCGATCCTGATGGTTCTGTTTGCGCTCGTGCCGGGCCTGCCGTTTGTTCCGTTCATTCTGGGTGGTGCTGTCCTTGGCTGGGCGGCGTGGCACATCGCAAAGCGCCCGCCGGAGAAACCGAAAACGGAAGAGGACAAGGAGCAGGAGGAGGAGCCGGCGCGCCAGCGGATGGGCGACGTGCTCGACCTCGACGACATCCATGTGGAGTTCGCGCCGGACCTCGTCAACATGGTGCTGGATCCGGGCACCGGCCTGGACATCCGGATCTCCAACATGCGCACGCATATCGCGTCCAACTTCGGCCTGATCCTTCCGGAAATCCGGCTGACGGACGCGCCCTCCCTGCCGACGGGGACCTATGTCGTCCGCATTCACGGGGTGGAAATGGCACGGGGCGAACTCAACCCCGACATGGTTCTGGCGCTGCTTCCTGATGCGGGTGACAGCCTGCCCTCCGGACACGATGTGACCGAACCGGTCTACGGGGCGCCTGCCCGTTGGATCAGGCCCGGCGATCAGGACAGGGCCGCGATGACCGGCGCCACCATCGTCACGCCCACAGAGGTGCTGGCCACCCACCTGTTGGAGGTGATCCGCCGCAACTTTGGCCGACTGTTGTCCCTGAAGGCACTGCGCCGCCTGCTGGATGAAATGGTCACGCTGTCCAATCCCGTCCGGGCGGAGGCAAACCGCAAGCTGCTGGACGAACTGATCCCGGACAAGGTGCAGATCGACACGCTGTTGCAGGTTCTCCGACTGCTTCTGGATGAGCAGGTGTCGGTCCGGAACCTGCCGTTGATCCTTGAAACCATCGCGGAAATGCGCGGTCAGCAAAGCCAGCCGGAGGCGATCTGCGAACACGTGCGCCAGCGGCTCGGGTTCCAGCTGGTCGCCGGGATGCGCCGCGACGATGGCACGATCCCCCTCGTGCAACTCGCGCCGGAGTGGGAAGAGACGTTCCAGTCCTACCAGGTCGAAAGCGCGCATGGCGCGCTTGATGTCGCGCTGCCGCCCGATCAGTTCGAGAGCCTGACAAAGGGTCTTGCGCTGACCATCGGCGACGCGGGCGGGAAGGGGATCTTCCCCGCCGTCGTGACTTCCGCCCGACGGCGGCGGTTCCTCAGGACGGTCATGGTCGCCAAGGGTCTGACCAATCCGGTGCTGTCTTTCGAGGAGATCGGCCTAGAGGCACGGCCTTCGCTGGTCGGCGTGGTGGCGGCGTGACCAGCCTCGCGATCCTGCAGGAACTCCTGGGCGATACGGCGTGGATGTCCCTTGCCGTCTTCCTGCGGATCGCGGCCATCCTGGCCATCCTGCCTGCCTTTGGCGAGCAGGTGATCTCGGTTCGGGTCCGGCTGGTGCTTGCGCTGCTTCTGACCGTTGTCGTGACGCCCGCCGTGGCACCCTTAATCGCCTTGCCGGGGCCATCGCTGGGGACCTTCCTGCGGGCCCTCGCGACAGAGACGATATCCGGCCTGTTCCTCGGCATCATGCTGCGCACGTTCATTTTCGCCATCCAGACAGCGGGCGCCATCGCGGCGCAGTCCACGTCGCTGTCCCAGCTTCTCGGGCAGTCCGGCATGGACCCGCTTCCGGCCATCGGGCACATCCTGACGATGGCGGCGCTAGCCCTGCTGATGGCCACGGGGTTTCACGTCAACGTTGCCGCCTTCATCGTCCTGTCCTACGAGATCCTGCCCTTCATGGATTTCCCGAACCCGTCCGCCATCGCCGAGGCCGGGCGGGCGCGGGTGTCTCAAAGCTTTGGCCTCGCGTTCAGCCTCGCCGCGCCCTTTGTGATCCTGTCGGTGATCTACAACCTGACGCTCGGCGCCATCAACAAGGCGATGCCGCAGCTCATGGTGGCCTTTGTCGGCGCGCCGGTGATCACCTTCGGCGCCATCGCGACCCTTCTCGTGGCGGCGCCGTTCATGCTGTCGGTCTGGCTGACGGCGGTCGAGGGTTTCCTCGTCGCGCCCTTCGCAAGGTGACGCATGGCCGATCAGGACGAAGCCGCCGAGAAGAGCCACGAACCATCCCAGCGCAAGCTGGACCAGGCCCGCAAGAAAGGCGAAATCCCCCGGTCGGCCGACCTTCTGACCGCCATGGCCTACCTCGGTCTGCTGCTTTGCGGCGTCGCGGCGGGCGGATACATCCTGACGCAATTCGCCGAAGTCATGCTGCCGCTGCTTGAGCAGCCTGACCGCATTGCCGAGGCGTTCTTTGGCGGAAACGCCACGCCTCTCGCGGGGTCGATCATGGCGGCGGCCATGTCGCCGGTCCTTCCGCTTCTTCTCGTGCCCGGGGTCTTCGTGCTCTTGACGCTGTTTGCGACAAGGGGCTTCGCCTTTGCGGGGTCGAAACTCCAGCCGAAAGTGTCCCGCATCAATCCGATCGAAGGTGCCAAGAACAAGTTCGGCCGCCGCGGGTTGTTCGAGTTCTTCAAGAGCTTCGTGAAGCTGACGATCTACTCCATCCTGCTTGCGGTCTTCCTTCAGCACCAGCTCGACAGCATCGTCGGCACCGTTTTCGGAACCCCGGCCGAGGCCGTGTTGCTGATGACGGACCTGATGCTTCGCTTCCTGCTGGTCGTGGTCCTGATCGCCATCGTCATCGGCGGCATCGACGCCTTCTGGCAACGGATGGAGCACATGCGCAAGAACCGCATGTCCCAGAAGGAACTGCGGGACGAAATGAAGGATTCGGAGGGCGATCCCTACATCAAGCAGCATCGCAGGATGCGTGCCCAGGAAATGGCGCTGAACCAGATGCTGCCGGATGTGCCCGGCGCCGACGTGGTGATCGTGAACCCGACGCACTACGCGGTTGCGCTTAAGTGGAGCAGGATGCCCGGTTCGGCCCCGGTCTGCGTCGCCAAGGGCACGGATCACGTCGCCGCCCGGATCAGGGAGGTCGCCGCCGACGCCGGTGTGCCGATCCATTCCGATCCGCCTACCGCGCGCGCGCTTTTTGCTACCACCCGGATCGGCGATGAGATCGCGACCGAACACTACCGCCCGGTCGCCGCAGCCATCCGGTTCGCGGAAAGCATGCGCGCCAAGGCGAGACGGAGTTACGGCAAATGAGCAGGTACGACGAACTGGCCGAAGCGACGCGCCTTCTGCTGGAGCAGGAACTGGACGCGCATCGCCGCAACCTTGAACAAAGCCGGCGTATCGATGGCGAGCTGGCCCAGCTCGACGCCATGCGGAAGGCGGCGCAGTCCGATCCGGGCGCCATCACGGCCCGCCAGATCCTGGGCGCCGACACGTTGTGGCAGGGCTGGCTTGCGCGCAAGCGGCAGGACATGCTGCGGCAGGCGGCGCGCGCGCGGGCGCAGGAGCTGATGACGCTCGACCGCGCGCGCCTGGCGTTCTCGCGCACCGAGGCGGCAGAGACGATCCGGCGCGAAGCGAAGATGGAAGCACTCCGCAAGTCCCGCACACGCGAAGCCGACGCCATGGAGGCGCTGGGTCAACTGCGGATCGCCATGCGGCGTGCGGAAGACGGGGACGAGGCCTAGCTCTCAGACGTCTTGGCGGGCGATTTCCGTGATCAACACGTCGCGCGCCTCGGACCCGAGAACGGACCGCGCACCGTCGAGCAAGGCGCTGCGCAGGATGTCCATGCGCTGACCGGCCGTGAAGGACCCGTTGAAACCGCCGATGTTGGCGTGATCGAACATGATCTGCAGGAAGACGTCTCTCAGTTTCGGTTCACGGGCGTAGACCGTCTCGGTCATGCCTTGCGTGACCTCGACGCTGAGCGAGGCCACCACCAGTGCCTGCACCCGCTCGTCGCCCATGACGGGCACGATGAACTGGTTGGTCAGTTTCACGTATTCGTTCGTGATAGGTGCGGCTTCTTCTGGCGAGGCAGCCTCCACCGTGGTGTGAGCGACGTCCCCGGCGGGGGCGACGCAGTCCACTGCCGCGACCTCTGCCTCCGGCGGCGGGGCGGGCTTCAGCATGATGCCCGCGCCGATGCCTGCGCCGGTCCCGATCAGGGCGAGGATGATGGGAAGGAGTTTCTTGATCATGCTGGCCCCTCAGAACGGCAGGACGGCGTCGAGCACCTGTTGGCCGATCCGCGGCTGCTGGACATCGGTGATCTGACCCCGGCCGCCGTAGGAAATCCGCGCGGATGCGATCTTGTCGTAGGTGATCTCGTTCTGGCGCGAGATGTCCTCGGGCCGGACGTAGCCGGAGACCAGCAGTTCCCGCAGCTCGAAATTGACGCGGACTTCCTGGCTGCCCTCGATCGAAAGGATGCCGTTCGGCAGCACGTCCACGACGGTTGCGGCGATGCGCAGGGTCAGGCTCTCGCTGCGGCGCACCGATCCGTCCCCGCCCGAAGAGGCGCTGCTGTTCAGATCGACCGCGCTGTCGAGGCTGGCGCCGTCCGTGATCCCCTGGTTGATCCGCTCCGGCACGCCGAAGAGATCCGGGATGGCAAGCGATTCAGACCCGTTTCGCGACCGGGAGGTGCTGTTCTGGATCTCCGCACTGTCGTCGATCAGGATAACGACGGTCAGGATGTCGCCGCGCTTCATGGCGCGCCGGTCCCCCAGAAGGGAGGCCTGACCCGCGCTCCAGAGCGAGGCTCCGTCGCTGGCGCGCCCCGCAGGGCTGACTTCGGGAATGCCCGAGGCGATCATTGCGACCCGTTCGGTGCTTTCCGTCTGGGGCGTGAAATCGGGCGCCTTGCCGATATGGTTCATCCGTGCGCAGGCCGCGGTGGTCGCGACCAGTGCAATCAGAAACGTGATGCGCAGCATGGAGATCCTCACTTTGTCACCAGGACCGATCCGTCCGGTGAGATTGTTCCGAACAGCACCGTCCGGGAGTCGCTGTTCATGACGCGGATGCGCTCGCCCTCGGCGCCGCGATCCAGCGCGCGGCCCTCCGCGATGATCCGCAGGCCGCCGCGTGAATAGATCAGTTCGACGACCTGATTTCGGTCCACCAGCGCGGGCTCTCCGACCGAGCCGATCATCAGTGGCCTGCCGGGATAGATCGCGTACCGGGATTCCTGGCCGATCACATCGTCGAGCGAGACGTAAGCACCTGAAATCGTGACCTGATCTATCCGGACGGCGTCCGGTGAGATGATCTGTTGCGGGCGTATCGTCTGGGTGGCGACGACCGTTTCCGCCTGCGCGCCGCCGGCCAGTGTGCACAGGAGGGCAAGCGCGAGGCGCATCAGCGCACCTGCGCCGTCGCGCCAAGCATCTGGTCTGCCGCCGAAATCACCTTGGAGTTCAGTTCGTACCCGCGTTGTGCCTCGATCAGGTCGGTGATCTCCTTGACGGCGTCGACCGAGCTGTCTTCGAGGTAGCCCTGCCGCAGCGTGCCAAGCCCGTCCTGGCCGGGTGTGGACTGGATCGCCGGGCCAGATGCCTCGGTTTCGACGAAGAGGTTGGAGCCGATGGCTTCCAGTCCCTTCGCGTTCGCAAAACCGGCCAGAGTGAACTGACCCAGAAGCTGTGCCTGCGCCTGTCCGGCGAAATAGGCATAGACTTCCCCGTCGGCATTGATGGAAATGCGGCGCGCGTCGTCAGGGATCGTGATTTCCGGCGCGACGGGGTGCCCGTCCGAGGTGACGATCAGGCCCTCGCCCGTGCGTTTCAGCCCGCCGTCGCGGGTATAGGCGGCCTGACCGGAGGGCAGCGTGACCTCGAGATAACCGTTGCCCTCGATGGCGACGTCCAGGTCGCCCCCGGTAGCGGACAGCGCGCCTTGGGACAATTGCACCGAAACCGCGGCGGGCCGCACGCCCAGGCCAAGCTGGATGCCTGTCGGCAGAACCGTCCCGTTGGAGGCATTGACCGTCCCGGCCCGGGCCATCTGCTGGTAGTGCAGGTCGGCGAACTCCGCCCGGCGGGCGTTGTAGCCGGTTGTGCTCATGTTCGAGAGGTTGTTGGAGATGACTTCGACCCGCATCTGCTGGGCACTCATGCCCGTTGCGGCGATCTTGAGGGCGCGCATTCTACTGCTCCTATTTCATGAATGCCTTGATGGCATCTCTGATGCGTTCGTCTTCGCGTTCGGAAAAGCTCTGGCCCAGCTCGTAGGCGCGTTGCACCTCGACCATGCGGGCCAGTTGCAGGACCGTGTCCACGTTCGAGGCCTCGGTGAACCCCTGCATGACGCGCGGGTCGTCCACCGGCTCGAACCCGGCGGTGGCTTCGAACAGTTGCGATCCTTCGCGGACCATGGCCAGTTCGTCGACGGGGCGGACCACGCCGATCTGGCCAATGGGCCGGCCGCCCGTGCTGAGCGTGCCGTCCTGCGCGATGGCAAGATCGGTGGCGTCGGGCGGTACGAAGATCGGCGCGCCGCCGCCGTCCAGAACGGGGTTTCCGTCCGGTGTGACCAGCAGACCTTCGGCGCTGGGCGAAAAGGCCCCGGCCCGGGTCAGGCGTTCGCCGTTGGGCGTCCCGACGAGGAAAAACCCCTCCCCCTCGATGGCCAGATCGTAGGCGCTGCCCGTGGGTTCCAGCTCCCCCTGCGCGAAGGACGTCTTGTGGATCCGCCCCGCCGCCATCGACACCGAATCCAGCCGGTCGCCTTCCGACAGGTACTCGGAGAAGATCATCCCCTCCTGCCGGAAGCCCGTGGTGTTCGCGTTTGCGATGTTGTTGGCGATGACCTGCATTTCACGTAGCAGGCTCGATTGGCGGCTCAGCGCGATGTAACCGGCGGTTTCCATGTCACCCTCCTGCGATGATCGGTAAGATGCGTTCCTGGAAGAACCCCACGAGCGTGTTCGTCATGAAGCTCATGGACATCCAGAACACCGCCACGATGGCGAGCAGCTTGGGCACGAAGGTCAGTGTCATTTCCTGGATGGAGGTCAGTGCCTGCAGAAGCCCGATTCCGACACCGGCAACCAGCGCGGCGGCGAGGATCGGCACCGAGGTGACGGCAGCGACCCACAGGCCCATGCGCAGGGTGTCGAAGAAGACGGTTTCGTTCAGCACGGCTCAGACCGGCATCCGAAGGATTTCCTGGTAGGCCTCGACCACCTTGTCGCGGACGGCCACCACGGTTTCGACGGCAAGCTCCGACTGGGCGAGCGCCTCGACCAGGGCGTGCGGGTCGGCATCGCCTGTCATCGCTTCCTGAGAGGCTTCCTCTGCCGATCTGAGCTGCCGGACGAAGTCCTCCGTCACGCGGGCAAAGTCGGCCTCCATTTTGCTGGGCTCTGCGGGATCGGGCTCCATCGCGGGGCGCGAAGCGGCGTATTTCTGTGCTGCATAGAGCGAACGGACGTCCATTCTGGTCACCTTTCACTGGGGGTTTAGCGTCACTGGGGGTTTAGCGGCGCAGCAGGTCGAGAAGTGCACTCGACATCTGGCGGGTCTGGTCGAACATCTTGAGGTTGGCCTCGTAGGACCGCTGGGCTTCGCGCGCGTCGGCCAGCTCGATCATCAGGTCGACGTTCGATCCGAGGTACCTGCCGGTCTCGTCGGCGAGCGGATGCGAGGGATCGTAGACCTCGTCGAGGGGAACGCGCGACAGGTCCACGTCTCCGGGCTCCACCCGCGACAGCGAGGAGTCGTCCTTCGTCACGTCGAAGCTCAGCAGCTTCCGGTGGTAGCCGGGCGTGTCGACGTTCGCGATGTTCTCCGACACGACGCGCAGCCGTGCGGCCTGTGACATCAGACCGCCGGAGGTGACGGACAGGGCATCTGAAAAAGCGCTCATGAAAGACTCCCGTTATCTGCGTCCAAGGCTGGACCGCAGGATGTTCAGGTTGCTGCGATAGATCGCGAGGGCCCGGTCGTGCTGACGCTTGGCGTTCACGGCGAACATCATCTCCTCTTCGACGGAGACGGTGTTGCCATTCGGATCGGCGGGCGAGTCGCGTTCGGTGATATCCGGTTCACGCGAGGTACTGCCGTTCAGGTGCCGGTCGCGTGTGGCGCGCTGACCCGAGAAGCCCTGGCGCACACTCGCATTGAATTCCGCGACGGCCTTGCCGCGGTAACCGGGCGTATCCGCATTTGCCATATTCTGGGCGGAGTACGCCTGCTGCACGCCCGCATGCCGTGCCATCGCCATCGCCGTTCTGAAGACGTCCAGATTTTGGAACATCGGGGATTCTCCCTCGATTTGTTTCAATCAAGGCTTAACCCTGATTCCTTTAGAAACGGTTTGCGGACCCTGAACGGAGCGTACGATGGATGAAGAGATCAGCGGCCTGCGCGCCAGGATCGCGCAGATGCAACCCGTGCGCGACGTGGGCAGGGTCCAGGCGGTCGACGGCACGACGATCTGGGTCAGCGGCCTGTCAGAAGTGGCGAGCATCGGCGACCGGCTGCGCCTGTATCACGGTGCCCAAACACTTGGCGGAGAGGTCCTGCGCATCCGGAACGACCTTGTCGCCATGCTGCCGGACGAGGTCGCCGAAGGCGTGTCCAAGGGCGACCGGGTGGCGGTGCTGGGGCCGCCGACCCTTGCGCCCTGCAACAGCTGGATCGGGCGGGTCGTGGACGCCTACGGTCGCCCCCTAGACGGCGCGCCGCTGGGTCCCGGGCAAAAGCGACGACCCTTCCGGGCAAGCCCGCCGCCCGCCGCCGCGCGTCGCCGCCTTGGCCCGCGCCTGTCCACCGGCCTGTCGGTCTTCGACACGCTCTTGCCCATCGCGCAGGGCCAGAGGATGGGTCTTTTTGCGGGATCGGGCGTCGGGAAGTCACGCCTTCTCGCGCAGCTCGCTCAGGGCATGCAGGCGGACGTGGTCGTCCTTGCGCTTGTCGGTGAACGAGGCCGTGAGGTTCTCGATTTCGTCACCAAGGTGCTCGGCCCGGAAGGGATGAAGCGCAGTATCGTCGTCGCCGCGACGTCCGACCGTTCGCCGTTGGAACGGCGCCGTTGCCCGCTGGCCGCCATGACGATTGCTGAGCATTTTCGCGATCAGGGCAAGCACGTGCTCTACATGGCCGATTCGATCACGCGCTTCGCCGAGGCGCATCGCGAGGTGGCCATAGCCTCCGGCGAATTGCCGGCGCTGCGGGGCCACCCCCCGTCGGTCGCACACCAGATCATGCGACTGGCCGAAAGGGCTGGATGCGGTGTCGAGGGTTCGGGGGACATCACCGCCGTCCTCAGCGTGCTTGTCGCCGGATCGGACATGGAAGAGCCGATCGCCGATATCCTGCGGGGCGTTCTCGATGGGCATGTTGTGCTGGATCGCCAGATCGCCGAACGTGGCCGCTTCCCCGCCATTGACCTTTTGCGCTCCGTCTCGCGAAGTCTGCCCGAAGCGGCGAACGAACTTGAAAACGTGCTGATCCAGGATGTCCGGCAACTTCTGGGATCATACGCCCGGTCGGAAACCATGATCCGTGCCGGGCTGTATCGCGAGGGGGAGGATCCGATCCTCGATCATGCGGTCCGGGCGTGGTCGGACCTCGACGATTTCCTGTCGGAGCCATCGCCAGCAGGACCGGAACGTGCCTTTCAACGGCTGGAGTTGATCCTGCGCCGGTCCCAGTCCGCCAAGCCGCGGCGACCTGCACCGCAACGAGGCCGCCCGGGTCTGCAAGCCCGTTAGCGGCGGGGTGGCATCACGTGCGCTGGTTCTGGATCGAAGACAATAGCGTCAGCGCAATCTGCTGCGATCCGAAGCCCGTATTGGACGCCACATCCGATTGAAGCAGGTAGCTGTAGATCACCTTGTTGCGGATGGTCTCGTCTTCGAGATCCTTGAATTGCGTTATCCCGAAGCGGCTGGCGGCCTTTTCCTTCAGCATCTCAACCTGCTTGTCGATGTCGATCTGGCTGAAACTGCCGGGAAGGCCCAAGGCGGTCTGGAACACCTCCCGCATGGTGGAATCACCCAAGACGTTGAACCACTTTGTGTTTTCGGAGCTGTCGAGGCCCGCCAGCGCCGGTGCCCCACGCTGGAAACTGAGAGCGATGCCGATGGTCGGGTTCACCTCGTTCACAGCATCCTCGAACATCTGCCACTGATAGTTGTCGATGATCTTGTCCGCAAACCCGTTGGTCCTGATTGCTGTCGTCGGCTCGGCGTCGAAGCCGAACGCCTTGGTCATCGCGATCAGACCCCTGTCCCCAAGGACGTTTGCCAGGTCTCCGGGATCGCTTGCACCCTCTTCGAAAACACGCTTCAGAAGGGCCCTGCTGTTGGTGCGATCCTCTACACCGAATGCGGTGAGCGCGACCTTCAAAAGATCGTTGTCCTTCATCAGGTCGTCCACACTGGTCACCGATCCGATGGATTCCCTGAAATAGTTTTTGGTCGTCTCGAGTCCGTCCAGCACTGTGGATTCAAGCGTCGCGGCGGCAAGGGGATTGGTCGCGTATTCCGGCTGTTCCAGCAGGTCGGCGAGATCGCCCCGAATGCGCTCGTCGTAAGAGGCCAGAATGTCGTCCGCGAACCCGCCTTCCTGGAAAGGAAAACTGGTGGTTTCCTCGAAGCTGAACGCGCGGGCGAGGGCGATGTAGCGGCCATCCTTCAGCTTGTTGGCCAAGGCGCCGTCATCTTCCGCGCCCTCGTTCAGGACACGCTTGATGAGGTACGTGCTGTCGACCTGGTCACTCAGTCCGAAGGCGGCCAGCGCGACACTCAAGAGCCGCCGGTCCTTGACGAGATCGTTGCCCGACTCGATGGTGCCAATCTTCTCCTTGAAGTAGTCGGTATCCCGGGCGAGGTCCGCACTGGCGTTGAACGCCGTCCTCTGCTTGGACATCGTGGTCTGAAGAACCTGCCATCCGATCAAACCCGACCCCGGGATCATGGGCGTGATAGGCATTACTTCGCACCTGTTGCCAAAAGCCGGTCTTCGCGCGGGATCAAGGCTCTCAACGCCTTGAGGCATTGGTAGAACTGGTCGCCCAGCAGTGCATCCGTCGCCTGTGTCAGCAGCCTCCGGCTGTCCGGATCGACCAGAATATGGCTCAACTCCTCGATCCTTGGCAGAAGCTGCGAACGCGCGTCTTCCGGGTGCGCATCGCCGGTCAGGATCAGCTGCGCCGTGTAGCACAGTCGCCGCACCGGTGTCCGCGCTTCATCCGGATGGATCGCATCCCTGAGGCGCAGAACGTTGGCGTTCGGTGTGACGATGGACAACCTGCTTCGCTTGTCACCGTTTTCGATCACGGCACCGTTGATCAGGACTCGTTCCCTGGGACCCAGCTTTAGCACCAGTCCGCTCATCTGCTTGTCCTCCGGCCGCTCAACCCCTTGAGGATGGCGGCATTGATTTCCAGCAGCGGCGTTATCCGGCCCTTTCGCGTCAGGACCTTGGACGTTTGCTGCTGGACGAATTCGGCAAGATAAAAGATCCTGGCACGAAGATCCTGCGGCAGGGCGTTGCCGTCGTCGGCAACATCGATGGCAAGCGTAGTCCACAACCTTTGATTGTCGGAGAGCGCTTCGACAAGTTTCGGATATGCCATTGGACCAGCTTCTGCTGCCGCTTTGATACGGTGTGTGACGCGTGCGATCAGCTCATATTCGGTGCCGCGCGGAGTCTGGGTTGTCCGGGCATTTTGAGCGTAGGCACGTAGCGCTTGGGTCTGGACGTTCACAGGAGAACCTTCTGATCTAGAGGATCATGATTTTCGAATATCGGAGGCTGGATTTCTCCAGCCTCCAAAACGTGATCTTACTGGAACAGCGACAGCAGCGACTGCGGCGCCTGGTTCGCGATCGACAGCGCCTGTACGCCCAGCTGTTGCTGGACCTGAAGCGCCTGCAGACGCGCCGAGGCTTCTTCCATGTCCGCGTCGATCAGTGTGCCGATACCGGACTTGAGCGCATCGGTCAGACCGGAGATGAAGTCCGTCTGCGTTTCGATACGGCCCTGCGCAGAACCGAAGGCAGAGGCCGAGTCGATTGCGATCTGGATCAACCCCTCGATGTCCGCCAGGGCTGTGTCTGCGCCGGTCTGTGTCGTGACGTCGATATCACCCAGCGCTTCGAGCTTGCCGCCGATGACCGTGGAGGCATCGGTGTTGTACTGGTTGAGCGTGTACGAGAAGTTGTCGCCGGTCACTTGGTGACCAGTGAACACGATCTCGTTGCCGTTCTGGACAACAGCCCCGACGGTTCCGATGTCGGTGCCAAGGTCGGCCGCTGCATAGCTGTTGAACGCCGCGGCAAGACCGGCAACGACTTCCGCCATCGTGTCGCCATCGCGGGCGACGTAGGAAATGTCGTTGCGATCTGTCGTTGCGGCCAGGCCGTTGCCCGCCGTGCCGGTGATCGCGATGGAGAAACCGGTGCCTGCTACCACCGTGTCGGTCGAGGCCGTTCCGAAGGTCGTCGTGCCTGCCGGCGCCGTGGTGTTGTTGCCGGTCATCACGAAGGCCGCGCCGTCACCATCCCCTGTCGCGTCGTTGTTGGCACCAGTCAGGGCGGTCAGGGACGCGCCGATGCTGGACGACCCTGTGCCGAGATCCTGCTTGCGTACGGAAATGTCGGACGCGGTCACACCGTCACCGGAACGATCGAGCGACGAAAGGATGTTGATGATACCTGACCCGGCCGTGAGACTGGTGTTCGACAGCAGGTTGAGACCGTTGAACTGGGCTGCACCGACGACCGCTGCGATCTGGTCGCGCAACGCACTGATATCGTCCTGGATCTTGTCGCGGTCGACGTTCTCTTCCTGCGCAGCGACGATCTTTCCCTTGATGTCGGTGAGCAGTTCGGAGACGGTTTCGGCCGCTTGGCGCGCAACGGAGACGGTCGATTGGCCAAGGTTCAGGCTGTCCGAGATGCCCTTGAAGCCTTTGACGTCGGCTTCCATCACCTTGGAAATCGCCCAGACCGCCGAGTTGTCCTTTGCGCTGGATACACGCTTGCCCGTAGAGATCTGTTCCTGGGTCTGGGACAGTCTGGAATTGATCGTCTTCAGGGTCTGCAGCGCGACCATCGCGCCATTGTTCGTCAGGATGCTAGACATGTTTTGTCCTTGCTGTTCAAAAGGCGCTTTGCGCCGGTTGCTTTTGCCGCGAACGGCATCTCTGACGTCTTTCTGACGCGTACAGCCCGAACCTTCCTCGGCCTGCGCCACCCTTTTCAGGTGCGCTGCCAACTTCGCCGTTGAGTCCTAAGGGAGCGCTACGACCTCCACCTGCTATCTCGATAATTTGACGAAACTCACGCGCGCCTTTCGAGGCGCTGCACCTCCGGGGCGGACAGGCTGTGCTTCTTACCGGCGGAATCATAGGTTTCGACGGATTTCCTGACGCGGTTGAGGTCGCCCAGACGCGCTGCAACGTTACGGATACCTGCCAAGGCGGCGTCAAAAAGTTCCTGATTCCGCCGCAGTCCGTCGCTGAGCGGTGTCAGCACGTCTCGGTCGAGCGGCAGATCGTGCAGGGATCCGACGAGGCGTTCCTTCTCGTCCAACAGTTCCGAAATCCGGTCGAAATCGCCGCTGATGAGCGCAGCCCGCTCGGCGTCGATCAAGTCTTCCAGTCGTTGGGTCAATGTGCGCTCATCCATGGGCTCTCTCCTTCAGTGCCTCGAAGATCATTTCCGTGAGTCCTACGCCTCCGTTTGCTGCCATCTGGCGCGCCTGTTCGAGACGCAGCATGGACGAGAACTGGTCCTCCCCGGCGCCGCCACCGAACGCTTCCGGGGTTTCGCCCACGCCAGCCGCCTTCAACATTTCAGCGAGGAAGTTCGCTTCCAACTCGAGCGCCGCGTCCCGCAATTTTCGCTCATTGCTTCGGGCAGCAAGAGGCAGATCCGGTGTCAGCTCCATGGTCATTCTCTCCAATTCGACTCAGTTGGAACCTTTTGCCGCGAGTTCAGTAAAGAACTGGTAAGGATGTTGGCCTTACGTTCCAGGTGCGGAAGAACTCCCGGAGCTGCCATGTTTATTCAACCGACAAACCCGATTAGCCTTGCCGGAGCGGCCGGTTCCAAAGGGCAGAGTCAGAACCGTAACAGCGGTGAGGATTTCGATCAGATCTTTGAAAGTGGGTCTCAGGCGCGTCCGGATGGTATGAACAGCGAGAAACGGTCCGCTGCAAAGGATGGAGATGGTGCACGCCTTGTGAGATCAGCCGCACAGGAGGCCGATGTACAAGAAGCTGATGCTGTCGAAACTGATTCCGTTGACATTGAAAATTCTGATGAAAAATCGACGAGCTTTGAAGAAAGCGCCATTTTCGATCCTGATACTTCGTCAGAGCTTCAGATAGGCGAGTCTTTGGAAGATGCCGGCTTCGGACACCCGAGGACTCGAAGAGAATCAGAAAACCAAAGATCAGTTGGACATTCTCTAGAGGGACTACACGTCCCAAGTAATGTACTCATTCGCCCTGAACCAGCCTTAAAAAGGTCGCCGAGCAGCTTGTCCCCGGATAATATTGATTTAGAAAAATACTCATGCCCCAAAAGCCGAGATCAGGCATCTCCCGCCTCAGTACTTCCTGTAGAAAGTCAAAATGGAGAATTCGGAAAGGATAGAGTCGCGCGTTCGGATCAGCTCCAATACACCAAGAATGGCCTTGAATTAAACTCTAACCGTTTCAATGCAGAGCCTCAAAGCATGAATTTGGAGGCAAGCGACTCCGATAATAACAAGGGTGTCTCAAGGTTTGCAAATAGGGTAATCGAAAGTGATATCGAGAGTAGTCCTGCCTCACTGCGGTTCACCAGAGCGGACAGTGGACCAGATCGAAACACTGGCAATGTTGTTGGTGTTAATCACGGGCAACGCAGCATAGCTATTGGTGCATCACTTTCTGGTGGTTCACACGTTCAGTCGTCAAAGAACCAGTTGGAAAAAGACCTCGGACTTCTAGAGAATTTTGCTGCTCAAGGCCTTTCGGCAGTGGCGGAGAGCAAGGAAAGTACAATTAGATCGAGGTTTGACGAGCCTCGAACTGGGGCCGCAAGCCAGGTAATCTCGTTCTCTGAGATTTCTCAAAAAAAGCTCACAGCGGGAGGGGCTCCGGAGACGTTAATTTCTGAAGGTACAAATAGGAGCAAGAAAAACTCAGATGGAACCAAGCCTTATTCCGTCGCGACAACCGAACTGAGTCCACATAATGACGGCGATGCGGCCGTCCGTGATCGAAGCTCTCTCAGATTTGATATCAGCAAAAAGGAAACGACACTTTCGGGAGACGCTTCAAAGGAAGCGGTTTTTCCTGGGGATCTATTGCGAACCTCAGGCCGCGCCCAACAGTCTCGACACGGTATCGAGAAGGTCGATAAGACGGACCTAACAGCCAAGACCTTGCAGCTTTCCGGTGTTGCCGAAACCTCCAAGGATGTACCGAAAGCCATCAGTAACCAGAATAATGAAATCGCATCACCCCAAATCGTCGGTCCTGAACCAAAGCGTGGAATGTTGCGGCATACCAGCGGCACTTTTCTTGGTTCTGACCAGCGCCATCAGGAACCGACTTGGGGCGTTAAGAACTCGGAAGCCAATCCTCCGGGCGCAAACTGCGAGCCCAATATCGTCGCTGGTCGTGTGGGGTCCGAAGGCATGTCGACTGCGGTAACGCAACCGCAAGACCGTGCGAGAGAAATGACTCCGCTTGCTTCTGAACTGTCTGCCACTCAGCATAGGGACGCTGCCGACCCTTCGCCCGTCGCCATGTACGCAACAAGAGACGAAGTTAGCGTAGCGCAGCATTCAGTTTCGTCAGAATCGGTCATTGTCCGTCAGATATTGAAGAACAATGAGCGTGAGAATGTCGCCAATCGGGAGACAAGCGATGCTGGAACCGACAATAAAACTGTGGTGAGCGGCGCTGCGCTTGCGACCACGACTCAGCCAACCGACCCGTCCACAACTGCGCGATGGCCCGACCCGGCTGGGACCACTATTGCGGTCGCACTGCAGGCCTTTGAGGATGTTACCGAAGAGGATGTCGGCGGCACCGATCTTCCCGTGAGCGGGGCGTCCTCAAGCGGCGCGTCGCAGGCAAACCAAGCCGGTGGAACGCAGTATCAACCGCTTAACAGGACCGACCCCAGTGCTGTGATCCGGCAGGTCTCGGAGGCGTTCGCACGTCTGAGCGACCAGACGGTCGAGCTTCGTTTGTCGCCGGAGGAACTTGGCCGGGTTCGGATGTACATGCATTCCGGCGAGCACGGTCTTGTCGTGAACATCCAGGCGGACCGGACCGAGACGCTGGACCTGATGCGCCGCCATGTAGACGAGCTGGCGCGGAATCTGGCAGACGCCGGCTATGAAAATGCCGGGTTCACCTTTGGCGAGGAACGACGCCAACGCGAAACATCTCTTGGCGATGCGCTCGATTTGGTTCCAGCTGTGGATGACGACCTCGCGCCTCTGCCGGGCATCGAAACCGATGGGGCCGATGGCCTCGACATCAGGATGTGAGGAAACATGGTCACTGTCTCTGATCCAGCGCCACTGTATGGCAACCAGTCCGGCCAGACGGCCCAGAAGCCGTCGGTCGAGCAGAACACGCGGGCCGTTCTGAGTTCCGACTTTGAGACGTTCCTCAAGATGCTCACCGTGCAGGTGCAGAACCAGGATCCGCTGAACCCCGTCGACTCGACGGAGTATGCGACGCAGCTAGCGACGTTCTCCTCTGTAGAACAGCAGGTGCAGACCAACGAACTGCTCCGCAACATCAGTGCAACCCTGGGCGGCAATTCGCTGAATGAATTCGGTCGCTGGATCGGGATGGAAGGGCTGGTCCGCGCACCCGCCATGTTCGACGGTGCCCCCGTGACGATCCGCCCCGATTATTCCGAGGACGCAGACCGCGCCGTGCTGGTGGTGCGCGACGCGGGCGGAGAAGAGGTGCAGCGCTTCGACATCGATGTCGGCGAGGAGGTGGTGTTCTGGGGCGGAGGCGACAGCGAAGGCAACCCTCTGCCCCCCGGCATCTACCGTTTCGACGTGGAAAGCTACATCGACCAGCGGTTCGATGGCTCTACCATGGCGCGTGTCTACAGCCGCATAGACGAGGTGCGCAATGACGACGGGACGGTCCTCTTGCGCTTCGCCGACGGGACCGAGGCGACCTCGGAAGAGATTGGAGGCCTGCGACAGGCACGGCAATGACGCACGATGGCGGTTGCCGATTCGAAAAACTTGGACGCGAAGGAAGGAAAATCTTGGTTAAGAAGCGAAAAGATCGATGCATCTTCAACGTGTATGGGCTTCTCGTGGGGATCCGTATTTCGCATGCGCGGAAAAAACATGCAAACGTGCCACACTGGTGGCGCAAACCGGTGAATTTTGCAGGCGACAAGGTGCCGTTCCGCGCACCTGCAGAATTTGCCATTTGATAGGCAGCACTGAAAACGCTACGTTGCCTGAAGTAGGGCGTACCGCGTCCATCATTCTGAGACTGGAGCATAGTCATGAAAAAGATCTCTACCATCGCGGCGGTCGTGGCCCTCGCAGCTTCCTTCAGCGCGCCGGCTTCTGCCCAGCAGGCTGACCCGTTTGCATCCTCGCAGGTTTCCGCGGTGCCGGCGTTGGTCGTCATCGGTGGTATCGCCGCTGTCATCGCGATCACTGCGGGCACCAACAACGACTCCTCGACCGGCACCAAGTGAGGCCGCGTCGACATTAAGGTCGACAAACAAAGCATAGAGAGCGGCGGCAATATTGCCGCCGTTTTTCATTTGTAGGTCAGGCAGCTCGACCTATCCGAAGAACGGAGCAAGCAGGATGACCGCGGCAGAGGCTGCGGCACCGCCCGAAGCCCAGAACAGCCGTGCGGGCCAGGGATTGCGGCGCTGCTCCGGTTCGGGCTGGGACTGTCGGATCAGGGCGGCCTCCACCAGCTTGGGCAGGCGCGGACCGAACCGGGCCATCACCGCCGCCGTCTTCATCAGATCCGACGCAGCCGCGCGCGGGCCGATGGACTTCTTGATGTAGTCTTCGACCACGGGCTGGGCGACGCGCCAGATGTTCATGTGCGGATCAAGGGATCGGGCGACGCCTTCCACAACCACCATGGTGCGTTGCAGGAGGATCAGCTCCGTCCGTGTTTCCATGCCGAACCGTTCCGTCACCTCGAACAGGTAGGCCAGCAGCTTGCCCATCGAGATGCGGGTCGCGTCCATGCCAAAGATGGGCTCTCCGACGGCGCGGAGCGCGCGGGCAAATTCGTCGATGTCGCGGTCCGCGGGCACGTAGCCCGCTTCGAAGTGCACCTCGGCGACGCGCTTGTAGTCGCGCCGGATGAAACCAAAGAGGATCTCGGCGTAGACCCGGCGCGTGTATTCGTCGATGTGCCCCATGATGCCGAAATCATAGGCGATGATATCGCCATTCGGCGCGACCTTCAGATTGCCCTGGTGCATGTCGGCATGAAAGAAGCCGTCGCGCAGCGCGTGGTTGAGGAACAGTTGCAGGACACGCTGGGAAAGGGCGACGCGGTCGTGGCCCATGGCGTCGATGGCGGCGTTGTCGCCAAGCGGAACGCCTTCGGCCCAGCTCATGGTCATGACGCGACGGCCCGACAGCATCCAGTTGACCTGCGGAAGCTGGAAGCCCTCGTCGTTTTCCGTGTTCGCCGCAAATTCGCTCGCGGCGGCGGATTCGAGGCGAAGATCGAGTTCGCCCATCACCACGCCTTCGAAATGCGCGATGACTTCGCGGGGCCGCAGGCGGCGGGACGAGGGCGACAGCGTCTCGATCACCCAGGCTGCAAAATAGAAAGCGTCGATGTCGCGGCGGAAGGCCCGCTCGATTCCGGGCCGTAGAACCTTCACGGCGACGCTTTGGCCGGTCTCGCGTAGCGTGGCCTTGTGCACCTGCGCGATGGAGGCCGCGGCGACGGGTTCGCTGAACTCGGCAAAGATCTCGTCCACGGGCAGGCCGATCTCGGCCAGAACCTGCTCCTTGGCCTCTTCGATCGAGAAGGGGGGCAATTTGTCCTGAAGGACGCGCAACTGGGTCGCCATCTCGGCGCCGACCACGTCTGGCCGGGTCGACAGGATCTGGCCGAACTTGATGTAGGCCGGGCCAAGCGCCGTCAGGGCGCGCACCGCGGGCGGTGTGGACGGATCGCCCTCATCGCCCAGCCACTTGAAGGGCCAGCCGAGCACCCGGGCGGCCACCCGCAGCGGTGCGGGCGCGTCGAAGGCATCCAGAACCACGCGCATCGCGCCAGTCCGTTCAAGCGTCGCGCCTGTCTGGATCAGGCGCCAGATGTTGTGCGGACCCCTCAAAGCTTCCAGCCCGAATGCAGGCAGGCCACGCCCATCGACAGGTTCCGGTACTTCGCATTGCCGAAGCCCGCCGCGCGCACCATTCCCAGGAAGGTTTCCTGGTCTGGAAACTTGCGTATGGATTCAACGAGATACTGGTAGGAGTCGCGGTCCCCGGCGATCACCTGTCCCATGCGCGGGATGATGTGGAACGAATAGAGGTCATAGGCCCACTGCATCAGGTCGTTGGGAATCTGCGAGAATTCGAGCACCATCAGCCGTCCGCCCGGACGCAGCACGCGGTATGCCTCGTTCAGGGCTTCCTGCGGGCGGGTGACATTCCGGATGCCGAAGGAGATCGTGTAGACGTCGAAGCTGTTGTCCGGGAACGGCAGCTTCATCGCGTCGCCCACCACCCAGTCGAGCTGGTCGCCAAGGGATGACGCCTCGGCCCGTTTCCGACCCTCGACCAGCATCGGTTCCGTCAGGTCGAGCACGGTCGCATGCCCGTCGCCCGCACGTTTCAGGTAGCGGAAGGAAATGTCGCCGGTGCCACCCGCCACATCCAGCAGCTTCGTACCGCGGCGCGGCGCGAGCCAGTCCATCATCGCGTCCTTCCAGACGCGGTGAATGCCGAATGACATGGCGTCGTTCATGACATCGTACTTGGACGCCACGGATCGGAAGACCCCCTGAACACGCCCCGCCTTTTCGCCCTCCGGCACTTCGGAGAAGCCGAAATGGGTGGTTTTTCCGCTGGTGTCGTTCATGCGAGGCGTCCTTTCGTGTCGCAGAGACTTATAGGGCGTAGGCATCGCTCTGCAATGCGGCGCGTTGCGTTGGGTCGCAGGAATGCGGACGCCGGCAGCGCGAGGGACGTATGCGCCCGGGCGGGGCCGATCAAGACGCCGGGAGGTCGTGCGGACAGCTATGGCGATGCCGTGCGCTTTACGGGGCGCCGGTCGCTGACTACATGTCGGCTTCACCTCCCCGGAGATGCGCAATGCCCGAACTGCCCGAAGTCGAAACCGTGCGCCGCGGTCTGGCCCCCGTCATGGAAGGCCAGGTCATCGCGCGCGCACAGGTCAACCGGCCCGACCTCCGCTGGCCTTTTCCAGAACGGATGGCCGAACGGCTGACCGGGGCGCGTGTCTTGCAGCTTCGCCGGCGGTCAAAGTACATCCTCGCCGACCTGTCCACGGACGAAACCCTGCTGATCCACCTCGGTATGTCCGGACGGATGCTGGTGTCGGGCGATCCCCTCGGCCAGTTCGTGCACGCGCATCCCATGCCGGAGAAACACGATCACGTCGTCTTCGACATGGAGAACGGCGCCCGCGTCACGTTCAACGATCCGCGTCGCTTCGGCGCCATGGACCTGATGCCCACGCAGGCGGCCGAGGCGCACCCGCTGCTCGCCCGGATCGGTCCGGAACCGCTGAGCAATGCCTTCACCGAATCCCACCTCGTGGAGCGACTCAAGGGGCGGAACATGCCGGTCAAATCCGCGCTTCTGGACCAGAAGATCGTCGCCGGACTGGGCAACATATACGTTTGTGAAGCGCTGTTCCGTGGCGGCATCCATCCGGCGCGACGTTGTGTCCGCATCTCCGCGGCGCGGATTTCGGCGCTGGTTCCCATCGTCCGCGACGTGCTGGACGACGCCATCGCGGCGGGCGGATCATCTCTCCGGGATTTCCGGCAAGCCGATGGAGAACTTGGATATTTCCAGCACAGCTTTGACGTCTACGGACGTGAGGGTGAGCCATGCAGGGCGCCCGGTTGCACCAGTAAGATCCAGCGTATCGTGCAGTCGGGGCGGTCGTCCTTCTTCTGCCCGACCTGCCAAAGATAAGCTTGATCGTCTTCACCGAAGTGTTAAGGCTTGGCCTCTGACGGAACCGGACGGAGCCCTATTCTCATGGCCTATGAGACGATCATCGTCGAAGTAGAAGACCACGTCGCCACCATCAGACTCAATCGCCCCGACGCCCTGAACGCTCTCAACTCCGAGATGTTGGGAGAGCTGTGCCAGGCGCTGAAGGAAGCTGATGGCAACGACAAGGTGCGTTGCATCATCATCACCGGTTCGCAGAAAGCGTTCGCCGCCGGTGCCGACATCAAGGAAATGTCCGACAAGAGCTACGTCGACATGTTCCTGTCGGATTTCTTCGGGGCGGAAGGCGGCACCATCGGCCGCACCCGCAAACCGATCATCGCCGCCGTTGCTGGATACGCGCTGGGTGGCGGTTGCGAGCTGGCGATGATGTGCGACTTCATCATCGCCGCCGACAACGCGAAGTTCGGCCAGCCTGAGATCAACCTCGGGGTGATTCCCGGTCTTGGTGGCACGCAGCGCCTGACCCGCTTTGTCGGCAAGTCAAAGGCGATGGACATGACGCTGACCGGCCGGTTCATGGACGCGGAAGAGGCGGAGCGTTCCGGCCTCGTCAGCCGCGTCGTGCCGGCAAAGCAACTGATGGAAGAGACCCGCGCCGCGGCCGAGAAGATCGCAGAGAAGTCGATGATCTCGACCATCGCCTGCAAGGAAGCGGTGAACATCTCTTACGAGACGACGCTGTCCCAGGGTCTGCTGTTCGAGCGCCGTGCCTTCCACGCGCTGTTCAACACCGAGGACCAGAAGGAGGGCATGGGCGCATTCATGGAAAAGCGCTCGGCCCAGTTCCGGGACCGCTGACCGCGGATCAGGCCGGAAAGTACAGATTCCGGCAAGCATCCGAACGTGATGCTTGCCGAAACCGGGTGTGTGCTATATAGGCGCCCGTCATACATGCGCGTGATGCCCGCTCAGGCAAGAATCGGTCCCGCAGTCCGTTCGGGTCCTGAGAGGCATTGCGTCGTCACAGAGAACTTGAACCGATACCACGAACAGGACCGATCATCATGGCAAACACACCCCAGTCCAAGAAGCGCGCACGTCAGTCGGAAAAGCGTTACGCCGTCAACAAGGCACGTCGCTCGCGCATCCGCACCTACCTCCGCAAGGTCGAAGAGGCGATCGCATCCGGCGATCAGTCCGCGGCACAGGAAGCGCTGAAGGCGGCCCAGCCCGAACTGATGCGCGGCGTGACCAAGGGCGTGTTCCACAAGAACACCGCTTCCCGCAAGATGTCGCGCCTCGCGTCACGCGTGAAGTCGATCGGCGCCTGAAGCGCCAGCAATACCAATACCATGTGTTGAAAAAGCGCCCTCACAAGGGCGCTTTTTTGCGTTTTCAAGGTGTTGCAGGAACGCCAGATTCTTTTTCCGGATTCACCGAGTCAAGCTACAAGATCGGTTGCCGGAAACTGACGAAGGTTGGTAATTTCACCGAGCGAGTCACGTCGCACTGGGGGGACAAGGCTGCCAGCCCACGCGTTCATTGGGGAAAGCGGGGGCAAACTTGTCAGGGCACTTGAAGTGCTTTTGATGATGTTCAGGGGAAACCCTGGCCATGTCCAGGATACAGACCGGGTCTTCGGACCTGCGCACCGAGGGGACATCGGGCGCGGGAATCGGTGGATCGTTGGAGCAGTCGCTCCACGCCTCGAACCTTACGGGTTACGAGCGGGCTGTTCTGTTCCTCGCTGTGCGTGAACGCGTCCGTCGGCAGGCGGAGAGCAGGAACGGAACTGAGGACACAGTTGGCGGATGACAAAAGAACAATGGGGCGCCCTCCAAGAGCAGATTTGCAAGACGATCGGTCAGAACAACTACAAGACCTGGATCGAGCCGTTGCGCTTCCGCGGAGTTACGCCTGAGGGCATCGTAACGCTGCAGGCACCGACGAACTTCTTCGGGACGTACGTCTCGCAGAACTTCGGCGACATGCTTCTGGCACAGATTTCCACGGTGGAACCGTCGGCGCGCCGTCTGGCATTCCAGGCCGGGATCGTGGACGACCCCAGCGACAAGGCCGAGGAAAAGGCCAAACCGCTGAACCTTCCGGAAACGGAGCAGGCGCCGGTCACGTCTTCCCGCGACCAGCAGCTGCCGGGTGCGCCGCTGGACATGCGATTTACCTTCGACACCTTCGTGGTCGGCAAACCGAACGAACTGGCTCACGCCGCCGCGCGCCGCGTGGCCGAGGGCGGTCCGGTGACGTTCAACCCGCTGTTCCTGTATGGTGGTGTTGGCCTTGGTAAGACGCACCTGATGCACGCCATTGCGTGGGAGCTGTCGCAGCGCAATCCCGGTCTGACCGTGCTGTACCTGTCGGCAGAACAGTTCATGTACCGCTTCGTGCAGGCGCTGCGCGAACGAAAGATGATGGACTTCAAGGAGATGTTCCGCTCCGTCGACGTGCTGATGGTCGACGACGTGCAGTTCATCGCGGGCAAGGATTCCACGCAGGAAGAGTTCTTCCACACGTTCAATGCGCTCGTGGACCAGAACAAGCAGATCATCATTTCCGCCGACCGTGCCCCGGACGAGATCAAGGACCTGGAAAACCGCATCCGTTCGCGGCTTCAGTCCGGCCTCGTCGTCGACCTGCATCCGACCGATTACGAACTCCGCCTCGGCATCCTGCAGTCGAAGGTCGAGGTCTATCGCGGCATGCACCCGGGCCTGCAGATCGACGATGGCGTGCTTGAATTCCTCGCGCATCGTATCTCGACGAACGTGCGCGTGCTCGAAGGGGCGCTGACCCGTCTGTTCGCCTTCGCCTCGCTGGTCGGCAAACCGATCAACATGGATCTCGTGCAGGACAGTCTTGCCGACGTGCTGCGCGCGTCGGAGCGCAAGATCTCCATCGACGAGATCCAGCGCAAGGTGGCCGAGCACTACAACATCCGCCTGTCGGACATGATCGGGCCGAAGCGGGTCCGCAACTTTGCCCGTCCGCGGCAGGTGGCCATGTACCTGTGCAAGCAGCTCACATCGCGGTCCCTTCCGGAGATCGGCCGCCGCTTTGGCGGGCGCGACCACACCACCGTCATGCACGGCGTGCGGCGCATCGAAGAGCTGCGCCAGCAGGACGGCCAGATCGACGAAGATGTGGAGATGCTGCGCCGCGCTCTGGAGGCCTGAAAAGGCGCATCCTGAGTCTGCCTCACAACACTTGGAGCCGTGGCACGCCGTTTCGGGGCGGCGCGCCTTGACGCTTCCGGAAATCCAACAGACAAATGGCGAAAACCGGCTTGGAGCGGGGTCCGCTCCGCGCTAACGTGCGCGTCCGGACTGGCGGAGAGGGTGTAGTGCGATGAAGATCAGCATGGAACGGGCGGCGCTTCTGCGCGCGGTCGCGCAGGCGCAATCGGTCGTGGAGCGGCGCAATACCATTCCGATATTGGCCAACGTCCTTATCGAGGCGGAAGGCGAGACGGTCACGTTCCGCGCCACCGACCTCGATATCGAGGTTCTCGACAAGGCCGTGGCCCAGGTCGAGAAGCCGGGCGGCACCACGGTGTCCGCCGTCACCCTGCACGAGATCGTTCGCAAGTTGCCGGACGGATCGCTTGTTGCCCTTGCCGAGGAACCGGGCACCGGGCGGCTGACAGTGTCTGCGGGCCGTTCGAACTTCAGCCTCGCGACGCTGCCGAAAGAAGACTTCCCGGTCATGGCATCGTCCGAATACGGCTCGAACTTCACCGCCAAGGCCGAAGTCCTCCGCCGCCTGTTCGACAAGTCCAAGTTCGCAATCTCGACCGAGGAAACACGGTATTACCTGAACGGCGTCTACATGCATGTGGCCGACGGCGATGGCGGTCCGGCCCTGCGCTGCGTCGCGACCGACGGCCACCGGCTGGCCCGCATCGACGCGCCGCTGCCCGACGGCGCCGCGGACATGCCCGGCGTGATCGTCCCCCGCAAGACCGTGGGTGAAATGCGCAAGCTTCTCGACGAGGACGGCATGGATATCGCCGTTTCCGTCTCCGAAACCAAGGTCCGGTTCGCGACACCCGACATCACGCTGACCTCGAAGGTCATCGACGGCACCTTCCCCGACTACACACGCGTCATCCCGCAGGGCAACACACGCAAGCTGGAAGTCGACGCCTCCGAGTTCGCCAAGGCGGTCGACCGTGTGGCTACCGTGTCGTCGGAACGGTCGCGCGCTGTGAAGCTGCAGCTTGACGAGGACCGGCTCATCCTGTCGGTCAACGCCCCCGACAGCGGCGCGGCAGAGGAAGAACTGGCGGTTGCCTACGGCGACGAGCGGCTGGAGATCGGCTTCAACGCGAAATACCTGCTGGAAATCGCCAGCCAGGTGGACCGGGAGAACGCGGTATTCATGTTCAACTCGTCCGGCGATCCGACCCTGATGCGGGAAGGCAACGACACCAGCGCGGTCTACGTGGTAATGCCGATGCGCGTGTGACCGGGAGAGCGCCGATTTTTCAGCGAAGAATCGCGGCCTCGGGCAGACATACCCCTTCGAACCACCAGCCAGGGGCGCAACCGTGCACCTGTCGCACCTGAGCCTGTCGCATTTCCGCTCGCACAAGCGGGTGGTCATCGACGTCGATCACCGTCCGGTGGCGATCTGGGGTCCGAACGGGTCGGGCAAGACCAACCTGATCGAAGCCGTGTCCCTGTTCTCGCCGGGGCGGGGTCTGCGGCGGGCGTCGGCGCAGGACATGGCCCGGCGACCGGAATCCCTTGGCTGGAAGATCACCGGGACGCTGGAAAATCCGCAAGGTACGCACGAAATCGCGTTTACGTCCGAAGGCGGCGCGGCGCGCAATGTGCGTATAGACGACAAGCAGGCCAGCCAGGTTGCCCTTGGACGGATCGCCCGCGCGGTTTGGCTCATCCCCGCCATGGACCGGCTGTGGATCGAAGGGGCGGAGGGGCGGCGGCGGTTCCTCGACCGGATCGCCCTGTCGTTTTTCCCCGATCACGCGCAGGCGGCGCTCGACTACGACAAGGCGATGCGGGAACGTAACAGGCTCCTGAAGGACATGGTTCGGGACCCGCACTGGTACACGGCCCTTGAACGCCAGATGGCAGAGGCAGGGGCAGCATTGCACGTCAACCGGCTGGCCGCGCTCGACCGGATCGCAGAGGCGCAGGACGGCGCCGAGACGCGCTTCCCGGCCGCGACGCTGGACCTCGTGCATGGCGACGGCGAGATGCCCGGCTCTGCCGCCGATCTTCGCGTCGCGCTGGAGGAAAGCCGCAGGCGGGATCTGGCGGCGGGGCGGACGCTTGTGGGTCCCCACCGCGCCGACCTGATCGGCACCTTCGCGGCCAAGGGGGTGCCTGCCGCCGACTGCTCGACCGGTGAACAGAAAGCGCTGCTGATCTCGCTGATCCTGTCGAACGCCCGGGCGCTTGCGGCGGACGAAGGGCACCCGCCGATCCTGCTGCTGGACGAGGTCGCCGCGCACCTCGACGCCGGACGCCGCGCCGCCCTTTTCGACGAGATAAGCGCTTTGGGCGCACAGGCCTGGATGACCGGGACGGGACCGGAACTTTTCGCCGAACTGGGCGACCGGGCGCAGGCGCTGGAGGTCTCTGAAGGGCCCTCCGGATCCGTAGTTTCAAAACCCTGAACTTTATACCAAATCTTGTGTCTGAGACGTGACATTCCCCGGCCCGGAGTCTATAAATCGGGGCAAAATAACAAGGGAAATGGGCATGTCCGACCAGCCGAGCGAAGCATACGAATACGGCGCCGATTCCATCAAGGTTCTCAAGGGCTTGGAAGCGGTCCGCAAGCGTCCCGGCATGTACATCGGCGACACGGACGACGGTTCGGGTCTGCACCACATGGTCTACGAGGTCGTGGACAACGGCATCGACGAGGCTCTGGCCAAACACGCTGACTACGTTCACGTGAAGATCCACGCGGATTCCAGCGTATCGGTGCGCGACAACGGACGCGGCATTCCCACCGACATCCACACCGAAGAGGGGGTCTCGGCCGCGGAGGTCATCATGACCCAGCTGCACGCCGGCGGTAAGTTCGACCAGAATTCCTACAAGGTCTCCGGCGGTCTGCACGGCGTGGGCGTGTCGGTGGTGAACGCGCTCTCCGTCTGGCTCGAGCTGCGCATCTGGCGCAATGGCAAGGAGCACTACGCCAAGTTCGAGCACGGCGAGACCACGGAACACCTTCGCGTCGTCGGCGATGCCGAGGGCGAGCAGGGCACAGAGGTGCGCTTTCTCGCGTCCACGGGCACCTTCTCCAACCTCGACTACGATTTCCACACGCTGGAAAAGCGCCTGCGCGAACTGGCCTTCCTGAACTCCGGCGTGCGGATCATTCTCGAAGACGACCGCCCGGCCGAACCGCTGCATATCGAGCTGCACTACGAGGGCGGGGTACGTGAATTCGTCAAATACCTCGACCGCTCGAAGCAGGCCGTCATGCCGGAGCCGATCTACATGGAAGGCGAAAGGGACGGCATCGGTGTCGAGGTCGCGATGTGGTGGAACGACAGCTATCACGAGAACGTCCTGCCCTTCACCAACAACATCCCGCAGCGAGACGGCGGCACCCACCTTGCGGGCTTCCGTGGTGCGCTGACCCGCCAGTTGCAGAAGTATGCGCAGGAAAGCGGGATCGCGAAGCGGGAGAAGATCAACTTCACCGGCGACGACGCCCGTGAAGGTCTGACGGCAGTCCTGTCCGTGAAAGTGCCCGATCCGAAATTCTCCAGCCAGACCAAGGACAAGCTGGTCTCGTCCGAGGTCCGCCCGGCGGTGGAATCTCTGATGAACGAGAAGCTGGGCGAATGGTTCGAGGAAAACCCAACCGAGGCCAAGCAGATCACCGGCAAGATCATCGAGGCCGCCATGGCCCGAGAAGCCGCCCGCAAGGCGCGCGAACTGACCCGCCGCAAGACCGCGATGGACGTGTCGTTCAACGCCGCCAAGCTGAAGGACTGTTCCGAAAAGGACGCCTCGAAGACCGAACTGTTTCTGGTCGAGGGTGACTCCGCCGGCGGCTCTGCCCAGACCGGACGTGACCGCCGGACGCAGGCCATCCTTCCCCTGCGCGGCAAGATCCTGAACGTGGAGCGGGCCCGCTTCGACCGGATGCTGGGCAGCCAGGAAATCGGCAACCTCGTGATGGCGCTCGGGACCGGCATCGGCCGGGACGAGTTCAACATCTCGAAACTGCGCTATCACAAGATCATCATCATGACCGACGCGGACGTGGACGGTGCGCACATCCGGACGCTTCTGCTGACGTTCTTCTACCGCCAGATGCCCGAACTGATCGAGGGCGGCTATCTCTACATCGCGCAGCCGCCGCTCTACAAAGTCGCGCGCGGCAAGTCGGAGGTCTACCTGAAGGACCAGACCGCGCTTGAGGACTACCTGATCCAGCAGGGCATCGAGAACGCGCAGCTCTTGCAGGGCAATGGCGAGGTAATCGGCGGCCAGGATCTCGTGCGTGTGGTGGAGGAGGCGCGTCAGCTCAAGCGTGTCCTCGACGCCTTCCCGACGCACTACCCGCGCCACATCCTCGAACAGGCCGCCATTGCCGGGGCCTTTGTGCCCGGTGCCGTGGATTCGGACCTGCAGGGCGTCGCCGACAAGGTCGCCGCACGTCTCGACCTCGTGGCCCTGGAATACGAGCGTGGCTGGATCGGTCGCATCACGCAGGACAAGGGCGTCCGCCTTGCCCGTATCCTGCGCGGTGTCGAAGAGGTGCGGACGCTGGACGGCCCGATGCTCCGCTCCGGAGAGGCACGCCGGACCGGCACCCTGACCGAGAGCCTTCAGGCGGTCTACGGCAGCCCCGCGACGCTCGAGCGCAAGGACCGCAGACAGCTGATCCACGGTCCGCTCGAACTGCTCAAGGCGATCCTGGAAGAAGGCGAAAAAGGCCTGTCGCTGCAGCGGTACAAGGGGCTGGGTGAAATGAACCCGGACCAGCTTTGGGAAACCACGCTGGACCCGAACGCCCGGACGCTGCTGAAGGTGACCATCGACGACATGACCGAAGCCGACGACCTGTTCACCAAGCTGATGGGCGACGTGGTGGAACCGCGCCGCGACTTCATCCAGCAGAACGCCCTGTCGGTAGAGAATCTGGACTTCTGAAAAAGAAAAGGGGCGCGCATGGCATTGCGCACCCCTCGCAAGATGTGGAGGTCGCGCAAGGGTTTGCGCGACCTTTCTTTTTTTCGTCAGCCGACCAGTTTGGCCGTCATCTCCACAAGCCGTTTTGCCTGATGGGCAAGGGCAGCCTTGCCGGCGTCGTCGAAACCGTCCGGCTTGGTCGAGAAACCGTAGGGGTTGCCGCCGGCACCAAAGATCGACTCGTCGGTGTAGCCCGGTGCAACGATGATCGCGCCCCAGTGCATCGCGGTGGTGTAGAGGCTCAGGAGGGTCGTCTCCTGCCCGCCATGCGGGTTCTGGGCGCTTGTCGTGGCGGTGAAGGTCTTGTTGGCCAGCTTGCCAGATCCCCACAGCCCGCCGAGCGTGTCGATGAACGCGCGCATCTGGCTTGCGACCACGCCGAAGCGCGTCGGGGCCGAGAAGAAGTAGCCGTCCGCCCACTCCATGTCATCCGCCGTGACCTCCGGGATGTCCTTCATCTTTTCGAGTTGCGCCTTCCAGGCGTCCTGCCCCTCGACGACCTCTTTGGGGGCGGTTTCCGGGATGCGGCGCAGGCGCACTTCGGCACCGGCTGCCTCGGCTGCCTCTGCTGCCGCGAGTGCGACGGAATGGTTGGTGCCGTAGGTCGAATAGAAAACGATTGCGATCTTGGGTTGTGCCATGTTGATCTCCTTCCTTTGAGTTGGACTTAGGCGGTTGCCGGCGCGGTCAAGCGTTCCTGATGAACGTGCCGTTGTTCAGTTCCTTGAAAGCCTGCCGCAATTCATCCTGCGTGTTCATGACGATGGGGCCGTGCCAGGCGACGGGTTCCTGGATCGGGCGCCCGGTCATCAGCAGGAAGCGGATGCCTTCGTCGCCCGCCTGAACGGTGATCTCGTCGCCCGAGCCGAACCGGACCAGCGTGCGGTTTCCGGTCATGTCGCGGATGTTGAGTTCCTGCCCGCGGTACTCCTTCTCGACCTTGATGCCCACCGGATCGCTGGCGTCGCGGAAGGTCCCGGAGCCGGCGAACACATAAGCCAGCGCGTTTGACCGGGTATCGACCGGCAGAACCTTGCGGCGGCCTGCGGGGATCGACACGTCGAGCAGCATGGGGTTGGCCGCGATGCCGTCGACCGGGCCGGTCTTGCCCCAGAACGAGCCGATGATGACCTTGACCGTCGTGCCGTCGTCATCTCCCTCGATGGGGATGTCGCTGCCGGTGATGTCCTGATAGCGCGGCGCAGTCAACTTCAGCGAAGACGGCAGGTTTGCCCAAAGCTGGAACCCGTGCATCTGGCCCTTGGCATTGCCGAAAGGCATTTCCTGATGCACGATCCCGGACCCGGCGGTCATCCACTGGACGCTGCCGGCGCCGAGGCGGCCCTTGTTGCCAAGCGAATCCGAATGCTCGACCTCGCCGTCGAGCACGTAGGTGATGGTTTCGATGCCGCGATGCGGGTGCCAGGGAAATCCCTTCGAATAGAGCCGCGGATCGTCGTTGCGGAAGTCGTCCATCATCAGGAACGGGTCTGTCAGCGACGGATCACCGAAGCCGAAGACACGATGCAGATGGACGCCGGCGCCTTCGATGGCGGGCTGCGCTTTGGTGGTGGCCGAGACAGGTCTAAAGGTCATGGGACGCTCCGTTTGTCATTGCACTCAATGTGGGACCTTCGCGATGAATTGGAATTGGTGAAGAACCCGTACCGTCTGTGCGCAGGCGCGCAGAAACCGGTGATTTTGTGTGGGGAATGGGGCGCGTCTTTTGGGTGCCGCCAAGCACGGGACAGCGCATTTGAGAGGAACTCGCGCGCCGCAAACCCAATTTTTAGGGGTCAATCAGGTCTTTGCCTGTACGTGGCGGTCAAACCTGGGGTCAGAGAACCGGCGCCGTTGCGATGTGCGTAAATAGGAGGCTCACTGCGAAGATGGCCTCGCCTGGGCCCCCGCCCCGCCTCAGCCGCGCGCCACCGCCAGGTCAAGCGTCTCGGCCGCGCCGCGCAGGATGCCCGCCATGTGGTCGGCCAGACCCTCGGACCGATCCACCGGCACCAGCAGGCTGATCGTGCGGTCCGCATCCGGCATCTCCAGTGGCATGACCCGGACTTCGCTCCGGTGGATGCCCTGCCGCCGGGCGAAGAGGTCCGGAAGGATGCCGATGCCTGCGCCGGTGGCAGCCATCAGCACGATGGAATCGAGGCTCGTCCCCTCGTAGTCGTCCGAGACCGTCGCCCCGCTGGCGCCCGCGATGCCATAGACGATCCGCGCCAGCCTGTGGCCGGTGTCCAGCGTCAGAAGCCGCTGGCCGGCAAGGTCCGCCGCCCCGATCCGGCTGCGCCCGGCCAGCGGATGATCCTGCGCGACAGCGACCCACAGCGGTTCGACGAAAAGCGGCCGCTGGAAGGTGTTGGGGTGATCCTCGGGCGTGGAAATGACCGCATCGAACCGGCCATTTCGCAGCCCCTCATCAAGGCTGAGGGTGTTTTCCTCGCGCACGATCACGCGCAGTTCGGGTTCGTCTTCGTGCAGCGCCTTCATCGCCTGAGGCAACAGGTAGGGCCCGATGGAGGGCAGCACGCCCAGCCGGAGCCGCCCTCCGAAGGGCAGGTCCGACAGCATCGTGCTGCGCAGGGCCTCGACCTCCGACAGGATGCGGCGGGCACGGGTCACGAACTCCAGCCCCCGGGCCGTTGTCCGCGCCCCGGCGCGCCCGCGGTCGAACAGCCGGACGCCCATGTCGGTTTCGACCGCCGCAACCTGGTTGGACAGGCTTGGCTGGCTGACATGCAGCTTTTCGGCGGCCAGCCCGAAACTGCCAAGCTGGTGCACGGCGACGATGTATTCCATCTGGCGCAGGGTCGGCCGCATTCATAGCTCCAAGCTATTCAACTGCTCATCCATTTGTATTTAAGCTATGCCAGAAATCCGGGCAACAGGGCTGAAACCCTTCCCGGAGTTTCGACCGATGCAGATATTCGACAGCCTCGTCGGCAACCTGATGGTGCCGACAATCCTTTTCTTCGTCCTTGGGCTCGTGGCCGCCGTGGTCCGCAGCGATCTGTCCATCCCCGAAGGCGCGGCCAAGTTCATGTCCATCTACCTCCTGCTGGCCATCGGATTCAAAGGCGGTCACAGCCTTGCGGACAATGGCCTGAACACCGAGGTCTTCGCTGCACTTTGCGCAGGGCTGCTGCTGTCCTTCGCGATTCCGTTCATCGCCTACGGCCTGCTGCGCAGCATGACGCGGCTGAATGCGTTGAACGCCGCCGCCGTGGCCGGGCACTACGGGTCGATCTCCATCGTGACCTTTGTCGCGGCCTCCAGCCTGCTTCAACTCACCGGCGTCGCGTCCGATGGCTTCATGGTTGCCGTCGCTGCCACGATGGAAGTGCCCGCGATCCTCTCGGCGCTCTGGATCGCGCACCGTTTCGGGCAGCAGGGGTCCTCCGGCAGCGTGCCGATGCGCGACCTCTTCGCCAATGGGTCCATCGTGTTGCTTGCCGGGGCGTTCCTGATCGGCACGCTGACACAGGACCAGGGGATGGAGATGATCGCCCCCTTCGTCGTCACCCCCTTCACTGGCATCCTATGCCTCTTCCTTCTGGACATGGGCCTGACGGCGGGACGCAGCCTGTTGCTGAACCGGCATCTGCTGAGTGCGGGGCTCTTCGCCTTCGGACTGCTGATGCCGGTGATCGGCGCGGTTCTGGCCATGGGGGTGGGAACGGTGATCGGATTGCAGACCGGCAGCCTCTTTCTGCTGATGGTCCTGTCTGCCTCGGCTTCCTACATCGCGGTCCCCGCGGCGATGAAGATCGCCCTGCCGCAGGCCGAAGCGGGCATCTACCTGACGCTTTCGCTGGGCGTGACCTTCCCGTTCAACATCATCCTCGGCCTGCCGCTTTACCTGTGGCTGACAGAGCTGGTGTGAGTGTGGCGGTCAACAGGCTGGCCCCGTGTGGACCGGCCATGCCGGTCTGCAAATTGCCGGGGCAGGGCTGTGCCGATCAGGCCGCACCCGCAGACGGCAGCCGGATCAGGCCGTGGCGCGGGCCGACAACCCGTCCAGAATGGCGCAATCCGGGTCATCGTCGCCATGGCATTGGCTGATGAGGGTCTGAAGCTCCGCCTCGAGCGTCTTCAACTGCCTGATCTTGTCGCGGACCGTGTCGAGGTTCTGCATCGCCAGGGCGCGCACGTCACGGCTGGCGCGGGTCGGGTCGGCGTTCAGGTCCAGCAGGCGGCGGCATTCTTCCAGGCCAAACCCCAGATGCCGGGCCTGCGCCAGGATCCGCAGTCGATCCACCGCGGTATCGGAGAAATCCCGATAGCCGTTTTCGGCCCGATCTGCCTTCACCAGGCCGAGATCCTCGTAGTAGCGCACGGTCTTGACGGTAAGCCCCGTGGCCTTGGCTGCCTGTCCGATGTTCATGGCGGGTCTCCTTTGCGTCATTAAACCCTCCAGCTTGTGGAAGGTAAAGTCACTTCGGCTTGACCGCCCCACGCCGCCACGCATTGCCCAATGGTCGCGTCTGCCTTCACGGCTTTTCAACTGGCTACGGTGCCGGTCGCGTGCGAGAAACGCGGGATGACACGTTTGCTTTTGCCCCTTCTGATATGCCTGTCGCTCGCCGCGCCCGCCGCAGCGCGCGAGATCACCGTATTCGCCGCGGCAAGTCTGCGTGACGCGCTCGACGAGGTGGCGGAGCTTTACCGTGATGAAACAGGGGACGACCCGGTGATCTCCTACGCCGGATCGTCCGCCCTTGCGCGCCAGATCCAGCAGGGCGCGCCCGCGGACGTATTCATCTCCGCCAACACCGCCTGGATGGACGTGCTGGAAGAGGACGGGTTGCTGGCGCCCGGCACCCGCCGCGACCTGCTGGGCAACTCGCTGGTGCTTGCGGCCGGGGTCGAAGGGCCGGTCGCAGAGCTCACGCCCGACAGCGATCTGGCCGGCTGGCTGGACGGCGGCAAACTGGCCATGGCGCTTGTCGATGCGGTGCCCGCGGGCATCTACGGCAAGGCGGCGCTGGAACATCTGGGACTTTGGGACAGCGTCGCAAGGCAGGTCGCGCAGGCCGACAACGTTCGCGCCGCTTTGGCCCTCGTCGCGGTGGGGGCGGCGCCGCTCGGCGTCGTCTACCGCACCGACGCTCAGGCCGAACCGCGCGTCTACGTGAAAGCGGCGTTCCCGCGGGACAGCCATCCGCCGATCCTTTACCCCGCCGCGTCGATCGTCGAAAAACAACAGGACGCCCTGCCGTTCCTGTCCTTCCTCGAAACGGGACCGGCGCAGGACATCTTCCTGCGGCACGGCTTCACGGTCATCGCGGAGTAACGGATGGACTGGCTCGGACCGGAGGAATGGAGCGCCGTGGCCCTGTCGGTCAAGGTCTCCTTCTGGGCGGTCGTTGCCTCCCTGCCGTTCGGGTTGCTGACCGCCTACGCCCTGGCGCGCTGGACCTTCCCCGGCAAGCAGATCCTCAACGGGCTGGTGCACCTGCCGCTGATCCTCCCGCCGGTCGTGACGGGCTACCTCCTGCTTCTGACCTTCGGGCCAAGGGCCCCGGTCGGTGGGTTCCTCGAAACCATCGGACTCGGTATCGCCTTCCGCTGGACCGGCGCGGCGCTGGCAGCGGCGATCATGGGATTTCCGCTGATGGTCCGCGCCATGCGCCTGTCGATCGAGGCCATCGACCCGCGGCTGGAAGAGGCGGCGGCAACGCTTGGCGCGTCGGGGGTCCGTGTCTTTGTCACGGTGACGGTGCCCCTCATGCTGCCGGGCCTGCTGACCGGGGCGATCCTCGCCTTCGCCAAGGCGATGGGTGAATTCGGCGCGACGATCACCTTTGTCTCGAACATCCCCGGACAGACCCAGACCCTGCCCTCTGCCATCTACGCCTTCCTGCAGATCCCGGGCGGCGAAGCCTCTGCCCTGCGGCTCGTGGTGGTGTCGATCATCGTGGCGATGGGCGCGCTTCTGGTGTCGGAATGGGCGTCGCGCCGGGTTGCGGCGCGGGTGGGGGCGTGATGCTGGACCTGCACCTGAAACATGCCTTCGACCGGTTCCAACTGGACGCGCAGTTCACCGCGCCCGCCGGGGTGACGGTCCTGTTCGGGCGATCCGGCTCAGGCAAGAGCACGGTCCTCAAGGCCACCGCCGGTCTATTGCGCCCGGACGAGGGGCGCGTGACCCTGCACGACCGGACGCTCTGCGACACGGCGAAGGGCATCTGGCTGCCGCCGCACAAGCGCGGTCTCGGCGTGATCTTCCAGGAAGGCCGCCTGTTCCCCCACCTCACCGTCCGCCAGAACCTTCTGTATTCCCGGCGGAAGGCGCCGAACCTGTCGCGCGTGGTCGAAATGCTGGGGATCGGCGACCTGCTCGACCGCCGCCCCCGCGCCTTGTCGGGGGGAGAGCAGCAAAGGGTCGCCATCGGCCGTGCGCTTCTGAGCGAACCGCAACTGATCCTCGCCGACGAACCGCTGGCTGCCCTAGACGAGCCGCGCAAGGCCGAAATCCTGCCCTACTTCGAACGCCTGCGGGACGAGGCCCGCTGCCCGATCCTCTACGTCACGCATTCCCCCGCCGAGGTCGCCCGCCTCGCAACGACGGTTGTCGTCCTCGACGAGGGCAAGGTGACACGGCAGGGCACGCCCGCCGACGTGCTGGGCGACCCGGACGTGGTGCCCGCGGGCATCCGCGGCGTCGGCGCAGTGCTCGAAGCGACGGTCGCCCGGCACCACGAGGACGGGCTGACCGAACTCGACGCGGGCGGGGTGGCGCTGTTCCTGCCCCGCACGGATGCAGCGCCCGGCACCCGGACCCGTATCCGTATCGCCGCGCAGGAGGTCATCCTGTCCCGCGGGCACCCGGAGGGCCTTTCGGCGCTCAACATCCTGCCCGGCACCGTGGTCAGCCTGCGTGCCGGGGACGGTCCGGGCACCCTCGTCGTCGTCGACACCCCCGCCGGTCGTCTGCTGGCACGGGTCACGCGCCGCTCAGCGGAGGCGCTGCAACTGGCGCCCGGCGTCGCCTGCCATGCCGTCGTGAAGACGGTCGCCATCGCACGGCAGGACATCGGGCAGGGTTGAAGCGGCACCACGGCCCGCTAGCTCGGCCTGCATGGAAAACGCATTGGTCATCGGCGCAAGCGGCGGCATCGGCAGCGCGATCTGCGCGGCGCTCGACTCGCGCGGCGTCTCCGTCACCGGGCTCTCGCGCTCCGGTGACGGTCTGGACATCACCGACGAAACCTCCGTCGCGGAGGCGCTGAACCGGTTCGATACGCCCTTCGACCTGATCTTCGTCGCCACCGGAGCGCTGGAAATCGACGGCCACGCACCGGAAAAGTCGCTGGATGCCCTGACCGCCAGCGGCCTTGCCGACCAGTTCGCGCTGAACGCCATCGGCCCCGCGCTGGTGCTGAAACACGCCCGCCGCCTGATCCCCCGCGACCGTCCCGCGACCGTCGCGGTTCTGTCGGCGCGCGTCGGCTCCATCGGAGACAACGGTCTTGGCGGCTGGTACGCCTATCGTGCGGCCAAGGCCGGGCTCAACCAGCTTGTCCGCGGCGCGGCTATCGAGCTTGGCCGCAGGCACCGCAAGCTCTGCGTCGTCTGCCTGCACCCGGGCACCGTCGCCACCCGCTTCACCGCCGATTACCAGGACCGCCACCCGACCGTTCCGCCAGACGAGGCCGCCCGCAACCTGCTGACGGTGATCGACAGTCTGACGCCTGCCGACAGCGGGCGGTTCCTCGACTATGCCGGGAAGGAGATCCCCTGGTGACCCGACTCGTCCTGGTCCTGGGCGACCAGCTGACCGAAACCGTCGCCGCGCTCCGCAAGGCGGACAAGGACAGGGACGTGGTCGTCATGGCCGAGGTCGCGGACGAGACGGCCTATGTCGGCCACCATCCCAAGAAGATCGCCCTGATTTTCGCCGCCATGCGCAAGTTCGCCGGCCGCCTCAGGGACGACGGCTGGGACGTCGCCTATTCCGAGCTCGACGACACCGACAACACCGGCAGCATCCCCGGTGAGCTCCTGCGCCGCGCCGACCAGTACGGTGCGGGGGAGGTGCTGGCGACAGAACCCGGCGAATGGCGGCTGATCGCCGCTCTGGACGACACGCCTCTCAAGGTCACGCAGCTTGAGGACGACCGCTTCGTCGCCTCCCACAAGGATTTCGAGGACTGGGCCAAGGGGCGCAAGGCGCTGCGGATGGAGTATTTCTATCGCGAGATGCGACGCAAGACCGGCTTGATGATGGACGGCGACCAACCCGCCGGCGACAAGTGGAACTACGACCACGACAACCGCAAACCCGCCTCGGGCGAGGTCGACACCGCGCCCATGCGGTTCACGCCGGACGAGACGGTCGAAGAGGTGCTCGATCTTGTCGAGGCCCGCTTTGCCGACAACTTCGGCACGCTCCGCCCCTTCACCTTTGCCACCGACACGGGACAGGCCCGCCGGGCGCTGGCGCATTTCGTCAAACACGCCCTGCCGAAGTTCGGCGATTACCAGGATGCGATGATGGAGGGGGAGCGCTACCTGTGGCACTCTCACCTCTCCGCCTCGATCAACATCGGCCTGCTCGATCCGGTGGAGGTCTGCAAGGCCGCGGAAGACGCATGGCGAGCCGGGGACGTGCCGATCAACGCCGCCGAGGGGTTCATCCGCCAGATCATCGGCTGGCGCGAATACGTCCGCGGCATCTATTTCCACGAAGGGCCGGACTACCCCTCCCGCAACGGACTGGGCCACAAGCGCGACCTGCCGTGGTTCTACTGGGGCGGAGAAACGAAGATGCGCTGCGTCGAAGCGGCGGTCGCGCAGACCCGGGACGACGCCTACGCCCACCACATCCAGCGCCTGATGGTGACCGGCAACTTCGCCCTTCTGGCCGGGATCGACCCGCATCAGGTGCACGAATGGTATCTGAGCGTCTACATCGATGCCTTCGAATGGGTCGAAGCCCCGAACACCGTCGGGATGAGCCAGTTCGCCGACGGCGGCATCATCGCCTCCAAACCCTACGTGTCGTCAGGCAACTACATCAACAGGATGTCCGACCACTGCAGGCACTGCGCCTACGACGTGAATGCAAAGTCCGGAGAGGACGGCGCCTGCCCCTTTAACACGCTCTACTGGCACTTCCTCGACCGCCATCGCAAACGGTTCGAGGAAAACGGCCGCATGGCCAACATGTACCGTAGCTGGGACAGGATGGACGAGGAAAAGCGTCACGCCATCCTGCGCGCCGCCGAACGCACGTTGAAGAAACTCGACGAAGGGGAGGTCGTCTGACCCGCCCCTTCATCTTGGTCCAAATACCTTGGGGGTGCGGGGGCAATGCCCCCGCGGATCGGCCCGGCGCCAGCCGGGGCGATACTTGCTACAGGACGTAGCGGCTCAGGTCCGTCGACCGGGTCAGGTCGCCCAGCTGTGCCTCCACGAAATCGGCATCGACGGTTACCGCCTCGCCCGCTTTGTCCGGCGCGGCAAAACTCAGTTCCTCGAACACCCGCTCCATCACGGTGTAAAGCCGCCGGGCGCCGATGTTCTCGACCGACCCGTTGACCTCTGCCGCGATGCGCGCGAGCGCCTCGATCCCTTCCTGCGTGAAGGAGACGGCAACCTCCTCGGTCGCCATCAGCGCGGTGTACTGGCGGGTCAGCGCGTTGTCGGTCTCCGTCAGGATGCGCACGAAATCGCCTTCGGTCAGCGCCTTCAGGTTCACGCGGATCGGAAGGCGGCCCTGCAGTTCCGGCAAGAGGTCAGACGGCTTCGCGATGTGGAACGCACCGGAGGCGATGAAGAGGATGTGGTCGGTCTTCACCGGCCCGTGCTTGGTCGACACTGTCGTGCCCTCGATCAGCGGCAGCAGGTCGCGCTGCACGCCTTCGCGGGACACGTCGCCCCCGCGCGCCTCCTGGCGGGCGCAGACCTTGTCGATCTCGTCTAGAAAGACGATCCCGTTCTGCTCCACCGCTTCCAGCGCGGCGGCCTTCACCGTCTCGTCGTCCAGCAGCTTGTCCGCTTCCTCGGTGATCAGCAGGTCGTAGCTTTCGGCGACGGTCATGCTCTTGCGCGTGGTCCGTCCGGCAAAGGCCTTCCCGAAGATGTCGCCAAGGTTCATCATCCCCATCTGGCCTGCTCCCGGTTGGCCGGGGATGTCCATCATCGGGAAGGGCGAGGACGTGTCGGCCACGTCCAGTTCGATCACCGTCTCGTCCAGTTCGCCGCTCTTCAGCTTCTTGCGGAACATCTCGCGCGTGGCCGAACGCGCATCCTTCCCGGCAATCGCCTCGATCACGCGTTCCTCGGCGGCGGCATGGGCGCGGGCCTTCACGTCCTCCCGCATGTGGTCGCGGGTGTCGATGATCGCGGTGTCCACGAGGTCACGGATGATCTGTTCAACGTCGCGGCCGACATAGCCCACCTCGGTGAACTTGGTCGCCTCGACCTTGATGAAGGGCGCGCGCGCCAGCTTGGCCAGCCTGCGCGAGATCTCCGTCTTGCCGACGCCGGTGGGGCCGATCATCAGGATGTTCTTCGGATAGACTTCGTCGCGCAGGTCGTCGCTCAGCTGCTTGCGTCGCCAGCGATTGCGCAGCGCCACCGCGACGGCGCGCTTGGCTTCCTGCTGGCCGATGATGAACCGGTCCAGTTCGGAAACGATTTCACGGGGTGTGAGGTCGGTCATGAGTGTCCTTCCGATACGTTGCGGCTGAGATAACCTCTGAGGCGGAAAATCCAACCCTTGAAGGAACCGCCGTGTGATCCGACGTGTTGGATCTAAGGATCGGAGACACCCCAGCCATGCCGAATCAAGGTTTCATGCCCATAGAAGATACCGACGCCGTTCCAGGCGATCTGGGCGCGCCATCGTTCGGCGACGGCCCGGTCTGTGTCATCACGAACCGCAAGTCGGGCCGCAACTCGCGGGACCGCAACGCGGTCGAGGCCGCGGCCGAGGCGCTGGGGGGCGAAATCGTCTCCTTCAGCGGCGGCAAGGGCCTGATGGAGGCGATCGAGAAGGTGAAGGCGCGCAAGCCCTTCCTGGTGGTCGCGGCCGGGGGCGACGGCACCGCCATGGCCGTGGCCGGGGCCTTCGTCGGCACAGATGTCGCCTTCGGGGTCCTGCCGCTTGGCACGTTCAACTATTTCGCCCGCGGGCTGGGGCTCAGCACCGATCCGGTCGAGGCGAGCAGACAGCTTGCCGCCGGTCAGGTGGTCGAACGTCACATCGGTACGGTGAACGGCCAAGTCTTCCTGAACAACGCCAGCGTCGGGATCTATCCCTCGATCCTGAAGGTCCGCGAAAGCGTCTATCGCCGCTGGGGACGCCGCAGGATCATGGCACATTGGTCCGTGATCAAGACCTTCATCCGCTTTCGGAAACCCATGCGCGTGAGGCTGGAAGTCGACGGGGACGGCGGTCGTTACCGCACCGCCCTTGTCTTCGTCGCGCGATCCTCGTTCCAGCTCGAACGGTTCGGGCTGGAGGGCACCGACATCATTCGCGAGGGCGGTTTTGCCGTCCTGCTTGTCAACGCGCGCACCCGTCTGGAACTTTTCCGGCGCATCACGCGCCTCGCGCTGGGAACGGTAGAGGAGGGCGTCGACTATGACCTCTTTGCCGGAGAACGGTTGAAGCTGGATGTGGAAGGCAAGCGCCGCGTGCTGCTGGCCTACGACGGAGAGAAGAAGCGCATGAACGCGCCGCTGGAATTCGGCATGTCCGAGCGCCCGTTGCGCCTGCTCATCCCGGAGAAGCCCGCATGAGGCGTGTGCTGCACCTGTCAGACCTGCACTACGGAAAGGACCGCGCGGACCTCGAAGAGCCGCTCCTGGAAACGGTGGACCGGCTGGCGCCCGATCTGGTCGCCATTTCCGGGGATTTCACCCAGCGCGCCCGCGTGTCCCAGTTCGACCGCGCGCAGGCCTTCCTCGACAAGCTGTCCGTCCCTTGGATCGCCGTGCCCGGCAACCACGACACACCGCTCGACGAATTCTGGATCCGGCTGCTGACCCCGTGGAAGCGTTACCGGGCCGCTGTGTCGCGCGATCTGGAACCTGTCTATCAGGACGACGCGATGACCCTTGTCGGCGTGAACACCGTCAACCGGTTCTCGTGGCAGAGGGGGCGGCTGTCGGAAAAGCGGATCAAGCGCGCCTGCCAACAGTTCTCCGACGCGCCCGACCGCGCGCGTATCGTCATGCTGCACCACCCTCTTCAGCATGGGCCGGAGGTCGACAAGCGACTGATGCGCGGGGCCGGGCGGGCGCTCAAGGCCTTTGCCGAAAGCGGCGCACAGGTGGTGCTGTCCGGGCACCTGCACAACACGGTCATCGCGCCGTTTCGGGCCTGGCCGCAACTGCTTTTCGTCCAGGCAGGCACCAGCCTCTCCAGCCGCATGCGCGGCGAGGTGAACACCTTCAACCTGCTGGAAATCGACCACCGCAGCGTGACGGTCGAAAGCTGGGGTGCCGAGGACCTGACCTTTGCCCCCGTGTCGCGCGCCCACTTCTTCCGCAACAACGGGGAGTGGGAGCGCCACGACAACGCCCCCTCGATTGCGCCTGCGCACCACATCCGCCGCGCGCGGTCTGTTCGGTAGCACGCTTTTCCCGTGGCCCGTTCCCCGGACCGGCGTAAGCTGAGCCGTGAGGGAACGGGGGAATCGACACATGAAAGCTATATGTATGGCGTTGGCCTTGGTGGCGCTTTGCGGAACGGCCGAGGCACAGAACGCCTGCGACTGGGGCAACCTGCGGTCGGAGGCCAGCGAAGAGAACCGCGAGCTGGTCGTGACGAATGCGGTCGGCGACCGCAGCGCGCGTCTCTACTGGATCGATTTCAACGGCACCCCGGTCTTCTACGCCGAGATCCCGCCGAACGGCCGCCACGTGCAGCAGACCTTCCGGCGGCATGTTTGGATTGCCGAGAACAGCTACGGCTATTGCGACGTCATCTTCACCGTCGAGAACAATGTCGAAATCGTCATCCGCTGACCGCGCGGCAACGGATCACTCGATGGTTTCGACCGTCAGGTTCCCGTTCGTGTAGACACAGATGTCCGCGGCGATGGACATGGCCTCGCGCGCGACGGTCTCGGCGTCCTTGTCGGTATCCATCATGGCCCGCGCCGCGGCGAGGGCGTAGTTGCCGCCCGACCCGATGGCGGCCACGTCATGTTCGGGTTCCAGAACGTCGCCTGCGCCGGTGATCACGAAAAGGTCGGTGCCGTCGGTGACGATCAGCATGGCTTCCAGCTTCGACAGATACTTGTCCGTGCGCCAGTCCTTTGCCAGTTCGACAGAGGCGCGCTGAAGCTGACCGGGCGTTGCCTCCAGCTTCTTTTCCAGCCGTTCGAGCAGGGTGAAGGCGTCCGCCGTCGATCCCGCGAATCCGGCCACCACTTCCCTGCCGCCAGGTGCAAGGCGACGCACCTTCCGGGCCGTGCCCTTGATCACGGTCTGGCCCAGCGAAACCTGCCCGTCACCGGCCACGACGACCTTGCCGCCCTTGCGGACGCCGATGATGGTGGTGCCGTGCCAGCCGGGAAAATCGTTGCTCATGAAGGCCTCCTTTGATTGGCCTCCATATGGTCCCCATCGACGGCCCCGGCAAGGGGGGCGGGGCGCCTGTGCGGCACCCCGCCATGTCAAATGGCCGGTCAGGCGACCTCGGTCTCGACCTCGATGTTGCCCTTCGTCGCGTTGGAATACGGGCAGATGAAGTGGCCGCGCTCGGCGATTTTCTCGGCCACGTCCTTGTCCACGCCCGGCATCGACACGACCAGTTTCACCTTCAGGCCGAACCCGCCGTCAGAGCGCGGGCCAATGCCCACATGCGCGTTCACCGTGGAGTCGTCGGGGACGGTGCCCAGTTTCTCGCTTTGTGCCGCGAACCGCATCGCGCCGAGGTAGCAGGCCGCATAGCCAAGCGCGAAAAGCTCTTCGGGGTTGTGACCCGCGCCGGAGCCGCCAAGCTCTTTCGGGCTGGTCATGGTGACGGTCAGCATCCCCGACTTGAGAGAGGCGACACCGTTGCGGCCGCCGCCGGTGGCATGGGCTTCGGTCCAGTACTTCGTATCGACGGTCATCTGTGATTCCTTTCAGTCGCGTGCGATTAAATCGTGCACGATACATATAGTCGAGACGACCCTCTGTCAATCGCTTGCCAATGTATCGCGCACGACTTAATTTCAGGGGATGACACTCGCCCCCCACGACATGTTCTGTTTCTCGCTCTATTCCGCGACGCACGCCATGCAGCAGGCCTATCGCCCGCTGCTGGAGGAGATCGGCCTGACCTATCCCCAGTACCTCGTGATGAGCGCGCTTTGGACCGCGGAGAATCCGCTGAGCGTCAGCGGCATCGGGCGCGAGGTGCAGCTGGAATCGAGTACGCTGACGCCCTTGCTGAAGCGTCTCGAAACGGCCGGCCTGATCGTCCGCCGCCGCAACCCGGAAGACGAACGGCAGCTTCAGGTGGACCTGACCGAGGCAGGCCGCGCCCTTCAGGCACGCGCGGCGCATATCCCGGCGTGTATCCTCGAAAAGACCGGGATGGACGTCGAGACGCTCCGCCGCCTCCAGGGAGAGATCCGGGACCTGACGCAGCGCCTGCGCACGGGCACCGGCGACACCTGACCGTCAGACCGGCGTCCGCCGCCTTTTCCACCAGCCAACGACGAACGGGACAACGGCACAGCCGGCAAGGAACAGCGCGATCAGGGCGAACTGGATCAGCTCTGACGTCTCGAACCGTTCGTCGATCCGCACGGTCTTCGGGTCGTCGCGCAGGTATGTGACGGGCACGACCCGCCCCGCCTCGATGTTGCGGTAGAAACCATGGGACACCTCGGCGTCCGCCTCGATCTCTGCCCCGTCATGTTGGAAACGGACAATGGCATAATAGTGTGTCACGGGCGGCTTCGGATGGCTTTGGGAGAGGCTGCGGGTGAAGCGGCCCGCAAGCGTCGCCTCAGCCTCGATCCCGTCGGTGGCGAAGGCGGATCTGCGGTCGACGAAGTTCCAAAGGATCGCACCCAGAACCAGCGCAAGAACCGGCACCGCGAACAGCAGCTCCCACGGCTTCTTTGCCTGGTTCATGCCCCGACGGCCCCGCGTCGTTCGGCCCGCGCGGTGCGTATGGCATAGGCACTCAGCGCAAGGGCGGCCAGCAGGAGCAGCGGCCCGAGGATCAGCGCCCATATTGCGGATGACCGAAGGCGGCCGGGGTCAAGCAGGTATTCCGGCCCGTCGCTGCCATCGACCACGTGCAGCGCCACGGTCTGCCCTTCGCTCAGCGTATTGAAGAACCGCCCCGAGACGTCCTCGAGGTGCGGGCCGGTCGGGGTGGAGACGAAGACGCGGAAGGTGGTGCTGGTGGACCCGCCCTGCTGGCGCTGCGATTTGTCCAGCCGGGTCACTGTGGCGTCGATGGTGCGGGCGCCGGCGAACCGTGCGGCATCATTCGACTGCGCGGTCCCGGCGAACAGCGCGGCGATCCCCGCCAGCGCAAGGAATACCGCAAGCCCGACGCCGCGCTTGATGGCGAGCCAGATCATCTTGTCCCTCCGGTTTTTCCCGAAGTCTGACCAGAAATGATTGTTGCGCCAAGTCCATGAACGGAAAAAGGCCCCGCGAGGGGGCCTTTCAAACCAGCCGTAGCCAGTCGGGATCAGATGGAATCTTCGATCCAGGACTTCAGCGCGGCCTTCGGCGCTGCGCCGGCGCGGTTCGAAATCGGCGCGCCGTCCTTGAAGATGAAGAGCGCCGGAATGCCGCGCACGCCCATGGCGGCGGCGGTGTTCGGGTTCTGGTCCACGTCGACCTTCACGACCTTCACCTTGCCGTCGAATTCTTCGGAAAGCTCTTCCAGGGCCGGGCCGATCTGCTTGCAGGGACCGCACCATTCGGCCCAGAAATCGACGACAACGGGGATGTCGGAATTCTTCACTTCGGCGTCGAAGGTGGTGTCGGATACGGCGACGGTGGCCATGGGAATCTCCTGTGGGTTGGGAGGCGGGCAGGGCAGCCCGGTCAGGTGCAGGAAGGTAGGCAGCGACTCAGGCAGCGTCAAGATGCTGTCGCGCGGGCGAGGGCTTGTGTCACAAGTTCGTGCGGGATCGGCATGTAGTGGTTGGTGGCGGTCCACAACAGCCCGGTTTCGATCTCCCGATCCGGATAAAGTTGAGCGAGCGCGGCGTGATAGACCGCCACCTGCCGCAACAGGCCGTCTGGCGTTTCCTCGGGCGTCGCGGGGGTCGTGCGGTTGGTCTTGTAGTCGATTGCGACAACCCGGTCATGCGCCACGATCAACCGGTCGATGATACCGTGAATACGGCCCAGCGGTCCGAGGTCGGCAGTGATCGGCACCTCCGCCAGCGAGTCGGGTCCGAAGAAATCGGCGAAGGCGGGGTTCTCCAGAACTCTCAGCGCCTCGTCCATGATCTGCGGAAGCTGCTCGCGGATCAGGATGGTCTCCGGGTCGCCGGCGTATTGTTGGACAAGGCTTTCGCCAGCCGAGCGGCGATCTTCCGGCAGCAAGGGGGCGAGAACTTCGAGGAACGCGTGCAGTGCGGTGCCCCGGGCGGTCGCCACCTCTTCGGTGTCGCCCTCCGCGCCGCCCAATGCCTTTGCGCCGCCAAGGTCGGACGGGGACCGGGTTTTCGGCAGTTGCTCCGGCGGTGCGATGGGCCGCAGGAGATGATCGGGCATCACGACCGCGTCGACCGATCGGGGTTCCGGGGCCGTCATCTCAAGATATGACCAGTCGGTGCCGAGTGTCAGGCCCTCGCCGGACCCGAGGCCGCCGAAATCGAAGGCCTTTTGCACGGCGCCCGACTCCGTCATTCCGCGCCGCACCTTGTCGTACCACGCCTCCGGCTTGTCGGTGCCATCGCCCGCGGCAGCCACGATCAGCCATTTCTCTGCACGGGTCAGGGCCACGTAGAGCAGGCGGTCGCGTTCCTGTGCTTCCTTCACCTTCGCGGCCTCGACGGCGGCCTGCTGGCGCGGCGGCTGCGCGTCGGAGGTCTGCTTCCAGATCACACCGTCCGGGTCCGACAGGAGCTCTGCCTTGATAGAGGTGTCGGGCGCCGCGCAGTCGGGCAGGATGACGATGGGCGCCTCGAGGCCCTTCGCCCCGTGCACCGTCATGACCCGCAGGGTTTCGCCCGCGCTGTCCGGCGCCCGCTTGATCTGCAGATCGTCCGACTGTGCCCATTGCAGGAAGCCGGTCAGCGTCGGCACGGCGGTCTGCTCGTAGGCCAGTGCCTGCTGGAGGAGCGCGTTGATCCCGTCTTCCGCCTCTTGGCCCAGCCGCCCGATCAGCAGGCGGCGGCCCTTGTGTCGGGTCAGGATACGCTCGATCAGGTCATATGGGCGCAGGAAGTCGGTCTGGCCGCGCAGGTCGTTCAGGACTGCCAGAACAGCCGGATGTGCGTCGCTGTCCCGAAGCGTCGGCCAGAGGTATTTCGTCGTGCGCCGGTGGGCGAGGGTGAAGAGATCCTGCTCCGACAGGCCGAACAGCGGCGAGCGGAGCGCGGTGGCAAGGGACAGCGAATCCTCGGGCGTTTCGAGGAAGGACAGAAGCGCGATGATGTCCCGCACCGCGAGTTCGGCCATGACCTTCAGTCGGTCGGCCCCCGCGATCGGCAGGGCCTCCTGCTTGCAGGCGCGGATGATTTCCTTGAACAGTTGCGACCGGCGGCGGACGAGGATCAGGAAATCCCCCGCATGAACGGGCCGCGCGCGGTATGTGCCGCTGTGGCCGTTCTCTACCGGCAGGGGCGTCCCGGCGTCGATGGTCTGGCGGATGAAGCGGGCGATTCGCTGGGCGAGTATGACGGTGTGGTGCCGCGCCCCCTTGCGGTCCAGCGGCTGGTGCCACGGCCCGTCCTCGTCGTCCCTGGTCTTGTCCACGACCGGCCACAGGTCGACCCGCCCCGGCATCTCCGACTTGAACGCGCGGTGCTTCTGGTCCGGGCTGAAGCCGGAGGCATCGGCCCCGTCGAAGGTGCTGTCCACCACCCGCAGGATCGGTTCTGCGGACCGGAAGCTGTATTCGAGCACCATCGCGTTCAGCGGCGCATCCGTGTTCATCAGCCGTTCGCGGAAGTCCTCGCGCATCCGGTCGAACTCGGACGGGTCGGCGCCCTGGAAGGAATAGATCGACTGCTTCTTGTCACCGACGACAAAGATCGTGCGCCGCGTATCCCGCGCGCCCTCGCCAGAAGTGAATTCGCGCGCCAGCCGTTCGATCACGTCCCACTGCACGGGCGAGGTGTCCTGCGCCTCGTCGACAAGGATGTGGTCGATGCCGCCGTCCAGCCGGTAGAGCACCCAGTCCGCCACACGTTCGTCTGACAAAAGGTCACGGGCGCGAGTGATGAGGTCGTCGAAATCGAGCCATCCGCGCCGCATCTTCGCCTCTTCGTAGGCGGGCACGAAGCGCGCGGCGAAGGCGGTCAGGGCAATGTCGCGGTCGGCGGCGGTCAGCGCCTTCTCCGTCTCGAGCGCCCCTTCGACGCGGTCGGCAAGCTGGTCGAAGGCCTCGCACAGTTCGGGCGCGTTCTTGCGGGTGGCCTTTGTCGGAAAGTTCTTTCGGATCGTGCCGCCCTGCGTCAGGCAGATCTGCTTCAGCGCGGCAAGGGCCTGTGTGTCGTGGCCCTTGATCGACTGCAGCAAGGGCACCAGACCCTGCTCGGTCTTGCCGCCCGCCTTGAAATGCGGAACCAGCGCGGCGGCGAGTTCCGTCTCATTGCCGAGGAAGACCGACGCCAGAAGGGTGTCTTCGCCGTCGTCCGGCTTCAGCCCATAGGCGGCACGGATGGCGTCGGGCGCTGGCGGATCGACGAAGACATCCCGCCGTGCACTGAGTGAGGCCAGCAGCTTGCCGGGATCGTCGCCCGAGATCCAGGGCGCGATGCCTTCCAGCAGACCCCGGTCGGGGCCGGAGGCGATCTGGTCGAGGATCTCGGCACGCAGCAGTTCGGCGGCACGGTCCTCCATCTCCTGGAACTGCGGGGAGACCCGCGCCTCTAGCGGGAAGCGGCGCAGGAGCGAGGCGCAGAAACTGTGGATCGTCTGGATGCGCAGGCCGCCCGGTGTCTCGATGGCGCGGGCAAAGAGGGTGCGCGCCTCCTGCAGGAAGGCATGGGAGGGCGTCGTCTCTACCCCGAGGCTTGCCAGTTCGTCGCGCAGTTTGGGTTCCGGCAGCATGGCCCAGGCGCCCAGCCGCTTGAACAGGCGGTTCTGCATCTCGGTCGCGGCGGCCTTCGTGTAGGTCAGGCAGAGGATGTGCGACGGGTCCACGCCTTCCAGCAACAGCCGCGCCACACGGTCGGTCAGGACGCGCGTCTTGCCGGACCCCGCGTTTGCCGCCAGCCAGGTCGAGGCATCGGGGGCCGCGGCATCCACCTGCCGCTGTGTCGCCTCGTCCCTCATGTCAGCCTCAAAAGGTCGGCGTCATCGGTCACGTCCCATTCGCCGAAGCGCGAGAGGTGGTCGTAATCCGCGATATCGGTGTCCTTCATCAGCGCGCGCCGGGCGGTGTAGCCCTTTTCCTCGTCCATGTAGGCGGCGATCAGGGCGCAGAACTCCTCCCACGTTTTTTCCGGCGGGCTGTCGGCCAGCGGCGCGGGGACCTCCTTCGGGTCGCCGGGCTTCAATTGGATATAGGTGGCGGCGGCGATGTAGCGGGGCGCGATGTTCGGGAAGGCGCCCTGCTGCAGCATCGCCGACTCCAGCAGAAGCTGCTTGTCGAAATAGAGCTGTTCCTTGGCGGAGGGCGCGCCGCCGGTCTTGTAGTCGTAGACATGCGCGCCGGCATCCTGCGCGATGTCGATCCGGTCGGCCCGGGCCTTGAGCGTGAACCCCAGCGCCGGGATGGCGGCCGCGCCCTCGGTCTCGAAGTTGTCGAGGTGCGGGGCGGCCCTTTGCCTGCGGTCCGCCTCGCTGTCGCAGAACCACGGCGCGAACCGCGCGACCCGCGCCTGCCAGAGTGCGCGAACGGTGGGAAACGGCACGTCGTCCAGCAGGACCCGTGCGATCTGCATGAGCCGGTCGGGCGCCAGGCGGTCGGGATCGGCCACGGTTTCGCGGATGAAGGTCTCGATCACCTCGTGGGTGACAACACCACGCATCAGGGCATCGGGCGCCTGCATCAACGGGTCGAGCGCCTTCAGTCGCAGGATGTAGCGGGCGTAGATCGCGTAGGGGTCGCGCACGAGACGGCGGATCGACGTGACCCACAGCTCCTGCGGGCGGGTCGTCGCAGGCGGTGCGGGCGAGGGCCTGCGCGCCGGCTCCGCCACGATCGGGGTTTCAGCGGCGGTGGCCAGTGCGGTCCAGTGCGCACCACGTTGCCGCATCTCCTCCAGTGCCTTGGGGCCGTTGCGATCCGGCAGGCCATTCAGGAGGTTGGTCAGCCGGTTGATCCAGCGTGACGGAACCGTCTCTGCCTCGTCGGACTTCAGCGACCTCGTCAGCCAGATCTCCGGTGCGGCGGCGGCCTGCTGGAAGTCATGCGCGGACAGGCCGATCCGGCGTTCGGGCAGCAGAAGGCCCGCCTGCGCCCGCATGGAGCGGTTGAGCCACGGGTCGGCGGCGGGGCTTTCCGGCCACGCGCCTTCGTTCAGCCCGGCGAGGATCAGCAGGTCCGCGCCCATCACGCGTGCCTCGAGCGTGCCCCAGATCAGGATCTTCGGATGCGGGGCGTCGCGGTCGCGCACTTCCTCGCGGGACACCAGCGCCCCGAACAGATCGGCATAGTCGCGGGCGGTCATGTCGGTGCCATGCTCCGCCTCGACCTGCAGGGTCTCGGTCAAAGCGCGCAGCTTGCGGCCCGCGTTCTCGGCCCAGAGCGGCGCGGGATCGCCATCGGGCCCGGCGGTCAGCGCCTCCGCCAGAGCGAGATGCCGTTCGATCCACTCCGTCAGCGGCAGGGTGCCGGTCTGCTGGCGGTCGCAGAGTGTCGCGGCCCAGGCGCCCCACCTTTCCGAGTCCCGGGCCGTGGCCCAAGCGGTCAGCGTTTCGGCATCGGGATAGGGCAGGCCGGTCTTGCGGATGTGCAGTTCCAGTTCGCGCGTGGTCAGCAGATGCGGGCCGCGGTCCTGTCCGGCGTGGGTCAGCGGGTGTTTCAGCAGGCTCAGCAGCAGCTCTGCCGTCAACGGTGCGGTGAAGAGCTCGGCGACCAGCCGCAGAAGCCGTCCGGGCGGGGTCAGCTGCGCGGGCGTACCGGCGGAATCGTCAGGCAGGATGTTCCAGCGGTCGAGCGCGGATGTCACCTGCCGCGTCAGCATCCGGTCCGGGGTGATCAGCGCGGCGGTTGTCCCTTTCTCCGCCGCCTCCCGCAGGCGCAGCGCGATGGCAAGGGCCTCTTCACGCTGCGAGTTCGCCTCAAGCAGCGTGACACCCTCCATCGCCTGCGGCAGATCGGGCAGGTTCGGACCTTCGGAGAGCCACTGGTGCGTGACCGGCGCCGGGCGCATCGCGAGGGAGATCACCCGGTTCCGGGCCGCACTGGGCGGCTGGCCATCGGTCCAGGGCCGCACGTCCCGCGCGGTGATCTCCAGCTCCCGCATCAGTTTCGCGAACCTGTATTGCGGATGATCCTCGCTGGTCAGCGGGTCTTCCAGCTTGGACCAGACGGTGTCGGGTATATCCGTGTCGAAGCCGGGCAGGACGATGGCGCCCTGCGGCAACCTGGCCACGGCTTTCATCAGCGCATGCGTCGTGCCGCGCGACCCTGTGGAGCCCGCGATGATGACCGGATGACGGGGCGGCTGTGCCTCCCACGCCTCCAGCCGCAGTTCCAGCGCCCTGCGGTTGAAGGCCTGCGCGTCGGGCGTTGCATCTTTGTCGAAGTACTGTTGCACGATGTTGAAAAAGGTCAGCGCCCGCTGCCAGTGCCCCGACTGGTCGGTGACGTCGAGGTTGGCAACGGTTTCCGGCGACACGCCCTCGACATGCATCTCCTCCATCAGCGTGGCGAGGCTGTCGGACAGGTCGAAAAGCGCGGACCGCGGTGCGAGGTCGGGCTGCGTTTCGAGCAGGCGAGAGACGAGGCCCGTCAGTTCCAGCCTCCGGCGCAGCGGCGATACCGGCGCAGGCAGGGTGGCGCGGGTCAGCGGATCGGCCAGGTCTGTCAGAAGCCGGATGCGCGGCAAAAGGGAGACGGGCCCGGCGTCGAACAGGCTCCGCAGGCGGCGGCGCATCCGGTCTGTGGCGACGTAAAGCTCCACGCGGGCGATGGCCTCTGGCGGGCTGCCGTCCAGCCGCGCGCGCAGGCCGTCGATCAGGGCGGCAGGGAAATCCACGCCGGGGGGCAGGGCGAAGACGCGCGGCCCCGCTGCGTCGTCGGTAAAGAGGTCAGGCATTGGCGCGGTCCAGCATATCTTCGGCCAGCGCGATGCCCTCGGGATGACCCACGTCGCACCATGTGCCCGGATAGGCGATCCCGTGGAAGCGGCCCTGTGCGGCGGCATCCTCCCAAAGGCGGTGCATGGAGAATATGTCCTCCCCGATCCCTCGCAGCGCATCGGTCTTTACGATCTGTGCGCCGGTATAGACCATGTCGCCGGGCCGGGTGATGGTTCCGTCCCCGGAAAAGGCGAAGTCGCCGCCGCCTTTGCGCCCCACGGCGCGGGCCAGCGGCACACAGAGCAGCAGCGCATCCATGCGCTCCGGCTGCCATGCGTCGGACAGCAGCGCCAACGGGTTGGGACCGGACCAGACCGCGTCGGTGTTCAGGGTGAAGACCGGCCCTTCGCCCAGCAGCGGCAGCGCGCGTTTCAACCCGCCGCCGGTGTCGAGGATGTCCGGCAGTTCGACGCTGACGTGGACGCCTGAACCGGCAAGATGCGCCTCGATCCGGTCCGCGTGGTAATGGGCATTGACGACGCGCACCGGGACGTCGCGCGCCAGGTCCAGCGCGTGATCCAGCAAGGCACGCCCTGCCACTTCGATCAGCGGTTTCGGGCGGTCCTTCGTCAGCGCGCCCATGCGCGTGCCGAATCCGGCGGCGAACAGCATTACTGCGTCGGGCATCGTGCCAGGAGTTCCTGAAGAAAGGCCGCGTTCGGTGCGGGCAGTTTGGCGATGATCGGCCGCATCGGTTTCAGAGCGGGGTGAAGCGACTGGATCTGGATATGCGACCAGCAGCGCGGAAGGAAGTCCAGGTAGCGGGTCTTGCCCTGCGTCACCGCAAGCCGCGCAAAGACCCCGAGGATGCGTAGGTTGCGTTGAACGCCCAGCACCGCATAGGCCGCGCGGAACGCCTGCGGATCGGTGCCGGTGGCGTCGATGTAGGCGTTCAGGCAGGCGGCTTCGGTCGCGGGCTGAACGTCGCGCCGCACTTCCCGGCAAAGCGAGGCGAGGTCATAGGCCGGATGCCCCGCCAGCGCGTCCTGGAAGTCGAGCAGCCCGACGCGCGCCGCGCCGAAGCGACCCGGCAGCATCAGCAGGTTCTCTGCATGGAAGTCGCGCAGGACAAGCACACCATCGGGCGCTGCGTACTCCCTCAGGATCGGCAGGAACGTTTCCGTCGCCTCGGCGAGGAGGTCGGCCATCTGCGCGTAATGCGTGAACGTCAGGTCGATGGCACCGGCGAGGTGCTCCGGCGTCGCGACGGGCAAGGAGTCGGGCGCTTGGTACCCGTGCAGCCGGACCAATGCCCGCACCGCCGCAAGGTAAAGCGACGTCTCCGCTTCGGCGTCGCGGGCCAGCGTCGCGATCAGCCCGTCGCCGAGGTCCTCGAGCAGCAGCATCCCCGAGGTCTCGGCCAGCACCTTCGGCGCGGACAGGCCGAGGCTGTTCAGATGGCGGGCCAGCCGCGCAAAGAGGGCGGCATCGCCGTGCGGGTCCTGCATGAGGATCGCCGTCTCGTCACCGCGTGTCAGCCGCGCGTAGTGGCGGGAGGACGCATCGCCGGCCATCGGATGCACCGTGGCGTCGCTCCAGCCGGCCTCTTCCAGGAAGTGATCCACCGGGTTCTCGCGCGCCTCCGCCTGTGCGCCGGCCCAGGCTGTCTTGAGCCGCTCGTCCCATTCCGGGTCGCTCCAGCCGATCGTCAGGGCGCGGGTGTCGCCATCGCCGACGGTGCGGAACGTCAGGTGCAGCGCCGAGGCCGGGGCGAGGTCCCGCAGCCGGTCCGGCCATTCGACAAGGCAGATCGCGTCCTCGAAGGCATCCAGCAGGCCGAGTTCCACGATCTCCTGCGGGCCGGTCAGCCGGTACAGGTCGGCGTGCCAGAGAGGGCCGCTGCGTGTGTCGTATTCCTGGACAAGGGTGAAGGTGGGGGAGGGCACGTCCTCCGGCGTCTCCAGCAGGGACTGCACGAGCGCACGTGCGAAATGGGTCTTGCCCGCGCCGATCCCGCCGGACAGCAACAGCACGTCACCCGGCCGCAGGCGCGCGCCGAGCACACGGGCCAGAGCTTCCGTGGCGTCCGGCGTCGGCAGGGTCAGCCTGCGGTTTCGGGTGTCCTGAACGGTCATGGCGCGAGGATAGCCTTCGCGCCTGTCGCTGCAAGCGCGATCAGTCGCGCATGGCCGCCTCGCTGATCTTCAGGGACGCCGGAGCCCCCGCGACATGAGAGAACCGCACCATCGTCGCCCCGGAGGACACCGGTTCGACCGCGCAATGCAGGTGCTCGCCATCGGTGGTGACAAGTTCGGCGTCCCAGCAGGCCCTTTCGCGCAGGGTCAGGACGAAATCTCGGATCTCCGACCAGATCGGGCTGGGCAGGCATCCCGCGCTCCAGTCCTTCGTGGCATCGACGATGGTGATCTCGGCGAAGGCGCTGTCTGGGTCGCAGTTCCAGCGGTCCCGATAGGCGGCGTTGGTGAAGGTCAGCACCCCCAGTCGAGAGAACACCGCCACCGCATCGTCGAACCGGTCCAGAACGGATTGGGTCATCTCAAGCTCCGACCGGAAGCGGCGCGTGAGGGAGATTTCGGCGCTGATATCCTCGATCAGGAAGGCGACGGCGCCGTCGGGATGCGGGCGCCCCGTGATCTTGTAGGTCAGGCCGGACGGCAGGTTCCACGTTTCCGCATAACGGTCCTCGCGCGCGGCCGAGACCACGTCATAGATCTTCTCCCGCCACGTGTTGTAGTTCTTCGGTTCCGGCATCATGCGGTTTTCGCGCATGTGATCGAAGAACGACAGGAGGTTCGGCTTCGCGGACAGGAAATCGACCGGCAGATGGGTCAGGTCGACCAGCGCGGGGTTGAACAGCACCAGCCGCCTGTCGCGGTCGAAGACGGCAAGGCCGATGGGCAGGTGCGCGAAGGTCTTGGTCAGGGTCTGCACGAAGTTGCGCTGCGCCATCTCGGCCTCGACGAGGTTATTGATCGACGACGCATAATGCAGCCAGGACGTGCCGACGGGCCGCGAGATGACCTCGTACCAGAGCGCCTCGCCGGTGCGGGTCCGCAGGCTGACGCGATCCGTCTGCACCGTGCGCTTGATCGGCAGCGGCAGGTCGAAGGGGCATTCGTCCTCGTCAACCGCGCCGGTGTCCGCCTTCAGGGTCTCGAACGCCTCGTTGGCCCAGGTGAGCGCGCCGTCCTCCGTCTGCCAGATCGGGTAGGGGGCGTTGTCGCAGATCTGGCGCATCATCTGGTGATCCGCGTCCAGCACTGCCGCCCGGAACAGGAGAGCGGGTCCGCTGTGTGGCGTGGACAGGCTGACGCGCAGGTTCCGCCCCGAAGGCACTGCGTCCAGCCGTGCGTCGGCCAGCAACTCGGAGCTCCAAGTCCGTTCGATGTCGGGCGGATCGGCAGGCAGTTGCGGGAACCCCGGCAGCAGGTGGGCGCGCAGATCCTGCCATGTAACGCCGTGCAGGTTTGAGCGGTCGAACAGGTGGAGCGCATCCGGCGTGTGGTCAATGACAACACCGTTCCGGAACAGGATGACGGTGTCGATCTGCCGCCGCCCGAACCTCAGACGCGCATCTTCACGGCGTTTCGAGACGAGATATACGAACAGCGCTGCAAATGCAGCGGCCCCGCCTCCTGCGCCGATGGCAAGAACCATGTAGTCCTCCAAACCGCTTCCCCCGCCTTGCGAACCAGACATGACACACCCGGGATAAACCTAGCTTCAGCTTAGTTAACGACCGGTTAAACGATTGCAGTGAGGACCCTAGCCGCTGATGAGCTGGTTCTCCCCCAGCGGCGTGCCTCGGCTGGCCGGGTCCGGGACGATCTTGGCGCGCGGCCAGATGACCTCCACGATGGCCCCGGTCGGCTGTCCTGTCTCGGTCATCGGCGCGTAGGGATCGGACGCATTGGCAAAGCTGAGTTCCGCCCCCGACCGTTCCAGGAGGGTCTTGGCGATGAACAAGCCCAGGCCCATGCCCTCGTATTCCGGCCGTGCCCGTCGGTCCGCGTCGGACCGGCGGCGGCGCATGAAGGGGTCGCCGATGCGCCCGATCACCTGCGGCGGGAAGCCCCGGCCGTCGTCGAGAATGCGGATGGAAATCAGGTCGTCGGTCCACATCGCCTCCACCCAGACGGTCGTCCGGGCGAAATCGACGGCGTTCTGCACGAGGTTGCGCAGGCCGTGGATGATCTCGGGTCGGCGCAGGATCTGCGGCGGATTGTACTCTCCGCCCGGGCCGGGGCCGTCCTCGATCAGGATCTCCTTGCCGCGGTCCTGATGCGGCTCGGCGGCCTCGCGGATGACCTCGACAATCGGCGCCTGCCGCATGTGCAGGTCGTCCTTCCCGGCGCGGCCCATGCTGCGCAGGATGTCCCGGCAGCGGTCCGCCTGACTGCGGATCAGCAGCGCGTCTTCCTTGAGGTCCGGGAAATCGTCCAGCTCCTCCGCCAGCTCCGATGACGTCAGCTTGATCGTCGCCAGCGGCGTGCCCAGCTCATGCGCCGCCGCCGCCACCACACCGCCAAGGTCGTTCAGCTTCTGCGCGCGGGCCAAGGCCATCTGCGTGGCTGTCAGCGCGTCGGACATGGAGTTCATCTCGCGCGTGATGCGGCGCGTGTAGGCGGACAGGAACACCAGCGCGATCATGATCGCCACCCACTGACCGTAGACGAACACGTCCGGTATGCGGAGGATGAAGCCCTCTTCGGTCCGCAGCGGCAGGTGCCAGAACACCATACCCGTCACCAGCACCATCGCGGTGAGCATCAGCGTAATTGTCGACCTGAGGCTCAGCACCGTGGCCGAGATCGTCACCGGGCCCAGCACCAAGAGCGAGAACGGGTTGTGCAGCCCCCCGGTCAGGTACAGCAGGAAACACAACTGCAGCAGGTCGAACATCACCATCAGGAAGTTTTCGGTCTCCGACAGGCGCTTGCTTTCGGGGAAGACGAAGATGGCGACGAGGTTGCCGACGACCGATGTGCCGACGGCGAGGTAGGCCAGCCCAAGCTCGAGCTGGAGGTTGTACAGCCGTTGCGCGATCGTGATCGCTGCAAGCTGGCCAAGGATGGCGACCCAGCGTAACAGGATCATCGTGCGGAGACGGATCCAGTTGCTGCGCTGCTCTTCGCCGATCAGACCGAGTTCAGTTGTGCTCATTGGGATTGTTTCGTCTGTCGCGCTTGGTTAGGCAAGTGTTGGATGACATTCCGCAAACAATATGTGTTCCGCCGAGGAGAGTGCCCATGACCCGAACCTTGTCCTATGCCGCGATCGGCGCGGTCGTCGTTTTGCTGGGTGGCACCTTCGCGGCCTCCGCCGGCTGGCTTGACGGCTTGTTCGGCGGCAGTTCGGACGACGTGTACGCCAACTGCCGCGAGGGGGTTGTTGCGGGCGACATCGGCGGGCCTTTCGAACTGGTGGACAAGGACGGCAACACGGTGACCGACGCGGACGTCATCACCGAGCCGGCGCTGGTCTATTTCGGCTACACCTTCTGCCCGGACGTCTGCCCCTTCGACACGGCGCGCAACGCGGATGCGGTCGACCTGCTGGCGGACCGCGGGATGAGCGTCACGCCGGTCTTCATCACCATCGACCCTGAGCGGGACACGCCCGAAGCGGTCGGCGAGTTCGCCTCCAACCTGCATCCAAAGATGGTCGGGCTGACGGGCTCTGCCGAGCAGATCAAGGCCGCCAGCCAAGCCTATCGCACTTACTACAAGAAGCAGGACGGCGATCCGGACTACTACCTCGTGGACCACTCCACCTTCACGTACCTCGTCCTGCCGGGGGCAGGGTTCGTCGACTACTTCCGCCGCGAGGTCACGCCGGAACAGATGGCAGACCGTGTCGCCTGCTTCATAGAAGCCACTTGACAGCGGCAAGTGGTAGCGTTTGACCCCACCAGTAGGCGTGGTTAATAGTGATCCCCACGGCAGCGCAGCGGGAGACAGGCCTTGGCAGAACGCGACATAGACGACCTGGGCGACGACAAGTCCCTGCTGCTCGTTGACGACGACGAACCGTTCCTGAGGCGCCTGGCCAAGGCCATGGAAAAACGTGGTTTCGAGGTCGAGATGGCAGGCTCTGTTGCGGCGGGATCGGCCATCGCCACGGCGCGGCCCCCGGCCTATGCGGTCGTCGACCTGCGGCTCGAGGACGGCAACGGACTGGACGTGGTGGAGGTGCTGCGCGAGAAGCGGCCCGATTCGCGGATCGTTGTCCTGACGGGCTATGGCGCCATTGCGACGGCGGTCGCCGCGGTCAAGATCGGTGCCACGGATTACCTGTCGAAACCGGCGGATGCGACCGACATCACCAATGCGCTTCTGTCGAAGGGCGACGAACTTCCGCCGCCACCGGAGAACCCGATGAGCGCCGACCGCGTGCGGTGGGAGCACATCCAGAGGGTTTACGAGCTGTGCGACCGCAACGTGTCCGAGACCGCCCGCCGGTTGAACATGCACAGGCGCACCCTGCAGCGGATCCTCGCGAAGCGGTCGCCGCGCTGAGCGACAGCTCGTAGGGCGGGGCTGTGCGCCGCCCGTCCCGAGGTCACAGCAGGCTGATGCGGGACCGGGCGGAGACCGCCTCGTCCTCCAGCGTTTCGATCGACATGATGTGCCAGTCGAGCCCGGTCTGTCCCTTGGCACCGGCATCCTTCAGCGCCAGTTTCGCCGCGCGCGCCTGTTCCGCCGACATCGACAGCGCCTGGGCAACCTCTGCACGGGCTGCCCGGATCTCGTCCAGTCGCCCGGCGTAGGCCTTGCCCGAAATCTCTCCCGCCGCGTGCGCCGCCTTCAGGTCGGCGATTTCCTGGTCTTGCGACTCCAGCAGGCCCGGCATCGTCTCTGTCAGCGTGGCCATCTGCTTCTGCGCCCCGGAAATCGCCGGGGTCACGCGGGACAGGGACACGAGTTCGACCCGTTCCCTAACCTTCCTCTGCCCGACGGCGTTGCCCACCACGGCCCCTGCGGCACCGCCGGCCAGCGCGCCCACCAGACACTTGCCGCCTTCCGACGCCGACACCACGGCCAGGCCGCAGCCGGCGGCTGCGCCGATGGCCGCGCCCTGCATTGTCGTGCGGCGCAGGATGTCCTTGGTCATCTGGTCCAGCGCCCGCGCCTGTTCGACCATCGCGTCGTCCGCCCCGTCCTGCGTCGCCGTGAAGGAGAGCGCCGATGCGTTGCGGCTGACCGACGGCATCTGACCGCATGCGGCTACACTCATGACGATGACGGACAGGACGAGGATCTTGGCAGGCAACACGGGTTCACTCCTTGAGGTATCGAAACAATGCGGGGCCTGGGCCGCGCTTTGTTCGCTATTTCAGGGAAATGGGGCCAGATTTTGACAAAGTGATCCCAATTGAACGGCGTTCTAGGAATGCTCCACAATCAGAGCGGGTATCGCTTCACGATCCGGTCGACCACCCTGCCGTCCTTCCGGGTCACGTCCCCGGGGATCACATGGTCGTCCGCAAACCCCATGTGGCCGTAATACCCGAGGCCGGAGTCGTTGTCTGAGGTGATCCGCGCAAGGATCGCCACCCCGCCCCGCGCCCGGCAGGCGGCCAGTGTGGCATTGAACAACGCCCGGCCCGCGCCTTTGACCGGATCGCGACGGTCGGTGAAACTGCCGATGGAATAGAGCCCGTCGCCAATGTCGAACACGTTCTGGAAACCGACGATGCGGTCGGAGGTCTCCACCACGGTGCTGATGGCGGGGCCGTCGATGAATTCCTCGGTAAAGCTCTGTTCGGTGAACGGTTCCTCGTAGGCGGTCGTGCCCCCCTGCGCGATGGTGAAGTTCACGATCTCCATGCAGGCGGGCATGTCGTCGGCGGTCATCGGTCGGGTCTTCAGCATCAGAGCATGTCCATCAGGCTGGCGTGGCGCGCAGTGAAATCGTGCCGCGCATCGACGGGCGGGCGCAGGCGGATCGACAGGTCGGCGATCATGTCGAGATCGGGCGCGCCGAAGAAACGGTCTGCCTCGGCACGGGTGAAGCCGGCGATTTGCGTCGCCTCCATCCAGGCCGAGATCCGGTCGGCCTTCTTGATCTGCTTCTTCAGCCGCGCTGGCGTGACGGCGGGCAGGCCGAACCGGATGTGGATCGCTGCCGACAACCGCTTGTCCAGTTCCTCGTAGCCGGGACCGACCGCGGCCTTCACCGGGCTGATCATGTCGCCGATCACGTACTCCGGCGCGTCGTGCAACAGTGCCGTCAGCCGTTCTGTCGCGCTGGCCTTCGGACACAGGCGGCCAAAGAGTTCCTCCACCAGCAGCGAATGTTCGGCCACGGAATAGGCGTAGTCGCCATGGGTCTGGCCGTTCCAGCGGGCCACGAAGGCCAGCCCGTGGGCGATGTCTTCGACCTCGATGTCCATGGGGGTCGGGTCCAGCAGGTCGAGCCTGCGTCCGGACAACATCCGTTGCCACGCGCGAGGGGGTTTGGCCATGACGTCTCCGGTGTCCTGTCCTGTGCGCCCTTTGGTTAAGGTTTCGCGGCGGCGGTGTAAATCGGGGGTACTTCGCGGGCAACCGCGCCTGATGAAAGGACTTCTTAACCGCGTTCAGCCTATGCGAGGTACAAGCGCATTGTGTGGCATCCGTCAGGATGGTACCTGCGCCGGGAGGAATTTGGCCCGGTTCCGGGTCGCTCACAGGATGCAGAGGAACTGCAATGTCGCAAGATTACATCGTCAAGGACATTTCGCTGGCCGCCTTCGGTCGCAAGGAATTGGATATCGCCGAGACCGAGATGCCGGGCCTGATGGCCCTTCGCGAGGAGTACGGCGAGGCGAAGCCGCTTGCGGGTGCGCGCATCGTCGGTTCGCTGCACATGACCATCCAGACTGCCGTCCTGATCGAAACGCTCGTGGCGCTTGGCGCCGACGTCCGCTGGGCATCCTGCAACATCTTCTCGACCCAGGACCACGCCGCGGCCGCGATCGCGGAGGCGGGTATCCCCGTCTTCGCCATCAAGGGCCAGTCGCTGGAAGAACACTGGGATTACCTCGACAAGTCCTTCCTCTTCCCGGAAGGCGCGAACATGATCCTCGACGACGGCGGCGACGCGACGCTCTACGTCCTGCTCGGCGCCCGTGCCGAGGCCGGTGAGGACATCATCCCCGTCCCGCAGTCCGAGGAAGAGGCCGTCATCAAGGCGCAGATCAAGAAGCGGATGGAAGCGTCCCCGGGGTGGTTCACCAAGGTGCGCGACGCGATCCAGGGCGTGTCCGAGGAAACCACCACCGGCGTCCACCGCCTGTACGAGCTGCAGAAGGAAGGGCGTCTGCCGTTCCCGGCGATCAACGTGAACGACTCCGTCACCAAGTCGAAGTTCGACAACAAGTATGGCTGCAAGGAATCGCTGGTCGACGGCATCCGCCGCGCCACCGACACGATGATGGCCGGCAAGGTGGCAGTTGTCTGCGGCTACGGTGACGTGGGCAAGGGCTCTGCCGCCTCGCTGCGCGGCGCGGGCGCCCGCGTGAAGGTCACGGAGGCCGACCCGATCTGCGCGCTTCAGGCTGCCATGGACGGGTTCGAGGTCGTGCTGCTTGAAGACGTCGTCGACAGCGCCGACATCTTCATCACCACGACCGGCAACAAGGACGTGATCCGCATCGAGCACATGCGCGAGATGAAGGACATGGCCATTGTCGGCAACATCGGCCATTTCGACAACGAGATCCAGGTCGCCGCGCTGAAGAATCACAAGTGGACCAACATCAAGGAACAGGTGGACATGATCGAGATGCCCTCGGGCAATCGTCTGATCCTGCTGTCCGAAGGTCGCCTGCTGAACCTCGGCAACGCCACCGGGCACCCGTCCTTCGTGATGTCGGCCTCCTTCACCAACCAGGTGCTGGCGCAGATCGAGCTGTGGAAGAACGGCGACAACTACAAGCCGGGCGTCTACATCCTGCCCAAGCACCTCGACGAGAAGGTGGCGCGCCTGCACCTCGGCCGGATCGGCGTCAAGCTGACCCAGCTTTCGGCGGAACAGGCGGCCTACATCGGTGTGAAACCGGAAGGCCCGTTCAAGCCGGAACACTACCGCTACTGACGGCGGGCAGCGGGGCGGAGAATCTCCGCCCTACATCCTGTTGCACCATTTGGAGGCCGCGTCGCGACGCGCCCAGCCTTTGTGTTCCGTGGCGGATCGGGAGCGGTTTCCAACGGTGCATGACCGCGTTTAGGGTGAAGCCGCGGAACGGGACAGGGGGCGGCACATGCGGATCATCGTTTACGGATTGGGCGCCATAGGCGGATGCGTCGCCGGGCTGCTGGCGCGGTCGGGGACAGAGGTCATCGGCATCGCGCGCGGCGCCATGCTCGACGCGGTCCGGGCGGACGGCCTCTGGCTGAAAGGCCATGACCTGGACGAAGCCGTGCCCCTGACCGTGGTCGGCCATCCGACCGAGATCGTCTTCCGCAATGGCGACATGATCCTGATGTGCATGAAGGCGCAGCACATGGCGGGCGCGCTGGAGGATCTGCGCGCAGCGGGTGCCGCCGATCAGCCGCTGTTCTGCCTGCAGAACGGTGTCGTCAACGAGGACATGGCGCTGCGGCTTTTCCCCAAGGTCCATGGCGTCATGGTCTGGATGCCCGCGACCTACATCGATCCCGGGCGCGTGCTCTGCTTTGCCGCTCCGAAGTTCGGAGTGTTCGAGACCGGGCTTTTCCCCGGCGGGCTGGATGCGGATGACGAGCGGTTCGTGGACGCCTTCGACCCGGCGGGCATGGCCGGGTTCACGCATCCGAAGGTGATGGCCTCCAAGTACGGCAAGCTGCTGATGAACCTCGAGAATATCCTGAACGCGGCGATGGGGCCGGAGGCGGAAAAGGGACCGCTTCCCGATCTGATGCGGAAGGAGGCGCTGGCCGTCCTCGACGCTGCCGGGATCGCGTGGGAGGACCGCGCCCAACTGGTGCCGGAACGGCGGGGGCTGGCGCAGATTTCCGACCTTCCGGGCGAGGCGCGGTCGGGCAGTTCCTCGGCGCAGAGCCTGCTGCGCGGCGCCGGATCGATCGAGACGGATTACCTCAACGGCGAGATCACTCGCCTTGGCCGGCTGCATGGCGTGCCGACGCCCGTCAACGCCGCGATGCAGCGGGTGGGGGCGCGCATGGTCCGCGGCGGGTTGCGGCCCGGGGACCTGACCCTGGCCGATCTGATGGCCGAGGTCGGCAACACGGTCTGAGGTCAGGCGCGGCGCTCCTGCGGCACCGCGTCCAGCCAGCGGGCGATCATTTCCAGCAGTTCGATCCTGCGGACGGGCTTAGCCAAGAAATCGGACATGCCCGCTTCGAGGCAGGCGGCCCGATCCTCTGCCATGGCATTGGCGGTCAGCGCGATGATCGGTACGCCGGACGCGCCCGAGGCCCCCTCAAGTTCGCGCATGCGGCGGGTGGCCTCGTAGCCGTTCATCACCGGCATGGAGACGTCCATCAGGACGATGTCCGGCGGGTCGTTGATGTAGCTGGTCACGGCCTCCGCCCCATTGGCGGCGATCTGGAGCGTCACGCCGGTTCCGGCCAGCAGCTTGCGGATCACGAGCTGGTTGGTGGCGTTGTCCTCGGCCAGAAGAATGCGGCGCGCAGAGAAATCCGGCACGCGGGCGGTGGCCCGTGGCGGGACGGGTGACTTGCCGGTCTGAAGCGGGCTTTGGGTGCGGCACAGTTCGCTGGCCAACGTCTCCTGCAAGAGCGGTTTGCGCAGGGCGCCGACGAACCCCTGCTCCTCCAGCGTTTCCATCGGGACATCCCGGTCCGCGCGAAGCATCAGCAGGCAGCCCGGGCTTTCCGGTCCGAGCGACCGGCGCAGCGCGTCGGCCAGCGCCGTGGCCGTCATGTCGGGCAGTTCGTCGGACAGGATCGCAAGCTGGAAGACCGTGCCCTGTTGCGCGTAGGTCCGGGCGAGCGACAGGGCCTCTTCCCCGTTGCGGGCCACCACCGGGCGCAGGCCCATACCGCCCAGAACCGTGCGCAGGGCCGCGCATGTTACTGCCGATGCATCGGTCAGGAGGATGCGTTTGCCCGACAGGTCGCGCCGGGCCATCCGCCAGAACGCGACCTTTCCCGGCGGGGCCTCGGTCCCGGGAAGCGGCAGGCGCAATTCGAAGACGGAGCCCACACCGGGGCGCGACCTGGCCGACAGGCTTCCCCCCATCAGCCGGACCAGCCGGAGCGAGATCGCCAGCCCAAGGCCGGTTCCGTCGTACCGGCGCGTGTGGGTGCTGTCGATCTGGGAGAACTCCTCGAAGATGTGGTCCAGCTTGTCCTCGGCGATGCCGACGCCGGTGTCCGTCACCTTCACGACGATCTGGCCGTCCTCCGACCTGTTCAGCCAGATGTGCACGTTGCCCATGGCGGTGAACTTGACCGCGTTGCCGATGACGTTCAGCAGGCATTGCCGCAGGCGCGTGCTGTCGCCCATGACCATCAGTGGCATTTCCAGTACCGACTCCACGCAGATCTCGACCCCCTTGGCTGCCGCAGCCGGAGAGAACAGCGTGGCCACCTCCTCCACCAGCTTGATCGGATCGAAGGGTTCGGAATGCACCAGCATCTTGCCGGCCTCGATCTTAGAGAAGTCGAGGATGTCGTTGATGATCGCCAGAAGCGCCACGGCAGACGAGGAGATCGTCGAGGTCATGGAGCGTTGCTCGGGGTTCAGCGTGCCCTGTTCCAAGAGTTCGGACATGGCGATGATGCCGTTCATCGGGGTCCGTATCTCGTGGCTCATGTTCGCGAGGAAGGCGGATTTGATGCGCTCCGCCTCCTCCGCGCGCTTGCGGGCATGGTCGAGACCGGCGGCCGTCTTCTTCAGCTGCACCCAGTAGTAAAGTCCGGTGGCGACCGGGATCAGCATGGTGGTCGAGATCAGAAGCGCGACACTCAGCACGAGGTGGCTGTAGAGTTTCGCGATGGCTTCGGACGCGCGCGTGATGTCGATGTAGACCTCGTAGACACCGCGGATCTCGCCATTGAAGCGCACCGGGCTGTAGATCTCCGCGTAGCGTCTGGCGGCGCTGTCGGAGGCGACGATTTCCGTCACGGCCTTTCCGGTCCGCAGCACCTTCCCGGCATTCGACCCTGCATCGGTCTTGTGGGGCATGCGGGTAGGTCCGTTCAGGGAAAACACCGGCTGTCCCCGGCTGTCGAATATCCGGAATTCCAGCACCCCTTCGTCGCGAGCCATCTGCCAGAGGCGGTCGCGGGCCATGGGCGAGGGTGGGTTCCCGTCGAGCAGGGCACGCAGGCCCGTGTACTCTCCCTCTGCATGATGCAGCCAGATGGAGGCCCGTTCCTCCGCACGTGAGACGAGGTCCTGCCGGGCGGCGTCAAGCGCCAGCCGGTTGCCCAGCCAGAGGCTGATCGCCAGCGCGAAGACACAGGCAGAAACGATGTAGACGATGCGGTGCATGCGGTCCTGCGGGCCGTGGGCGGTTGCGCCCTCGATACCGCAGGCCGATTAAGACCTGCTGAACCGCTTCAGCCCACCAGCCGGGAGACGAACCCCTCGCGCAGCACGGCCGGGTCGTAGGCTTTCCGCGAAAAGACTTCCTCGACCATGGGCTCGAAGTGGTCCAGCGGCAGAGTGTCGTAGTCCGGGTCGAAGGACGACTGGTCCCAGCGCTCGCAGAACTCGGCGCAATTGTCGAAACAGGGATGATCCCGGAACCGGTCGCGGGCGTTGCGGTCCCAGCCGTAGTGGTGCGCGTAGTACAGCATCTGGAAGATGCCGTGATGCTCCACCACCCAGGCCACGTCCCAGCGCACGAAGGGGCGGATGACCTCGGCTGACATGCGGTCGTGGTTCTGCGGGGCAAGGCCGTCGCCGATGTCGTGCAGCAGGGCGCCCACGATCCAGTCGAGGTCGGCGCCGTCCCGTTCCGCCCGCGTCGCGGATTGCAGGCCGTGTTCCAGACGTGTGATCCGGTAGCCCTCCAGCGTGACCTCTCCGGCGCGGCGCAGCTCTCCGAGCACGCGGTCGGCGGTCAGCGCGAGGAAGGGCTTCTCCTTCTCCTCCAGCAAGAGATAGTCCTCGCGCGTTCCGTCCTTCATCTGCGTGAAGGTGACGGTACGGGTATCGGTCATCTGCGGCTTCCTTCTGTGACAGGGCCGATGCTGGCAGCGTTTCGGGCGGCGGGCCAGCGGATTTTGGGCCAAGGCACTCGGATCCTCCTCGGGTCATTTTCCTTGCCTGCCCGACCGGAACGGTTAACCATGCCCGACACGGTCGCGAGGGCCGAGAATTCAAGCAAAGTGCGCACAATGCGCCGGGAACGAGGGAGCCTGCTGTCATGGGAAAACGTGACGAACTGATTCAGAAATACGCCGAGGATCTGCGCACCAAATGCGGGATGGAGCCGGACATGGACCTCCTGACCAAGGTGACCATCGGTTGCGGGCCGTCGATCTACAACGCCGATTCCTCCACCGTGGCCTCCAGCCAGCCGGGCGAGCTCGAGACGGTGAAGGACAACTTCCTCGTCAAGAAGCTTGGCCTGAAAGACAGCCCCGACCTGATGGAAGCCATCAACCAGGTGATCGAGACCTACGGCAAGTCCGAGCGCAACAAGTACCGGGCCGTGGTCTATTACATGCTCACCAAGCATTTCGGCAAGGAAGCCGTCTACGGCTGAGCCGGGACGCCTTTGCCTCTGACGCCGCCGCGTGAAACCGGCGGCGTCCGTCATGTCCGATCGGCTTGGGTTTGCCAAAAATTGCCGGGACATCTCGATTGCGGCAGCGGTCACCCGACGCTAGGGTTTCCGTGACATCTGGCCAGAATGGCTGGACCCCAATCCGGTTTCACGTGTGGTGCGTAGGGAGCACGTGGGTGAGAGGGGGGTCCGGTTCGTCCGGCCCCCCGTTTCTTTTCAACTAGGCTTTGCCGTTCAGAAAAGGCTCAGCACGATCCCCATGATCGTACAGGCCAGCGTCGCGTAGCCGCCGTCGATCAGGGTCAGTTTCCGGTCCCGCATCGCGTACATGTTGTTCAGCGCGATCCATGGCGTGATGAAGAACAGGCCGATCCCCAGTCCGCCGACAAGACCGGCGCCGAGCGTCTCGATCCCGCTCAGCACGAAGACGTGGCGCATCATGCCCGCCACGATCAGCTGCATCACGAACCCCAGCCCGTAAATGACCGCGGGCGATCCGCCGCCCTTTGGTCTGCCGTTCTCATCCGTCGGGATGCCGGTGGCCCTGAGCCACGGCTTCGACATGACGTTGTACCAGACCGCCCCGGCGATGAACGCGGCGAGCGTGGCACAGATGACGCTGACAAGGTCCATCAACGATCATTCCCTCCGGTAGTGTGCAGAACCGTTTTGGCCACATCCAGAATTGCAACCTGCCAGGCGCTGTCAACGCCGATCTGCGCGCGCTTCCGGACAGTCGGTCACGCCTTCCAGCGCAAAGAAGTCTTTACTACTGCAACCAGAGATAGATAGTGGGCGGATCGGTGTGTGTATCTTGTTGGCGTCAGCTCTTGCTGGGGCCCGGTTGAAAGTGAGGTTGGTATGCTTTCATTGGAAAAATTCCCAATTCAGGGGTTGGCGGTCATCCGGTGCGAAGGGGCGCTGACCCGAGCCGATGTGTTCGATTGCATCGAAGCGGCGTTCCTTGGCCAGCAGGATCTTCGACGCAACGCCGTGTTCTTCGATCTCTCCGGCATGACGCGCGCCGATATCACCTTCGTCGACTGGCTGGAGGTGTCGCAGCGCCTTCAGGACATCAACGAAGGGGTGCGCCGGGCGCCCGTCAGGGTCGCGGTCTTCGCGCCGGGCGTTCTGGCCTTCGGCGTCGGGCGGATGTGCCAGCAGCTGGTCGAACTCTGTGCGCCGTACGAATTCTGCGTCACGCGGGTCAGGTCGGTGGCGCTTGCCTTTCTCGACCTGAGTGAACTGCCCGCAGCGCCGGAGCCGGAAACCGGGCTGAACGCGATGCTCCGGCGGTTGACCCCGGGATGGCGGGCCGCTCTTGCCCAGGGCGGGGGCGCCTCGAAACCCGACACCGCCTGACACGGGCCGCAGCTGTCAGCCCGTCTTGCCGCCCATTGTACAGATCACGTCCCACTCCGCGGCGGTCACCGGCTGCACGGACAGCCGCGAATTCCGGACCAGAACCATGTCGGCCAGCCGCGGCTCCGCCTTGATCTCGTCGAGCGTGACCGGCCTCGGCAGGGGCTCCACCGCCTTGATGTCCACGCACTCCCATCGGTCGTCGTCGGTGGTGCTGTCGGGATGTGCGGGCGCGCTGACCTCGACGATGCCGACGATCTCCCGGTCTTTCTGGGAGTGGTAGAAGAACCCGAGATCGCCCGGCGTCATCTCACGCATGAAGTTGCGGGCCTGGTAGTTGCGCACGCCGTCCCATTCCTCGCCCGCGTCGCCCTTGGCCACCTGGTCGTCCCACGACCAGGTGGAGGGCTCTGACTTGAACAGCCAGAACTTCATCCGATCACCTTTTTCCAGGCGGTCAGGGTGACGTTCTCGAACAGCCCGGCCTTGGCGTAGGGATCGGAGTCGGCCCAGGCGCGGGCGCTGGCCATGTCCTCGACGTCGAGGATCACCAGCGAACCGGCCAACTCGCCGGCTTCGTCCAGCAGGGGACCGGCCTGCGTCACGACACCCGTCGCCTCGATATAGGCGAGGTGGGCATCACGGTTGTCCTTGCGGGTCTGGAGGTGGCCGGGCTTGTCCCGGGCCATGAGTGCAATGAGCATCGTCATTCTTCCTTGAGTGGTCGTGAAAGCAGGTCGTCCATCGCCTCGCGCACCGTCAGGGCGCCGGTGGTCAGCCGCGCGGTCACGGTGGCGATGGGGGCAGAAAGACCTTTGTCGTCGGCCAGCCGCGCGGCGGCCCGGGCGGTGGCGGCCCCTTCGACCGTGATCTCGGGATCGAAGGCCTCGCCCCGGCCAAGCGACAGGCCGTAGCGGTAGTTCCGCGACAGGTCGGACGTGCAGGTCAGCGTCAGGTCGCCAAGACCGGAGAGCCCGGACAGCGTCTCGGGCCTGGCGCCGAGCTGTTCGGCAAGGCGCATCATCTCGGCGAAGCCGCGCGTCATCAGCGCGGCACGGGCGCTGTCGCCCAGCCCCGCACCGATGCAGGCGCCGCAGGCAATGGCGATCACGTTCTTCAGCGCCCCGCCCAGTTCCGCCCCGGTCACGTCGGTGGTGCGGTACAGACGCAGGGACGAGGTAGAGAGCTGGTGCTGGAGCGTTTGACCGATGGTCTCGTCGGCACAGGCCAGTGTCAGGGCGGTCGGCAGCCCCTTGGCGATGTCGGCGGCAAAACTCGGGCCGGTGAGGACCGCAGGGACCAGGCCGGGTTTCACCTTCTGCGCGGCTTCCGACACACCCAGCCCTGTTTCGAGGTCGATGCCCTTGCAGCACAGCACGAGGGCGCGATCGTCCAGCGGGCTGTCGATGCGCTCCAGAACGCTGCGCAGGGTCTGCGTCGGCACGCTCACCAGGACGGTTTCCGCGTTTGCCGCGGCGTTGAGGTCGGTGGTCGCGCTGACGATATCGGGAAGCTGCACGCCCGGCAGGCGTGGGCTTTCCCGGTGGTCGCGGATGCGCGACACGGCATAGGGATCGCGGGCCCAGAGCGTGACAGGGCGGCCCTCCCGGGCGAGCGTGGTGGCCAGTGCCGTGCCGAAGGCACCGGCGCCCAGGATGGAAATGCTCATGCCTTGGCTCCTTTCCGGCCGTGGCCGATGAGTGGTGCCGCCTGCGTGTCCAGCGGCCAGCGCGGACGGGCGGCAAGCGTCATGTCGTCCTCGGCGCCCGCGGCCAGAAGTTCTGAACCGGCATAGGCGATCATGGCCGCGTTGTCCGTACAAAGTGCCAACGGCGGTGCAGTGAATCTCAGGCCGGTCTCGGTGCAGACGGTCTCCAGCGCACCGCGGATCGCCATGTTGGCCGCGACGCCGCCCGCAACGGCAAGGGCCGGAGCGCCGGGCTGTTCGTCGAGGTACAAGGCGACGGCGCGGCGGGTCTTCTCGGCCAGCGTGTCACGCACCGCCGCCTGGAACCCGGCGCAGAGGTCGGCCCGGTCCTGCCGTGTCAGGCCGTTCTTCTCGGCCACGATCTTGTCGCGCTGGCGCATCAGCGCGGTCTTCAGGCCGGAGAACGACAGGTCGCATCCGGGACGGTCCAGAAGCGGGCGCGGGAAGCGATAGCGGCGCTCGTCCCCCAGCCGTGCCTCTGCCTCTACCGATGGCCCGCCGGGTTGAGGCAGGCCCAGAAGGCGCGCGGTCTTGTCGAAGGCCTCGCCGGGGGCATCGTCGATTGTGCCGCCCAGACGGGTGAAGTCCTGCGCGCCCCGCACGATGAGGAACTGGCAGTGACCGCCCGAGACCAGCAGCATCAGGTAGGGATAGCGCAGCCCGTCTGTCAGCCGTGGCGTCAGCGCGTGCCCGGCAAGGTGGTTCACGCCGACCATGGGTTTGCCCAGTCCGGTCGCCAGCCCCTTGGCCAGCATCACGCCGGACAGCACGCCGCCGATCAGCCCGGGCCCGGCGGTGACGGCAATCGCGTCCACCTCCGACAGCGTAACACCCGCCTGCTCCAGCGCCCGCTCGACGCAGAGGTCGAGCCTTTCGGCATGGGCGCGCGCCGCGATTTCCGGGACCACCCCGCCGAAGTCCGCATGCAGCGCGCTCTGGCCCTCCACCACGGAGGCGAGGATCTCCCGGCCGCGCAGCAGAGCTGCGGCGGTGTCGTCGCAACTGCTTTCCAGCCCGAGGATCAGGGGGTCGTTCATCCGGCGCTCCCGTGGACATGCGTGAGCACAGCGAGTACCACCGGAGAACGCGCCCGACAACGCCAGAGGCCACATGCATGAAACGCTTCCCGTTCTGCTGATGACACGGCCCCGCGCCGCCTCCGAACGATTCGTGGCAGAACTGGACCGGGCGGGTGGGCGCTTCAGGCCGGTCGTGTCGCCGCTGTTCGAGATCGTGCAGACGGAGACCGCGCTGCCGCTGGATGGCGTGAAGGGCCTGATCTTCAGTTCGGTGCATGGCGTGGCGGCATGGAAGGCGCGCGGGCTGAAGCTGCAGATGCCCTGTTACACCGTCGGACAGGCCACGGCGCAGGCGGCGCAGGCCGCCGGTCTGCGCCCGGCCATCGTGCAGCCGACCGCTGCGAGCCTCGTGAAGGAATTGCTGGGGGCGGGGATCGAAGGCCCGCTGCTTCATCTGCACGGGACCCACACGCGCGGGGACATCGCAAGGCGGCTGACTTTTGACGGGCTTTATACCCGCGCCGTTGCGGTCTACGATCAGCCCGAGTTGGCATTGAACGAAACCGCGCGGGCTGCGTTGGTCGGGGACGTGCCGGTCGTCGCTCCGGTGTTTTCTCCCCGGACGGCTTCATTACTGGCGCAGGAAAGGGCAAAAGCGCCGCTTCTTGTCGCGGCAATGAGCGAAGCGGTGGCCTTGGCCCTGCCTCCGCTTCATATAGTGTTTCTGAAGGTCGCGGACCGCCCCGACTCGGGCGCGATGGTGACTGCGGTGCTCGAGACGCTCGACAGGGCGCAGGCGCAGATAAAAGGATCCGGGGCCTCTCCGGACGAAGGTTGAAAGGGTGACAGGACGTGGCAGACACGACTGAGGACAAATCGGCGAAGGAAGAGACCGACGCCGCAACCGAAACCGGACCGGAGGAAGGCCGCAAGACGGACCTGACGCCACAGGAGACGGAAGAGACTGTCGAGACGTCCTCTGACACCGATGCCGCAAAACCTGACGAAGATGCCGGCTCAGAAGGCACGGTAGACGAAACCGGGAACGATGCCTCGATTGACGGCACGGTGGACGAAGCGGCGGCGCCCGAACAGGGTGTGACGCCTGACGATGAAGTTACATCTGAGCAGCCCGCTGTCGTTGCCGACGAACCCACATCCACGGGCGACGAGCCCGCTGCCAGCGACAGCAAGCCCGCGACCGGGATGGTTCCGGTGGCCCCGCAGGCGGAGAAGAAGTCCGGCGGTTTCGTTCCGATGCTGCTGGGGGGCGTGATCGCCGCCGGCCTCGGCTACGGCGCCGCCTATTACGGACTGACGGCGGGCGGCCCCGAGGAGCCCGATCCCTTCTTCGCCGAAACCCGTGCCGCCCTGTCCGACCAGGGCGCTGAACTGGAACGTCTGTCTGCCGGTGCCGATAGCTCTCGCAGCGATCTGGATGCCATCCGGGCGCAGGTCGAAGGCATCGACCTGTCCGCCCTCGAAGGCGGTCTGACGGCGGTGCAGTCGGCGCTGAACGACATCGACAGCCGGATCACCGGGATGGGCGACGAGATGGCGGCTATCGACGGACGCCTGACCGCTCTGGAAAAGCGTCCGATCGAAGAGTCTGTCTCTCCCGAAGCGATTGCCGCCTATGAGCGTGAACTCGACGCCCTCCGCGACGAGGTGACCGCACAGAAAGAGGCGTTGGAGGCCGAGAAGGCCGCCCTGAGCCAGCAGATCGAGGCGCAGACCGCCGAGATGGAGCGTGTCCTGTCGGAAGCGCAGGCACTGGAGACCAGCGCCGAGGATCAGGCCCGCCTGGCCGAGAACCGCGCCGCGCTGGCCGATCTGACGGCGCGCGTGCAGGACGGACGCCCGTTCTCCGAGCCGGTCAACATCCTGACGACAAACGGCGTCTCGGTCCCCGGCGCGCTGGAGGCGACGGCAGGCGATGGGGTTCCCTCGATCCCGACGCTGGCCGAAAGCTTCCCGGACGCGGCGCGCGATGCGCTGGCCGCGGCCCGCAGGGCTCCGGCCGCGGACGGCGAGGAGGGCGGCGGCGGGTTCGCCAGCTTCCTGACCAGCCAGATGGGCGCACGCTCTGTCGTACCGAAGGAAGGCAACTCCGCCGACGCGATCCTTTCGCGCGCGGAAGCGGCCATCAAGGGGGGTGACCTGCAGACCGCGCTTGCGGAACTGGAGGCGCTGCCGGAGGAGGCGAAGGCCGCGATGTCCGACTGGATCGCGCTGGCCCAGTTGCGTGCAGACGCGCTCGCCGGGGCGGACTCGCTCGCCCAGGAACTGAACCAGCAATAAGGGTCCGGAAATCATGTTGTGGTCACTGATAAAGATCGTCGTATTCGTCGTCATCGTGGCGGCGCTGACCCTGGGGCTGGGGTATCTCATCGAAGCGGACGGCACCGGGCTGGCGCAGGCACGCATCACCCTGAACGGCGTGGAATACACGCTGACCCCGGTGATGATGGTCATCGGCGCGATGGTCCTGTTGCTGGGGGTCTGGCTGCTGCTGAAGCTCGCCAGCCTGCTGGTTGCCCTGCTGCGGTTCATCAACGGCGATGAAACCGCCCTGTCGCGCCACTTCCACCGCAACCGGGAGCGCAAGGGCTACGAGGCGCTGTCGGACGGCATGATGGCGCTCGCCTCGGGCGAGGGCCGCCTCGCCATCGCCAAGGCGCAGAAGGCAGAGAAGTACCTGCACAAGCCGGAACTGACCGACCTCGTTACCGCACAGGCTGCCGAGATGATGGGCGACCGCAAGAAGGCAGAAGAGACCTACAAGAAGCTGCTGACCCGCGACGGTACCCGTTTCGTCGGTATCCGGGGGATCATGAAGCAGAAGCTGGCCTCGGGCGACACCGACACCGCGCTGCAACTGGCCGAACGCGCCTTTGCGCTGAAGCCCAAGCACGAGGAAGTGCAGGACACGCTCCTCCAGCTTCAAGCGGAGAAGGCCGACTGGTCCGGCGCCCGCAAGACCCTTCAGGCCAAGCTGAAGCACGGCACCCTGCCGCGCGACGTCTACAAGCGGCGTGACGCGGTGCTGGCGCTGAGCCAAGCGACGGAGATCGAGAACCGGGACGAAAGCATCGCCGCCGCCGAGAAGGCGATCGAGGCGAACCGCAACTCTCCGGACCTCGTGCCTGCCGCCGCGAAAGCCGCCCGCGCCTACATCGCCCAGAACCGCCCGCGCAACGCGATCCGCGTGCTCAAGAAGGCGTGGGAAAGCCATCCGCACCCGGATCTCGCCGCGGCCTACGCCGAGATCGAGCCGAACGAGACGCCGGACGAACGCATCAAGCGGTTCGTGCCGCTGACCCGGATCAACCCGGACCACCGCGAGACCCGTCTTCTGAAGGCGGAACTGAACCTCGCGGCGGAACACTTCCCCGAAGCGCGCCGCTCGCTGGGGGATCTGGTGGAGAAGGAGCCGGACGCCCGTGTCCTGGCGATCATGGCAGCCATCGAGAAGGGCGAAGGCGCGCCCGACCAGGTGGTGCGCGGCTGGCTGGCGAAGGCGGTCACCGCCCCGCGCGGCCCGCAGTGGGTCTGCGATAACTGCAAGACCATCCACGGCGAATGGCGCCCGACCTGCACCAACTGCGGGGCCTTCGACACGCTGGCGTGGAAAACCCCGACCCAGTCGGAGGTCGTGCTTCCCGCACAGGCCAACATGCTGCCGCTGATCATCGGCGCGCTGGAGGACAAGGCGCCCGCCAAGGACCCCGCCGTCGTGCCCGAAGCCACCCCCGGCATGATCGACGTCAGCCCGGTGGAGCGCAAACCGAAGGCGCCCGACGCCACGGAGCCCGCCGACGCGGAGATCCTTGGAGAGCCGAACGAGGCCGCCCGCGCCGAAGCGGCCGCCGGATCAAAATAGGCCTTCCCCTCGGTCGGGCGGCCTGCTAATAGGCCGCCCACCAGATGCCGGTGTAGCTCAGCTGGTAGAGCACGTCATTCGTAATGATGGGGTCGGGGGTTCGAGTCCCTTCACCGGCACCACTTCCCTCCCGGAGCTTGCCGGGATCATGAAGAAGCCCCCGATCCGGGGGCTTTTCGCGTTTCAGAGGCTGCGTTGGCTCAGTGCTGGCGCGCCTTCAGTTGCAGGCGGCGGCGGTGCAGGACGGGCTCGGTGTAGCCGGAGGGCTGCTTGCGCCCGTCGAACACCAGGTCGCAGGCCGCCTTGAACGCGATGCCATCGAAGCCCGGCGCCATCGGTACGTAGTTCGGGTCCTCGGCGTTCTGGCGATCCACCACCTCGGCCATCTGCTTCATGATCTCCTCGACCTCGTCGTTCGAGACCACCCCGTGATGTAGCCAGTTCGCGATGTGCTGGGCGGAGATCCGGCAGGTGGCGCGGTCTTCCATCAGGCCCACGTCGTTGATGTCCGGCACCTTCGAGCAGCCGACACCCTGGTCGATCCAGCGCACCACGTAGCCGAGGATGCCCTGAGCGTTGTTCTCCACCTCGCGGCGGATCTGCTTGCGGGTCCACTGGCGGTAGGCAGCCAGCGGGATGTCCAGCAGGGCGTCGACATAGGCGCGGCGTCCACCCTTCGCCAGTTCCGCCTGCACCGCCATCACGTCGACCTTGTGGTAATGCGTGGCGTGCAGCGTCGCGGCCGTGGGCGAAGGCACCCAGGCGCAGGTCGCCCCGGCGCGCGGGTGTTCGATCTTCTGTTCCAGCATCGCGGCCATCTTGTCCGGCACGGCCCACATGCCCTTGCCGATCTGCGCCTTGCCCGACAGCCCGCATTCAAGGCCGATGTCGACGTTCTGGTTCTCGTAGGCGGTGATCCACGACTTGCGTTTGATGAAGTCCTTCCGAGAGAACGGCCCGGCCTCCATCGAGGTGTGGATCTCGTCCCCCGTGCGGTCGAGGAAGCCGGTGTTGATGAAGCAGACGCGGTGGCGGGCGGCGCGGATGCAGGCCTTCAGGTTGACCGAGGTGCGCCGCTCTTCGTCCATGATGCCCAGCTTGACCGTGTACTGCGGCAGGCCCAGGACCTTCTCGACATGGGTGAAGATCGCGTCGGTGAAGGCCACTTCCTCCGGACCGTGCATCTTCGGTTTCACCACGTAGACCGACCCTTCGACGGAGTTGCGCGGCCCTGCCGTCTTCTTCAGGTCGTGCATGGCGATGAGCGTGGTGAACATCGCGTCCATCAGACCTTCGTAGATCTCGCCACCGTCGCGGTCGAGGATCGCCGGGTTGGTCATCAGGTGGCCGACGTTGCGCACCAGGAGCAGCGCGCGCCCCTTCAGGGTGATCTCCGACCCGTCCGGTGCGGTGTAGGTCCGGTCGCCGTGCAGGCGGCGGGTCATCTGCTTGCCGCCCTTCTCGAACGTGTCATCCAGATCGCCCTTCATCAGGCCGAGCCAGTTGCGGTACGCAAGCGTCTTGTCCTCCGCATCGACGCAGGCCACCGAATCCTCGCAGTCGATGATCGCGGAGATTGCGGATTCGAGCTGCACGTCCGCCAGGCCGGAGGGCGTCTGGCTGCCGATGGGGTGGCTGGCATCAAAGACCAGTTCCACGTGAAGCCCGTTGTTTTTCAGGAGGATCGCGGTGGGTGCGTCGGGATCGCCCTTGTAGCCGGCAAAGGCCTCCGGCGTCTTCAGGGCGGACCCGTCAACCTCAAGCGCGCCGTCCTTCACAACGTAGCTTGTGGCCTTCGCGTGGCTGGTGGCGGTCAGCGGGAATATCTCGTCGAGGAACACGGCGGCGCGCGCCACGACGCGAGCGCCGCGCCCGTCGTCGAATCCGCCCGGCGGCGGCAGGACACCCATCGCATCCGTGCCGTACAGACAATCGTAGAAGCTGCCCCAGCGCGCGTTCGCCGCGTTCAGCACGAAGCGGGCGTTTGTCACCGGCACGACAAGCTGCGGCCCGGGCACGGTGGCAATCTCCGGGTCGACGTTTGCGGTCTCGATTGTGAAATCGCCGCCCTCGGGCACGATATAGCCGATCTGTTCGAGGAACCCCTTGTAGGCGACCCGGTTGTGCGGCGCGCTGCGGCGCTCCTTGTGCCAGGTGTCCAGTTGTTTCTGGATCGTCTCGCGCTTTTCCAGCAGCGCGCGGTTCTGCGGGCCGAAGTCATGCACCAGGGCCGAGAGGCCGGACCACAGGTCTGCGGCGTCGATCCCGGTGCCGGGCAGGACCTCCTCCTCGACAAAGCGTTTCAGCCCGGCGTCGATGGACAGGCCTTCGGTGTCGATACGGGGCGCGGCGGTCTGGTCAGGCACGGATGTTCCTCTTTCTGGTCGTGGAGCGGCTTTGCATGCCACAGTGTGCAGAATGGTGCATTGTTCGGCCGTCGCCAATGGGTCGCTGTCTGCGCGCGGCAAAATCCTCGGGTCGAAAGCGCCGAAACGGGCAGTTGCGCGGCGCAGGGAGATTGTCAGCCGGGCGCCAAGGGGGCGATCGCCCATCGCCTGCGCGACCTGACGTGGCCGGACGCCCGGCCCCCAGCTTTCCCTTGCCATGGCCGACGCCCTGCGGGACAACGCAACCGACACACGAACGGAGTAAAGACATGGCGCCAAAGTTCGGAACAAGCGGCCTGCGCGGCCTCGTGGTGGAGCTGACCGAAGACCTGGTGCACGACTACGTGTCGGCGTTCCTTGCGTCCTGCCCGCATGGCGGCTCGGTGCATGTGGGCCGGGACCTGCGCCCCTCCTCTCCTCAGATCGCGGGCTGGGTGATCGACGCGGTGCGCGCCGCCGGGCTGGAGGTGGTCGATTGCGGTGCGCTTCCGACGCCCGCGCTGGCACTGTCCTCGCTGGAGGCCGGGGCGGCGGCGGTCATGGTCACCGGCTCCCATATCCCGGCGGACCGCAACGGACTGAAGTTCTACGTGCCAACGGGCGAGATTTCCAAGGCCGACGAGACCCGGATCAACGCGGCCCTCGGGCAGCCCCGGGCATCCGGCGGGCAGGGCGATCTTGCGGTGGCCGACGCGCAGGGCGCTTACAGGGCGCGCTACGTGTCCGCCTTTGGCCGGTGCCTCGACGGCCTGACCGTGGGCGTCTACCAGCACAGCTCCGTGGCGCGCGACCTGATGATGGAGGTGTTCGAGGCGCTGGGTGCCACGACCGTCGCCATCGCCCGCTCCGACACCTTCATCCCCGTCGATACGGAGGCACTGGACCCCGAAACCAAGGAGCTGTTCGCAGGGTGGTTCGGCGCGCACGGGCTGGATGTCCTCGTCTCGACCGATGGCGACGCCGATCGGCCCATGGTGGTCGATGACGCGCAGCGGGTTGTGCCGGGCGACGTGCTGGGCGCGCTGACGGCGCAGGCGCTGGGGGCAAAGGTGGTCTGCACGCCGGTGTCCTCGAACTCCATGATCTCCGACGCGGGTTTCGGTTTCGACCGGGTGGAGCGGACGAAGATCGGTTCGCCCTTCGTCATCGCCGCGATGGAAGAGGCGCTGGCCAATGATCCCGCCGCGCGTGTCGCAGGCTACGAGGCGAACGGCGGTTTCCTTCTGGGGTTCACCGCCGACGCGCCTGCCGGTGCGCTGAAGCCGCTGATGACCCGCGACTGCCTGCTGCCCATCGTGGCACCGCTGGCCGCGGCGCAGGCAGAGGGCGTGACCCTGTCGGCCCTGTGGGACGCGCTTCCGGCGGTGTTTACCGCCGCCGACCGCATCCAAGGGATCGAGACGGACGTGTCTAAGGCCTTCATCGCGGAACTCAGGGGCTCTGCCGAGGCGCGGGCGGCGTTCTTCGACGGCTACGGGACCGAGGCATCGGTGGACGAAACCGACGGCCTGCGCACGACCTTCACCGATGGCAGCGTGGTGCACCTGCGCCCCTCCGGCAATGCCCCGGAATTCCGCTGCTACGCCGAAGCGGCGACCCGCGATGCAGCCGAAGCGCTGGTCACCAAAACGCTCGGAAAGCTGCGCGACCGGCTGGCTTGACGCGGGCGCGAGGGCGCCGAAGAAAGGACTGCGCGCCCCGGGTGCGTTGACAAACACCTGCGCGCCGCCCAAGGGTCTGCACCGAACGGCGGGCAGTTTGGGAGTGCGTTCATGAAAATCGCGATGATCGGAACCGGCTACGTGGGTCTCGTGTCGGGTGTCTGTTTCTCGGACTTCGGGCACGACGTCGTCTGCGTCGACAAGGACCCCCGCAAGATCGAGATGCTCGAGGCGGGCAAGGTGCCGATCTACGAGCCGGGCCTCGATGTGCTGATGGCCAAGAACGTTGAGGCCGGGCGCCTCAGCTTCACGCTGGACCTGCAGCAGGCCATCGACGGCGCCGATGCGGTGTTCATCGCCGTGGGCACGCCGACGCGGCGCGGTGACGGCCATGCCGACCTGACCTACGTCATGGCCGCGGCCGAGGAGATCGCCAGGGCGGCGAAGGACTACGTCGTGGTCGTCACGAAGTCGACCGTGCCCGTGGGCACCAACGCGCAGGTGCGCGACGTGGTGGCGAAGGCCAACCCGGATCTCGACTTCGACGTCGCCTCCAATCCCGAGTTCCTGCGCGAAGGTGCGGCCATCGACGACTTCATGAAGCCCGACCGCGTGGTCGTCGGCGTCGAAACCGAGCGCGCCGCCAAGGTTATGGAAGACATCTACCGCCCGCTTTACCTGCGCGACTTCCCGATCATGACGACCGACCTCCAGTCCGCCGAGATGATCAAGTACGCAGCCAACGCCTTCCTCGCGACGAAGATCACCTTCATCAACGAGATCGCCGCCCTGTGCGAACGGGTCGGTGCCGACGTGAAGCAGGTCTCGAAGGGCATGGGCCTCGACGGGCGGATCGGGAACAAGTTCCTGCACGCCGGGCCGGGCTACGGCGGGTCGTGCTTCCCGAAGGACACCAAGGCGCTGGCCCGCATCGGTCAGGACCACGCCAGCCCCGTCAGCCTCGTCGAAACGGTCATCAAGGTGAACGAGGACGTGAAACGCCGGATGATCGAAAAGCTGATGGACCTGTGCAGCGGCTCGTTCAACGGCAAGCGGGTGGCGGTGCTGGGCGTGACTTTCAAGCCCAACACCGACGACATGCGCGATGCGCCGTCCCTGACCATCGTTCCCGCGCTGATCGGCGGCGGGGCAGAAGTCCGTGTCTGCGACCCGCAGGGCCGGCGCGAGGGCGAGCACCTTCTGCCCGGTGTTTCGTGGTACGAAGATCCCTATTCTGCGGCGGCCGAGGCCGACCTCGTCGTCTTCCTGACGGAATGGAACGAGTTCCGCGCGCTCGACCTGCCGAGGATGGCGCAAGGCATGCGTGGCCGGCGGATGGCCGATCTGCGCAACATCTACAGCGCGGATGCCGCGCGGGAGGCAGGTTTTACCGCCTACGACAGCATCGGCCGGTCTGGATTTTCCGAGTAAAGGCAAACGCGCAACATCATTCCCTTAAATTGACCGGTCTCCCTTTTCGGAGCGGCGGCCTGCGTGTTATGTCAAACGGGCCCGGGGGGGCACGAAGACCGAGGACAGAGATGATCCGTCTGTTTGCCGTGGCACTGACTGCCACGTTTGCGCTTGCCCCCGCAGCGCATTCCCAGAGTTATGACGCCGATGCGGGTTATGACCCGGACGCCAGCTATGGGGCAGAGCCGGTCTATGCCGCGCCCGCGAACTACGGCACGCCCGGGCGTGTCGTTCTGGGGCACGGCCGTCTGACGAACAACGACCTTCTGGGCGATCTCGACGACCGCTGGCAGACCGGATCGGTGTCCTCGTCCCGCGTGGTGGGACGGAACTGGTCGGGCATGCTGCCGGACCGGCCGTTCGACATCCTCGAGTACCGTCTCGCCGGTCAGATCATCGCGCCGGAGAACATGCGCACGCCCGACCCGGACGATCGGCCCTGGGCCGGTGCGCTCTCGCTGGGCCTGCACACCCACTTCATGCGCGGCCCGGTGGAAATGAGCATGGGTGGCGACCTTGTGGTGACCGGCCCGCAGACCGGCCTCGGCGACCTCCAGACCTTCGTGCACGATGCCATCGGAGAACAGCCCGCCTCCAGATCGGTGCTGTCTAACCAGATCGAGAACGGCGTGCATCCGACGCTGGTGCTCGAGGCGGCCAACAGCATCCCGATGGGCGGGCAATCCGTGCTGCGGCCCTTCGGAGAGGCGCGCGCCGGGGTCGAGACGCTGGTCCGTGCGGGGTTCGACCTGACCATCGGATCCGTGGGGCAGGGCGAGCTTCTGGTGCGCGACTCCGTGACCGGCCAGCGTTACCGGGTCGTGACCGATTCAGTGCCCGGCTTCAGCTTCGTCATGGGTGGCGACATCGCCTATGTGGACAGTTCAGTGTTCCTGCCGTCCGGCCACGGCTACGACCTGAGCAACACCCGGACCCGCGCCCGCGCCGGCCTGCACTGGCAGGGGCAGAGCAACGCCATGTTCTACGGCTTCACCTGGATGTCGAAGGAGTTCGACACGCAACCCGAGGGCCAGGTGCTGGGATCGGTGCGGCTGGATCTCCGTTTCTGATGCATAACCGCTACGGTTAAAAGGCTTTAGCCGTAGGCCTGCGCTCGAAAGTATAGGGTAGGGTTCACAGGTGAAAGTTGTTCGGTTAACCTTCCAATAATAAATATAAAAATGGTAGTACTTTGAGGCAGGTAGTACAGGTATGGGAACGGGCTATAGAGGCACGTTCGTCATTTCCTGGTCGCAGACGGAAATAGACGGCCTGAAGGCCGCACCCACGTCTGCATTGACCGTCGGGGCCGCGTGGTCCTGGGCGGGTGAACCGGTGCGGGTCGACGGCCCGTCATCGGTCTTGCGATTGGACCAGGCTGACGGCGAAGCGGACTTGCGCAGACGGGCGGCACGCATGGTGCGGCGACTTGTCGGCGCCGCACTGACACAGAAGATACGGGTCGACGATGTCGAGGTGGAGCATCCGCTGACGGATTCCAGCTTTGTCGTGACCGACGGGTCGTCCAGCTACATGGTGACGCTGATCGAGGTGGAGCGCGGGTCGCGACCGCTCCTGATGTTCCTCGACGAGATCCCGCCCGCCGGGCGCGATCTGTGGATCGTGCATCACAACCTCGACCCGCTGGGCACCCACGCGGCCGGGGAACAGTCCAGCGGCGTGATCTGCTTCACGCCCGGCACACGCATCCTGACGCCCCACGGGCCGCTTCACGTCGAGGACCTGCGCGAAGGCGACATGGTGCAGACCAAGGACTCCGGGCCGCAACAGATCCAGTGGATCGGGTCGCGGCGCATGTCGGGGGCGCGGCTCTTTGCGATGCCGAAGCTCAGGCCGATCCGCATCCGTCCCGGCGCCTTCGGAATCGGCGAGCCGGACGATGAGATCCTCGTTTCGCCGGAACACCGCATGGTGGTGAAGGGTGTGGTGGCGCGGGCGCTGTTCAACACGCCCGAGGTGCTGGTGGCGGCGCGTGACCTCGTGAACGGCAGCACGGTGCGGTTGGACATGACCCTGAAGGAGGTGACCTACATCCACCTCCTGCTGTCCCGCCACGAGGTGCTGTTCGCCAACGGCGTCGAGACGGAGAGCTTTCATCCGGCCAACACCGCGCTCTCGACAATCTCGGAGGCGGATCGCGCCCGCCTGCTGAACCATCTGCCGCTTATCGCGGACAACCCGCATGCCTACGGCTCCTACGCGCGGCGCAACCTGTCGAGTTCCGAGGCGGCGATCCTGCTGCACGAGGCGGCCTAGGTCAGGACCGGCGGGGTCGCGGTCCGCCGCGGCCCGTTGTGAGTGACCCTCCGGGCGGCGCCGGGCCGGACGGCGGAGGGGGCTCTGCCCCCGTCGCGTGCCGCGACTCCCCCGAGGTATTTCGGCCAAGATGAAGGTCTGGGGTCAGTCGCGGATCTCGTCCAGGCCGACGCCCCAGAGCGCGGACTTGTCCGCCCAGCCCTTGTAGCCGTCGGCGCTCAGCTCGCACCAGTCGATGCCGCATTCGCCGAGCCGGGCGATGACACCCATTTCCAGCCGCGCGGTGACGTTGCTGTCGGCCTCCGGCCTCTGGTGAAGCGCCAGCAGGTCCTGGTCGACGATGACGGTCCGCACACCCGACAGGAGCGCGTAATGCACCCAGCCGCCCGCGCCGTCGCGGTCGCGCACGCGGCGCCAGTGTCCGTATTCCGCCGTGATCTCGAGCGGCATGTCGCGGCGCTTGTAGACCCAGTCGATCCGGTGCGACAGGGAGGGCCCCCTGCGCACGTTGACCTCTGCGGCCTTCATCGAGACGAAGCGGGGAAGCGGCAGGTTGGTGACCGGGCCGCGCTCTGCCGCAAAGGAAGCCGAGGCCAAGACGTTCAGCGACAGGATCGCCGACAGGATATGTCTGAACATGAGTTGCTGCCCGAATTATTGCGGCGGGGTTCTTGTGCCCCGTCCGGTCCTGACGCAGGTTAGCAAACGAACGGCATCCGCGAGAAGCTTTGGGAGAGATTTCATGCCATCAAAACGTCTGAGTGTTGTCGTGACGCGACGCTTGCCGGAGGTGGTGGAGACCCGCCTGTCCGAGCTGTTCGACGTCCGGCTGCGCAGCGACGACACCCCGATGACTCGCGAACAGCTTGTTTCGGCGGTGCAGGATGCGGATGTCCTGGTGCCGACGATCACCGACAGGGTCGATGCGGGGCTGATCGGGCAGGCTGGCGAACGGCTGAAGCTGATCGCCAACTACGGTGCCGGTTTCGACCATATCGACGTGGCCACGGCCCGGTCGCGCGGCATCCTCGTTTCGAACACGCCCGGGGTGGTGACCGACGACACCGCCGACATGGCAATGGCGCTGATGCTGGGCGTGACGCGTCGCATCCCGGAGGGGCTGACCGCGATGCAGGAAGGATCCTGGCAGGGGTGGGCGCCGAACGCCTTCCTCGGTGGACGTCTGGGCGGCAAGCGGCTGGGTATCCTCGGGATGGGGCGCATCGGGCTGGCCGTGGCGCGGCGGGCGCAGGCCTTCGGGATGCAGATCCACTACCACAACCGCCGCCGCCTGCGCCCCGAGGTGGAGGAGAGTGTCGAAGCCACGTGGTGGGAAAGCCTCGACCAGATGGTCGCGCGCATGGATGTGATCAGCGTGAACTGTCCCTCCACGCCCTCCACCTTCCACCTGCTGAACGCAAGGCGGCTGCAGCTGATGAAACCGACCGCGGTCATCGTCAACACGTCGCGCGGCGAGGTGATCGACGAGAACGCGCTGGTCCGGATGCTGAAGGCGGGCAAGCTGGCGGGTGCCGGTCTGGACGTCTACCAGCAGGGCACGCAGGGCAACCCGGAGCTGCGGGCCATGCCGAACGTCGTGATGACGCCGCACATGGGGTCGGCCACCCGCGAGGGCCGGATCGAGATGGGCGAGAAGGTCATCATCAACATCAAGACCTTCGCCGACGGCCATCGTCCCCCGGACCAGGTCGTCCCCTCGATGCTGTGATCCGCGTCTTCGCCGTCCTGCTGCTGTACCAGCTTGGCGGAGAGACCCTGTCGCGCGCCTTCGTTCTGGCGGTGCCCGGCCCGGTGATCGGCCTTGCCGCGCTGTTCGTCACCTTCCTTGCCGCGCCCCGCCTGGCAGAGTGGATGCGCGAGACGGTGACCGGACTGCTGGGCCACCTGTCCCTTCTGTTCGTCCCGGCGGGCGTCGGGGTGGTCGCGCATCTGGATGCCTTCACGCAGTACGGGATCGGGCTGGCCGTCGCGCTGGTGGCGAGCACGATCCTGGCGATCCTTGCCGGGGTGGGGGCCTTCGTGCTGGTGGCGCGCATGGCGGGGGTCGGTGATGAGTGAGGCTCTGGCGCTCTGGTCCTATCTGGCCCGCGAACCGCTGCTGTGGCTGACCCTGACCCTGTCGGCCTACGTCGCGGCAGAGGCGTTGTCGCAGGCGCTGGGGCGCCACGCGCTGGCCAACCCTGTGCTGATCTCCGTCATTCTGCTGGCGGGTGTGCTGCGGGTGACCGGCACGCCGTACAACACCTATTTCGAAGGTGCGCAGTTCGTGCACTTCATGCTGGGCCCCGCGACGGTCGGGCTGGCGCTGCCGTTGTACCTGAACCTCGGCCGGGTGAAACGGGCGCTCTGGCCGATGCTGGCGGCGCTGCTGGCCGGGTCGCTGGTCGCGATGCTCTCGGCGCTGGGGATCGCGTGGCTTTTCGGGGTGCGCGGGCCGGTTCTGCTGTCCCTGGCACCGAAAAGCGCGACGGCCCCGGTGGCGCTTGGCGTGTCGGAGGCGGTGGGCGGTCTGCCGACCCTCACGGCGGCGCTGGTCATCCTGACGGGCATCGTCGGCGCCGTCGTTGCCACGCCGATGCTGAACGCACTGGGGGTGACCGACTGGCGGGCGCGGGGTTTTGCGGTGGGTGTCGCGGCACACGGGATCGGCACGGCGCATGCTTTCCGCATCCACCCCACGGCGGGGGCGTTCTCTGGCATCGGCATGGGATTGAACGCGATCCTGACCGCGATGCTCGCCCCGCTGGTCGTCGGCGTCCTGTTCTGAGCCGCCAGTTCCAAGCCGCAAGGGCATTGGCCTTTCGGCAGAATCGAGTACCTTCAGGGTAGAAGTTAATACAATCAGGGAGTGTGGCGATGCGTATGTCAGGATGGGTGGCACTGTTGAGTGTCATGGCCGGGACGGCGATGGCGCAACAGGCGGCGGATGCAGTGGACGCAGAGGCGGAAACCGGAGGAACGACAGGTTTCGCCGCAATCTCCGAAGAGGTCGGCGCGGCGCTGGCGGCCAAGGAGGCGGGCGAGCCCGTGACGGCGTCGAAGTGGATGGTCGCGGCGGCCAACCCGCATGCGGTGTCCGCAGGCGCCGAGGTGCTGCGCAACGGCGGCACGGCGGCGGACGCGATGATCGCCGTGCAGACGGTGCTGGGGCTGGTGGAGCCGCAGTCCTCCGGCATGGGGGGCGGCGCGTTCCTCGTCTGGCACGATGGCGAGACGGGCGAGATCACGACGCTCGACGGGCGCGAAACCGCGCCGCTGGACGCGACGCCGCTGCTGTTCCAGGACGAGGCGGGCGAGCCGCTGGGCTTCTGGGACGCTGTGGTCGGCGGCCGGTCGGTCGGTGTGCCGGGCACACCCGCCCTGATGCAGGCCGCGCATGACAAATGGGGCAAGGCGGAGTGGGCCGGCCTGTTCGACGCAGCCACGAAGCTGGCAGAGGACGGGTTCGAAGTCTCTCCGCGCCTCGCCGCGCTGGTGGCCGAGGATCCGCTGAAGCTGACACGGCAGGAGGTTGCGGCCTCCTATTTCTTCCCGGACGGCGAACCCGTCGCGGCGGGCACGACGCTGACCAACCCGGATTACGCCGAAGTCATGAAGACCCTCGCGGCGGAGGGCGCGAAGGGGTTTTACGAAGGTGAGATCGCGCAGGGCATCGTCGACACCGTCACCGGATTCACCGACAATCCCGGCGTGATGTCCCTGCTCGACCTTGCGCTTTACGAGGTGAAAGAGCGGCCTGCGGTCTGTGCGGAGTTCCGCGATCACGAGGTCTGCGGCATGGGTCCTCCGTCCTCCGGTGCGCTGACCGTGGGCCAGATCCTCGGGATGCTCGACGCGTCGGAGCCGGGCGCAGCAGACGATCCGGACACGTGGCGCAAGATCGGCGATGCCTCGCGTCTCGCCTTCGCGGACCGTGGCCGCTACATGGCCGACAGCGATTTCGTCCCGATGCCGACCAAGGGCCTTGTCGATCCCGCCTACCTCGCCGAACGCGCCAAGCTGCTGCAGGGCGACGACGCGCTGCCGGAGGTCGCCCCGGGTGCGCCGGAGTGGGATCACGCCATGCTCTACGCCGATGACGAGAGCATCGAGTTCCCGTCGACCTCGCACATCTCCATCGTCGACCAGTACGGCAACGCGCTGTCGATGACGACGACCATCGAGAACGGTTTCGGCTCGCGCCTGATGACGAACGGCTTCCTGCTGAACAACGAACTGACGGACTTCTCCTTCCGGTCGCATGACGGCGGTGTGCCGATTGCCAACCGGGTTGAGCCGGGCAAGCGGCCGCGCTCCTCCATGAGCCCGACCATCGTGCGCAAGGACGGTGCGCCGGTGCTGGTGATCGGCTCGCCCGGCGGGTCGCGGATCATCGGTTACACCGCGCAGGCGATCATCGCATTCATCGACTGGGGGATGGACGTTCAACAGGCGGTTGCCATGCCGCACGGGCTGAACCGTTTCGGCACCTTCGATCTGGAGGAAGGGACCGACATGGCCGGGATGCAGGACGCCCTGACGGAGATGGGGTTCGAGGTCAGCGTGCAGGGTCTGACCTCGGGCCTTCATGCCATTGCCGTGGCGGCTGACGGGCTGACCGGCGGTGCCGATCCCCGGCGCGAAGGCATCGCCCTGGGCGAATGAGCGACACGGGCGCCCCGCTGGCCGGGGCGTCCGCCAAGAAGGGTTGACGGCGGCACGGCACACCTCTTGTCACACCGGCGCCACACCCATTTTCCATTGCGGACCAGTTCCTTGCGAACGAAGGTTGCCGCGGCTACGCCTTCGCGCATGACCGTGCTTTTCCCCATTCGTGCCCTTGGTGTGTTCCTGTGTTCTGCGCTTCTGGCGGCCTGCGCAGCTCAGACTCCCGGACCTTCGGTCCCCTATCAGCGGGGCGCAAGCCTTGCCTCCGCCCGCGCGGCATTCCAGAGCTGCCTTGGCCCCGCCCAACAGTCGGGACAGAACACCATGGCCGGTCATTACATCGGCAGCGTGCTTTGGGGTGGTGTGGTCGTCGGCCCGATCTTCGTCGCATCGAACGCACCGGCGCTTCGCCACAACGGTGAAGTCTCAGGCATGGACCGCTGCATGAAGAAACGCGGCTTTACCCGGCGCGACCTGACCCCGCAGGAAATGCAGGCGCTGGAAGCCGCTGACCCGGTGACGCGGCGCGCGATCCTCGATCACCTCGTCGCTGGCGGCGCGCTGGACACGCTGCCGCGCGGCTGACACGCAGGCGCGCCGACCAAGGAAATCCGTCAAAATATCCCGACACCGCCCACGGTTGTGCACATTCTTGCCCGATTGCGCCGTCATCGTTCGATGAGAGTGGATGATGGGAAAACGACGATGTCCTCAGATATGACGATCCTCGCTATCGTGGCCGCATTCGTGACATATGCCACGGCACGCGCAAGCGGCTGGGAATTCAGCGCCAGCCGCTACCTCACCGAAAAGCTGGTGCGCGCGCTCTACAAGTGCGTCGGAGCGACCTACGCCGAGAAGAAAGCACCGCAAAAGCGCAGCACCGCCTGGGACTTCGTGAACTGAAGGCGCCGGGGACAGGCCCCGGCGCGTCGTGTTTCAGAGTTCCTTGTAGCTGATCTCGCGCTTGTCGGCCCCCGCGCCGACCTTTTCGCGACGGACGATCAGACGGTTCAGTGCCTGGATATAGGCAAGCGCCGATGCGACCACGGTGTCCGTATCCGCGGACTGGCCCGTGGCGATCACGCCGTCCTCTTCCAGCCGCACCGACACGGTGGCCTGCGCGTCCGTGCCAGCCGTCACCGCGTTCACCTGATAAAGCTGGAGCCGCGCCATGTTCGGGTGCAGCGCGCGGATTGCCTTGAAGGTCGCATCCACTGGACCGTCGCCTTCGCAGGTGGCCGTCAGGTCCTTGCCGTCGATCTCGAGCTCGACCTGTGCCTCGGCCGGGCCGCCGGTGCCGCAGACCACCCGAAGATTGACGAGCGTGATCGCGTCGGCGCCTTCGGTCGTCGCGGACACAAGCGCGAGGATGTCGTCGTCGAAGACCTCCTTCTTGCGGTCGGCGAGGTCCTTGAAGCGGACGAAGATGTCCTTGAGCTGGTTGTCGCCCACCTCTGTCCCGAGGTCCTTCAGCTTTGCCCGCAGCGCGGCCCGGCCGGAGTGCTTGCCAAGCGGCAGCGAGGTGCCGGCAAGGCCCACGTCCTCAGGGCGCATGATCTCGAAGGTTTCCGCGTTCTTCAGCATCCCGTCCTGGTGGATGCCCGACTCGTGCGCGAAGGCGTTCTTGCCGACGATCGCCTTGTTCGGCTGCACCTGGAAGCCCGACACCGTCGCGACGCGGCGCGAGATGTGCATGATCTTCTTCGTGTCGATCTGCGTGTCGAAGGGCATGATGTCGTGGCGGACGCGCATCGCCATCACGACCTCTTCCAGCGCAGTGTTGCCCGCGCGTTCGCCCAGGCCGTTGATCGTGCACTCGATCTGACGGGCGCCGGCCTCCACCGCGGCAAGGGAGTTCGCCGTCGCCATGCCGAGGTCGTTGTGGCAATGCGTGGCAAAGACCACCTCGTCGGCGCCCGGCACCGTCTCGATGAGGCGGCGGATCAGGTCGGCGCTTTCGCGGGGCGCGGTGTAGCCCACCGTATCGGGGATGTTGATCGTCGTGGCGCCTGCCTTGATGGCGATCTCGATCACGCGGCAGAGGTAATCCCATTCCGTCCGCGTCGCGTCCATCGGCGACCACTGCACGTTGTCACAGAGGTTGCGGGCGTGGCTCACGGTCTGTTCGATCCGCTCGGCCATCTCGTCCATGGTCAGGTTCGGGATGGCGCGGTGCAGCGGCGAGGTGCCGATGAAGGTGTGGATGCGCGGACGCTCCGACTTCTTCACCGCGTCCCAGCAGCGGTCGATGTCGGGAAGCTGGGCGCGGGCGAGGCCGCAGATCACGGCGTTCTTCGACCGTTCGGCGATCTCGGAGACGGCGCGGAAGTCGCCCTCGGACGCGATGGGAAAGCCCGCCTCGATGATGTCGACGCCCATGTCGTCCAGAAGCTCGGCGATCTCCAGCTTCTCCTCGTGGGTCATGGTGGCGCCGGGGGATTGCTCGCCGTCGCGGAGCGTGGTGTCGAAGATGAGGACGCGGTTGCTGTCGGTGCTCATGGTCTTGATTCCTCAGATGCTCGGTTTGGAGGCCGGGGTCACGTCGGCGTCTCCGGAATTGGGTTCGCCCCTGGGCTCGATCAGGAGGACCTTCACCTCCTCCTCGGCGCGGGGCCTGTGGGTCTGTCCGGCGGGCACGACGACGATCTCGCCCGCGTGCACCGTCACCGGGTCGCGGTCGTCGTATTCCATGACCATCTCGCCCTCGAGAACAAGGAAGAAGTCATCGGTCGTGTCATGCTTGTGGAACGGGAATTCTCCCTGGAATTTCACCACCATGACGTCGTTGCCGTTGTAACCGGCGACCACGTGCGGGTCCCAGTGGGTGGAGAACAGGGCCAGCTTTTCAGCCAGATTTATCGCTTTCATGAAGTGTCCTAACTCGTGCGTGAAGTGGGTCGGCGCGTCACACATGTCCTCTGAGCACGCGCGCCGATCGGGCCACGCTCAGAGGCGAGTTAGCAGCAGGTCCAGGCCACGCGCAAACGGCGCCGGAAGGCGCTGGATGGTCGCGATATGGGCCAAGGTCATCATGGCCGCCACTATACGGACGGAATCGTGAATGAAAACCCATGAAGTTCGCGAAATGATGCCGGGGCGGTCCGGCGGTTCTTTGCGGGTGGGCCGAGTTGGGGCATACTCGTTGAAAACAGGCAGGGCAGGGCGATGATCAGGACATGGGTAACGGCGGGCGCGCTGGCTTTGGGCATCGTCCCCGGCGCGGGCCGGGCAGAGCTTTCGGTCGCGGAAGTCTACTTCTTCGGCAACTCGCTGGTGCATCACCTGAGCGAGCAGTCGAAGCTGACCAACGTCCCGCACTGGATGAACGAACTGGCGAAGGCGGACGGGCGGTCGTTCGGTGTCGACGGCCAGTGGGGGTTTTTGCGAAACTTCTCGGACGGGCTGCCGCCGACCGCCAACTGGTCTTTCGAGGGTGTGCAGGGCGTGTGGGGGCCGTCGCAGGGGTCTTTCGGCGATGCGGGCTTTGACGCGGTGGTGGTGACGCCGGCGAACTTCATCCAGTACCAGCTGCCCGACGTGCCCTACGAAGGCGACAACACCTCTGGCGAAACGCCTCTGGGCGCCATGCAGAAGCTGTTCGACTGGGTGTACGAGGAAAGCCCCGAGAGCGCGCTCTACGTCTATGAAGGCTGGGCGGAGATGGACGGCATCACCGGCCGCTTCCCCCCGCGTGAACGGGCGTTCGAGACCTACCACGAGGTCAACCGGGGCGATTATCACCAGTGGTATCTCGACCTGATCGGAATGCTGGAGGTCACGCGCCCCGACTACGAGGTGGAGCTGATCCCGGTTGCCTCCGTGCTGGCGGGGCTGATGGCGGAGGGTGGTCCGCTGGCCGATGTGCCGCCCGCGGACCTGTACGAGGACAGCGCCCCGCATGGCACCTCGTCGCTGTATTTCCTTGCAGCCATGGTGACTTACGCCTGGATCTACGAGGTGCCGCCGCCGGAGGGTTACCGCCCGCCCGCGACGCTCCTGCCCGAGGTGGTGGAGAACTACGCCGAGATCGCCCGCCTGATCTGGGAAGCCGTCCCGGAGCGCGAGGCACGGGCGCCCGCCGAAACCGGGGGCGCAGAGCCGGTCGCGGAGGAGGCCGAGGTCGCTGCCGCCGACCTGCCGGAGCGTGAGGCGGTGATCCTGCCGCCCGCGGGCATCCGGCCCGACGGGGTGCCGTCGCTGGGCATGGGGCTGAACGGGATCGCCGACTGGTCGACCCAGCATCCCTTTGTGGACATGATGAAATCCGCGCGCGGATGGGTCGGTCACACGGCGGAGGGCTGGGGCGCGATATCCACCGTGGAACTGCGGGCCGGTGGCTACCTCGACGAGAACGACTGGCCGGTGCGTGTCCCGGAAGAGGCGACCGCGCTGGAGGCGGTGTTGCTGACCGACCAGAACCCGGATCAGTCCTGGCTGCGCGGGTCTTACGTGCTGCGCTACGAGGGCACCGGAGAGCTGAAGCTGTCGGGCCGCGCGAAGCGGGTGCGCTATGACGAGCACGAGGTGGGCTTCTTCTACGAACCGGGCGAGGGGGTGGTGGGCGTCAGGATCACCGAGACCTCCGCCGACGATCCGATCCGCAACATCTCGGTCGTGAGGGAGGAGCTGGTGCCGCTGTGGGAGGCGGGCGCGCTCTTCAACCCCTTGTTTCTTGATACAATTCAGGATGTTCGGGAAATCCGGTTCATGGACTGGATGATGACGAACGGCTCTCCGGTGATGACCTGGGAGGATCGCCCGGTCATGGAATTGTCGACGTGGAGCGAGTGGGGCGTGCCGCTTGAGGTTATGATCCGGCTGGCCAACGTGATCGGTGCCGACCCGTGGTTCACCATGCCGCACCAGGCCGACGACGCCTATGTCCGGCAGTTCGCCGAGATGGTGGAGCGCGATCTGGACCCCGGGCTGAAGGCCTATGTCGAGTATTCCAACGAGGTCTGGAACCAGATCTTTCCGCAGGCCGTCTATGCGCGGGAGCAGGCGACGACCCTCTGGGGTGAGAGCGAGATGGGCTGGATGCAGTGGTACGGGCTGCGCTCGGCACAAGTGATGGACATCTGGACCGAAGTTTACGGCGATGCGGCGAAGGACCGGCTGGTCCGCGTGGCGGCGACGCACACCGGCTGGCCGGGGCTGGAGGAGAACATCCTCGTGGCGCCACTGGCCTATCTGGCGCTGGGCAAGAAGCCGGTGGAAAGCTTCGATGCCTATGCGGTGACGGGCTATTTCGGGTACGAGATGGGCACCGAAGAAATGGCCCGACGGATGGACGGGTGGCTCGACCAGTCGGAGGAGCTGGCCACCAAGGCGGGAGAGGCCGAGGGCCTGCGCCGTGTCGCCCTGCGGGAGTTCGTGAAGGACGCGCGCTTCGAAGGGGCCATCGCGCCGGTGGCCAAGGCCTTGGAAGAAGGGTCTTTATCGCAACTCGTTAACGAAGTGTTCCCGTACCACGCCGACGCGGCAATGAAATACGACCTGACGCTGGTGATGTACGAAGGCGGCACCCATGTCGCCGGGCACGGCGCGCGGGTGAACGATGAACGGCTGACCGCCTTCTTCCGGGAATTCAACTATACCCCTGAAATGGCGAAACTTTACGAGATCCTGATGGGCGGCTGGGCGGCTGCCGGGGGCACGCTGTTCAACGCCTTCGTGGACGTGGCACCGGCCACGCAATGGGGGTCCTGGGGCGCGTTAAGACATCTTGAGGATTCCAACCCGCGCTGGGACATGCTGATGGCCTACAACGCCTCCGGCCCACAGTGGGAAACCCGCGATCCCGTTGTTTTCGAAGACGGAATCCGGGCGCTGGGCTCGGGCTCGGACGAGCGGGTGGAGGGCACGGCGGCAGAGGATTACCTCGTCGCGCTGGGCGGGGACGATATTATCCTGACCGGCGGCGGCGCGGACGTGGTGCACGGCGGGGCCGGGCGCGACGTGGTGGTGCTGCCGCTGCCGCAGGAAAGCTATGAATTCCAGCAGGTTGGCGACCGGCTGGAGGCCACGGGCCCGGATGGCACGATCCGCATGGCCGGGGTCGAGGTGCTGCGATTCGAGGTCGAGAACGGCCCCGACATGGCGGTCGAGCGCCTCGGGGGTTAACCCGCCGCCCGCGGCGTTCATCCGCGCCCGTTAACCAATTCTTATGGTGAGTCCCGGCCGGTTCAGCCCCTCGAACCGGCCGGTTGTTAACCATGGAATCCGGCGATGGCGGCGCGATCCGGCAAAAATCCCGGGTTCGCCCGGGTCGCGCCGGAAAAGCGCACTGACGCGTCACACGTTTCCGTGAACACAGGGACGAATTCCGCCGCACCTCCTCCCGAAGGCGTCCTCAGGAGTCCTTCTTGGAGAGGCGCCGGATTTCCTCCACCAGCACCTCTGCCCCTAGGGAGGCGCGGAACTTGTCCTCTATATGCGCGCGGCCCGCTGCAGAAAGGCGGAGCAGCGCGTCGGGGTCACCCGCCAGCGCGCGGATGGTGCGGGCCAGTTGCCCGGGGTTCTTCGGTTCGACGAGATAGCCGGTCGACCCGTCGTCGATCAGTTCACGCACCCCGCCCGCGTCGGTGCCGATGGTGGGGACGCCCATGGACATCGCCTCCATGTAGGCGACGCCCAGCGGTTCGTGCCACGAGGCGAGGACGAAGAGGTGGGCCTCTTCCAGCTTGGCCTTCACCTGCTCGGCCGAGATCGCGCCCAGAAGCTTCACGTGGTCCTGCAGGCGGAGCTTCTTGAGGTGTGCCTCAAGCTCCTGCCGGTAGCCGGTGCCACCGTCGTCGTCTTCGCCCGCGATCTCGACCCGCACGTCTGTGCCCTGGTCGATGAGCTGGCGGGTGGCGGTCATCAGGTCCTGGTGGCCCTTCACGATGTTGAGCCGCGCGCAGGAGAAGATGCGCAGCGGGCGGCCATGTTCCGGCGGGGCGTAGGGGGCCTTGCGCGACAGGATGTCGGTGTCGACGCCCATGGGCCGGACGATGAGCCGTTCGGGCAGGTCGCCGGCGAGTTCCTCGTGCACCTCGGCCAGCAGCTTTTCGGTGATGACCGTGGCAAAGGAGGCGCGGCGCCACTTGAAGCGCTGGCCGGGGCCGTAGTCGGACAGCGGGCCGTGCAGCGTCAGCGAGTAGTTCGGCCCGCCCATGCGGTGCGCCAGCGCGGCGATGAAGGCGGCGCGGGCGGCGGAATGGGCGTGGATGTGATCCAGTTGCAGGCGGCGCGACGCGGCATGAAGCCGGTCGGCGGCGGCGAGGCAGACGGTCACGTCCTTCATGAAGGTGCGCGGTTCTGACAGCACCCATTTCGCCAGACCCTTGGGCAGAAGCCTGGCGATGGCGGCGCTGGCGCGGAACGGGTCGAGACGGCCGAGATATGTGGTGCGGGCGATGGCCTCTCCGGACCAGTCGTGCGAAATGAGCCCTGCGGGGGGTCTGCGTGTGGAAAAGACGTGAACGGAATGCCCCATCGCTTCGAGCGCCTTGATTTCGCGCCAGAAGAAGATGTGAGTTTGTCCCGGGAATTGCGGGACCAGATAACCGATGCGGAGGCCTTGCGGCACGAATGATTCCCTGAAGTTTGGCAGCCCTGCCCTCCCACAGACAGGTGGGCCAACTATTCCGGGGGGTATCATCATTTGGCCATAGTTAACTGAAAGTAAGGGTCTGCCACCGACCCGGTTTTTCCTGGGGTGTGGCGCAGCGGGTACGGGTTCGTGCGTAAGAGTGACAACACATATGCGATGCGGGCGGCGGTGATCGTCCCGGCCAGCAACGAGGCGGCGCTGATCGGCGGCTGCCTTTCGGCGCTTGTCGCGTCGGAGTGGCCCGGCCCGGATGGCGTGGAGGTCATCGTGGTGGCCAACGGCTGTACCGACGACACGGCAGAGCGGGCGCGGGACCATGCCGGGGCCTTTGCCGCGAAGGAGTGGCGGCTGACGGTGCTGGAGCTGGCGGAGGGCGGCAAGCTGGGCGCGCTGAACGCCGGTGACGCCGTGGTGTCGGCGCCGGTGCGGATCTACCTCGACGCCGATGTAACGGTCGGGCCGGGGGTGATCCGGCAGGTCGTCGAGGCGCTGGAGGTCGACGCCCCGCGCTATGCCAGCGGCCGGGTGGAGATCGCGGCGGAGGGCGCGGTGTCGCGCGCCTACGCCCGGATCTGGCGGCAGGTGCCTTTCATGGCGGCAGGTGTGCCGGGATGTGGTCTGTTCGCGGTCAATGCCGCGGGCCGCGCGCGCTGGGGGGCCTTTCCCGACATCATTTCCGATGACACCTTCGTGCGGCTGAACTTTACTCCGGAAGAGCGGGTGCGGGTCGACGCTGCCTACCGCTGGCCAATCGCCGAGGGTTTTTCCCGGCTCGTGCGTGTAAGACGCAGGCAGGATGCCGGTGTCGAGGAGATCGGGCGTATGTACCCGCATTTGCTGAAGAACGAGGACAAGGCGCCGCTGGGGGCGGGCGCGAAGCTGCGGATGGCGCTGCGCGATCCGCTGGGCTTCGGCGTCTACTCCGGTGTCGCGCTGGCGGTGAAGGCCACCCGCGGGCGGCAGAGCGGCTGGAGTCGCGGGCGATGATCGCGCTGTCGAGGCTGCGCGGCGGGTCGCTGGGTGCGCGGGTGATGCGGTCCTCGCTGCTGACGGTGGGGGGCTTCGGCTTCAGCCAGATGGTGCGGCTGGCGTCGAACCTGATCCTGACGCGGCTGCTGTTCCCCGAGGCCTTCGGCCTGATGGCGCTGGTGATGGTCTTTTTGATGGGCCTGCACCAGTTCAGCGACGTGGGCGTGGTGCCCGCGATCATGCAGTCGAAGCGCGGCGACGACAGGGATTTCCTCGATACGGCGTGGACCATGCAGGTGGTGCGCGGCTTCGGCCTGTGGGTGGTGGCCTGCGCGCTGGCCTGGCCCGCCGCGCAGTTCTTCGGGGCGCCGCAACTGGCGCACATGCTGCCGGTGGCGGCGCTGACGCTGGTGATCGACGGGTTCAGGCCGACCAAGATGGTCACGGCGAACCGCCACCTGATGCTGGAGCGGGTGACGCTTCTGGACATGGTCACGCAGCTGTCGGGCGTGGTGGCCGCGATCCTGCTGGCGTGGTGGTGGGGCAGCGTCTGGGCGCTGGTCGCCTCGGCGCTGGTCGGGTCCTGCGTGCAGCTTTACCTCAACACCCGCTTCCTGCCCGGCGTGCGCGACCGCCTGCGCTGGGACCAGAGCGCCGCGCAGGAGCTCATCTCGTTCGGCAAATGGGTCTTCCTCGCCACCGTGTGCGGGTTCTTCTACAATCAGGCCGACAAGATCCTGATGGGGAAATTCCTGCCGCTCGACGTGTTCGGCGTCTACAACATCGGGTTCTTCTGGGCGTCCTTCCCGCTGATGCTGGGCTACATGGTGACGCAGAAGATCCTGATCCCGATCTACCGGGAGGCCCCCCCGCGCGCGAGCGCCCGCAACTTTGCCAAGCTGCGCAAGATGCGGGTGATCGTGACGAGCCTGCTGATGGTCTTTGTCGGCATCTTCTCGGTACTGGGTGTGTGGCTGGTGGGAATGTTGTACGATGACCGTTACGCGGCGGCGGGGGCGGTGGCCGTGGTGCTGGCCTGCGCGCAGATGCCGTTGCTGATCGTGATGACCTACGACCAGGCGGCGCTGGCGGCGGGCGACTCGCGGCGGTTCTTCTACCTCGCGCTGACGCGCGCCGTGCTGATCTGGATCGGCCTGATCGTGGGCGTCTGGGAGCACGGCCTTCTGGGGGCGCTGATCGGCATGGGCGTGGCCTACCTGGCTGCCTACCCGGCGGTGGTCTGGCTGGCCGTGCGCATGGGCGCCTGGGACGCCGCGCATGACGTGGGTTTCGCATTGGTTGCAGTATGTTTAACATCGCTCGCATTGTGGGTGAATTGGGGCGCAATTGTGGCATTGGCGGCCATGTGACCCCACCCCTTCGGATAGGTCGATTATCAGTACGACCTGCCGCGATTCAAATCAGGGTGCCGCATTGTGCAGCACCCGGAGACAAGGCCCCGGCAAATAAGACCATTTGCGGGGGATTACCTAAAAATCGCCGTATTCACCCCGCATTTACCATTCAGGGTGGTGGCGTAGTGAGGGGCATGGTGTGTTGGGCATGACGGACGCTTACGGCGAGAACGACATCGCAATTGTCGGGATGGCGGCGCATCTTCCGGGTGCGGCGGATATCGACGCCTACTGGCGCAACCTGCGCGACGGGGTGTCCTCCATCCGGCGCCTTTCCGAAGAAGAGCTGCGCGAGGCGGGCGAAGATCCCGGCCTGATGCGCCACCGCGACTACGTCCCCTTCGCCGCGCCGCTCGACGGGTTCGAGATGTTCGACGCGGATTTCTACGGGCTGTCGCCCAAGGACGCGGGCGTGATGGACCCGCAGCACCGCCAGTTCCTCGAATGCGCATGGGAGGCGCTGGAGACCGCGGGCCACGTGCCCGAAGGCTTCGACGGCCGGATCGGCGTCTTTGCCGGCTGCGGAATGGGGTCGTATTTCTATTTCAACGTCTGTTCGAACCCGGACCTCGTGGACAGCACGGGGATGTTCCTGCTGCGGCACACCGGGAACGACAAGGACTTCATGACGACGCGCCTGTCGCACATCCTGAACCTGAAGGGCCCTTCGGTGAACCTTCAGACGGCGTGTTCGACCTCGCTCGTGGCGGTGCACTACGGGGTGCAGGCGCTGCTGAACGGCGAATGCGACATGGTGCTTGCGGGCGGCGTGACGATCGAGCTGCCGCAGAACCGCGGATACCTTTACAAGGAGAACGAGATCCTCAGCCCGGACGGCGCCTGCCACGCCTTCGACCACCGCGCGCAGGGCACGGTGTTCGGGTCCGGCGCGGGGGTCGTGGTGCTGCGCCGCATGGCCGACGCGGTGGCCGACGGCGATCACATCTGGGCGGTCATCAAGGGCACGGCGGTCAACAACGACGGTTCGGCCAAGGCGGGCTACCTCGCCCCTTCGGTGGAAGGGCAGGCAGAGGCCATCGCCGAGGCGCAGGCCGTGGCGGGCGTCACCTCGGACACGGTGGATTACGTGGAATGCCACGGCACCGGCACCTACCTGGGCGACCCCATCGAGGTCGCCGCGCTGACGGAGGCCTTCCGCGAGACATCGGAGGCGGTGGGCCATTGCCGCATCGGGTCGGTCAAGACCAACATCGGGCACCTCGACACGGCGGCGGGCGTCGCCTCGCTGGTGAAGGCGTCGCTGGCGCTGCATCACCGGCAGATGCCGCCCTCGCTGGGCTTCGAGGCGCCGAACCCGGCCATCGGGTTCGAGGGCTCGCCCTTCGTGGTGAACGACCGGCTGACCGCCTGGGAGCGCGGGGCGCATCCGCGCCGCGCCGGGGTGAACTCGCTTGGCGTGGGCGGGACCAACGCGCACGTCGTGCTGGAAGAGGCGCCGGAGATCGCCAGCGAAGAGAGCGACTGGCCGTTCCAGATCCTGACCGTTTCGGGCCGGTCGAAGGCCGCGCTCGAGGACAACGCGGCGCGGCTGGCGGCGCATCTGCGGGCCCATCCCGAGCAGAAGCTGGCGGACGTGGCCTATACGCTGCGCGAAGGCCGCCGGGCCTTCGAAAAGCGCATGGTGGTGGTCGCCGAGAGCCACGAACAGGCGGCGCGCTACCTCGACGGCGACGCGCGGCGGCGGCACCTGCACGAGGCGCTGGAACGGCCCGAGGTGGTCTTCATGTTCCCCGGCGGCGGTGCGCAATACGCGGGCATGGCGCGCGATCTGTACGAGACGGAGCCGGTCTTTGCGGAGTGGATGGACCGCGGGCTGGAGCATCTGGCGGGGCTTGAGGCGGAGGCCGCGGGTGGTCTGGCGGCCGAGAAGGCGCAGACGCTGAAGGCGCTGTGGCTGCCGGAGACGGCAGAGGACGTGGCGGCGGCGGATAGGGCGCTGCTGCGCCCTTCGGTCCAGCTTCCGCTGATAATGATCACCGAATACGCGCTGGCGCAGATGTGGATGGGCTGGGGCGTCACGCCGGTGGCGCTGACCGGCCATTCCATGGGCGAGAACACGGCGGCCTGCCTTGCAGGCGTGATGTCCTTCGAGGCCTGCATCGGCCTCGTGCACTTGCGCGGACGGCTGTTCGACACGGTGGAGCCGGGCGGGATGCTGTCGGTCGCGCTGTCGGCGGATGCGCTGCGGCCCATGCTGGGCGACGCGCTGGATCTTGCGGTGGTGAACGGCCCGGGGCTGTCGGTCGCCTCCGGCCCGGTGGCGGCGCTGGAGGACCTGCGCGCGCGGCTGGAGCGCGAGGGCATCGACTGCCAGCGCATCGGCATCGACGTGGCGGCGCACAGCCGGATGCTGGAGCCGATCCTTGCGGAGTTCGGGGCATACCTGCGGGGGCTGGAGCTGCGCGCCCCGGTGCTGCCGCTGACCTCCAACGTGACGGGCGCGCGGATGACCGACGCGCAGGCCACGGACCCGGACTACTGGGTGTCCCACCTGCGCAGCACGGTGCTGTTCGGCGACTGCATCGGCGCGGTCGCGGGCGAGGGGCGCGTGTTCCTCGAGGTCGGGCCGGGCAAGGCGCTTTCCTCGCTGGCGCGGCAGCATCCGTCGGTCGCGGCGCAAGCGGTTCTGTCGAGCCTCCGGCACCGGGACGAGGACGTGCCCGACGACCGTTTCATGTTCGAGGTGCTGGGGCGGCTGGCCGCGCTGGGCGTCGAAATCGACTGGGGCCAGGTCTGGGGCGAGGCGCGGCGCAAGCGCGTGGTGCTGCCGACCTACGCCTTCCAGCGGCAGAGCTATTTCATCGCGCCGGGCACGGCGCGGACGCAGGGCTCCACCTACCTGATGCGCAGCGACGAGATCGAGAGCTGGGGCTGGAAACCGGTCTGGCGCCCGCGCGCGGCAGAGGTCGAGGTCGACGTGGCGCACGGGCTCAAGGACGCGGAGCGGCAGGTCTGGCTGGTGTTCCGCGACGAGGCGGGCGTCGGCACGCGGGTGTCCGCCCGGCTGCGCGCCGCCGGTCACGACGTGGTCGAGGTGCGCCCCGGCGACGCCTTTGCCCGGCTGTCCGACGGCAACTACGTGCTGGCGGCGGAGCGCGGGCGCGAGGGCTATGATCTGCTTGTCGCGGACCTTTCGGCGCGCGGGCTGCTGCCCACCCGCATCGCGCACCTGTGGCTTCTGACGGAGGGCGAGGGGCACCGGCCCGGGTCGTCCTTCTTCCACCGGGTGCAGGAGCAGGGTTTCTACGCGCTGCTGTTCCTTGCGCAGGCGCTGGAGGCGGAGAACACGCCGCGCCCGCTGCACCTGACGGTCGTGACCAACGGCGCGGCCCGGCTGCGGGACGAGGCGCTGCCCTACCCGGCAAAGGCCACCATCGCCGGTCCCGCGCGGGTCATGCCGAAGGAACTGTCGGGCGTCACCGTCTCTACCCTCGACGTGGTACTGCCGGTCGCCGGGGAGGTGCCGTTCTGGGCGCGCACCAAGGCCGAGGCGGCGCGGGCCGCCGCGCTGGACGTGCTCGACATGCGCGTGCTGGAGGAACTGCTGGCCGAGCCGGGCAACCGCATCGCGGCGCTGCGCGGCGACCGCCGCTACGAATGCGCGATGAAGCCGGTGGCCCTGCCGCCGGCACAGGAGGTCCCGGAGGGCGGCGTGGTGCTGATCACCGGCGGCTTCGGCGGCATCGGCCTGACGCTGGCGGGCGACCTCGCCAAGCGCGGGGCGAAGCTGGCGCTTCTGGCGCGCAAGGCCCTGCCGGAGCGGTCTGAGTGGGACGATTACCTGATGCGCCACGCCCCGCAGGACGCGGGCGCCCGGCGCATCCGGGCGGTCATGGCGCTGGAGGCGCAGGGCGCCGAGGTCATGGTGCTGGCCGGTGACGTCTGCAACGCGTCGCGGATGCGCGAGGTCCGCGCCGAGGTCGAAAAGGCCTATGGCCGGATCACCGGCATCGTGCACGGCGCGGGCGTGATCGACGACGCGCCGATGCTGGCCAAGACACCGGCCAGCGTCGAGGACGTGTTCACGCCGAAGATCCACGGCACCGACGTGCTGGGCGAGGTCTTTCCCGACGGCGATGCCGACTGGATGGTGCTGTTTGCCTCGTCCTCCACCGTGACGGCGCCGGCCGGGCAGGTGGATTACGTCGCCGCCAACGAATTCCTCAACGCCTTTGCGCAGGCGCGGTCCGGCAAGACGCGGGTCGTGGCGCTGAACTGGGGCATCTGGAACGAGGTCGGCATGGCGGCAGAGGCCGTGGCCGCGCGCACCGGCGACCTGCCGAAACCGCCGGTGACGGATGTGGCGCTGCCGATGCTGGACACCGCCAGTTTCGACGCGCAGGGCAACCGCGTCTTCCACGCCCACTGGTCGGTGAACGACTGGTGGATCGGAGAGCACCGCACCCGCGCGGGCGACGCGCTGCTGCCCGGCACCGGCTACCTGACGCTGGCCGCCCATGCGCTGCGCGCCCACCACGAGGATGGCGCCTTCGAAGTGCGCGACCTGAACTTCCTGCGGCCGCTGAAGGTGGCGGAGCAGGGCACGCGCGAGGTCAAGGTGCGGCTGGAGCGGACGGATTCCGGCTATGATTTCGCGGTGCTGGCGGATGTGAGCCTGAACGGGCGGCACGGCTTTGCCGCCCATGCCGAGGGGGCGCTGTCGCTGATGCCGCTTTCGCGGCCCGAGGCGCTGGACCTCGACGCGATCCGCGCGCGCTGCGTGTCGAAGCGGGACGGCGAGGGCAGCAAGATGACCGCCGCGCAGGAGGTCCATCTCGCCTTCGGCCCGCGCTGGAAGGTGCTGGACCGCACGGCGCTGGGCCGGGGCGAGGGCATCGCGGAACTGTCGCTGGGCGCCGTGGCGGAGGGCGACCGCTGCCTCCTGCACCCGGCGCTTCTGGACATCGCGACCGGCTGGGCGATGGACCTGATCGAGGGCTACCAGGCGATGCACCTCTGGGTGCCGGTGCGCTATGCCTCGGTCAAGGTGCACGCGCCGCTGCCGGACCGCATCGTGTCCTGGGTGCGCAACGCCGCCGAGAACCGCGCCGACCGCGCGGCGGCGTCCTTCGACGTGACGCTGTGCGACACGGACGGGACCGTCGTGGCGGAGATCAAGGGGTTCACCATCCGCAAGCTGGACAGCCCGGACGCCCTGTCGGCCACGCGCCTGACCTCGGCGGAGGTGGAGTTCGACGAACCGGGCGCGACGCAGGCGCTGTCGCCGGCGGAGGAACGGCTGGCCCACAACCTGTCGCAGGGCATCCTGCCCGACGAGGGGGCAGAGGCGTTCCGCCGGGTCCTTGCCTCGGGCGAGCGGCAGGTGGTGGTGTCCTCCATGGACCTGCCGTCGCTGGTCCGGCAGGCGTCGGTGGTGGAAAGCGTGGCGAGCCAGTCCTTCGACCGGCCGCAGCTGGACAGCGATTTCGTCGCGCCGGAGGGCGAGATCGAGGTGCGGCTGGCGGGCTTCTGGCAGGACCTTCTGGGCGTGTCGAACGTCGGTGTCGAGGACAGCTTCTTCGACCTCGGGGGGCATTCGCTGATCGCGGTGCGCCTGTTCGCCATGGTCAAGAAGGCGTTCCGCGTCGACTTCCCGATCTCGGTCCTGTTCGAGGCGCCGACGATCCGCGCCTGTGCCCGCCTGATCGAGGCGGAGATCGGCCCGGTCGGCGGCGACACACCGGACGTGCAGGCCGCGCCGGTGCGGCGGTTCAAGCACCTCGTTGCCATGCATGACGGCGACGGCGGCGCGCAGCAGCCGTTCTTCCTGATCGCGGGCATGTTCGGCAACGTGCTGAACCTGCGCCACCTCGCGCATCTGCTGGGCACCGACCGGCCGTTCTATGGCGTGCAGGCGCGCGGGCTGTACGGCGGCGAGGCGCCGCACGAGACGATCGAGGAGGCGGCCCGCGACTACATCGCCGAAATCCGGCAGGTGCAGCCGGAAGGGCCTTACATGCTGGGCGGGTTCTCGGGCGGGGGGATCACCGCCTACGAGGTCGCCCGGCAGCTCGAGGCCGACGGGCAGGCGGTGTCGCTGGTCGTCCTTCTGGACACGCCGCTGCCGCAGCGCCGTCCGCTGTCGCTGCCCGACCGGCTGATCATCCAGGGCCACAAGGCGCGCGAGAAGGGGGTGTTGTATCCCTTCGTCTGGGCGCGGAACCGCATCGCCTGGGAGTTTGCCAAGCGCCGCCAGTCCGGGGTGACGGAGGAGGCGCACGGGTTCCACAACGCCGAGATCGAGGCGGCCTTCTACCGTGCGATCTCTGCATACAATGTGCATCCATGGGATGGGCGGCTGGTGCTGTACCGTCCGCCGTTGAAGGGCAAGTGGCGGGTGTCCGGCGGAAAGCTGGTCAACTCGGAACGGACCTACGTGCTGGAGGACAACGACTGGCGCACGGTGGCGCCGCAGGTGGAGGTCCACGAGGTGCCGGGCGACCACGATTCCATGGTGCTGGAGCCGAACGTGCGTGTCCTGGCGGCGCTGATGCGCGACGCCATCGAGGCGGCGGAGGCCGGGCAGCGCGGCGGCGGAGAGGTGCTCCGCTTTCCGGGGCACGCGGCGGAGTAGGTCATGGCGCGTGTGCTGGTCGTATCGCTGAACTACCGGACCCCGGAGATGACCCTGCGCTCGCTGCGCGCGGCGCTGGGCGCGCTGGACGGTGTCGAGGCCGACGTGGTCTGCGTCGACAACGACAGCGGCGACGGGTCTTTCGAGGCGATCCGGGACGCGGTGGAGGCCGAGGGGCTGGCCGTGCGCGTGATCCAGTCGGGCCACAACGGCGGCTTCGGCGCGGGCAACAACGTTGGCATCGCGGCGCGGATGGCGGACGGGTCGGCGCCCGACTACGTCTACCTGCTGAACTCCGACGCCTTTCCCGCACCCGGTGCGATTGCCGCGCTGGTCCGCCACATGGAGGCGCATCCGGACACAGGCATCACCGGGTCGCGCATCGTGGGCGAGGACGGGGAACCGCACTGGACCGCCTTCCGCTTCCCCTCTGTCGCGTCGGAGCTGGAGGGCGCGGCGCGCCTCGGGCCGATCTCGCGGATGCTGGAGGCGCACAGGGTGCCGCTGGGCGTGCCCGAGGCGACGCGCCCCGTCGACTGGCTGGCGGGGGCCTCGATGATGATCCGGCAAAGCCTGCTGGACCGCATCGGCGGCTTTGACGAGACCTTCTTCCTCTACTTCGAGGAGACCGACCTGTGCCTGCGCGCGGCGCGTGCCGGGCACGGTACACATTATGTATGCGAAAGCGAAGTGATGCACATCGGCTCTGTCTCGACGGGGATGCGCCGGTGGCAGCGGGTGCCGGGCTTCTGGCTGGACAGCCGCTGGCACTACTTCTCGAAGAACCACGGGCGGGCCTATGCCATGGCCGCGACCGCCGCGCATGTGGCCGGCGGCCTGCTGTGGCGGCTGAGGGTGCTGTTGCAGAAGAAGCCGCCCGCCGATCCCGCGCATTTCCTGCGCGATCTCGTGAAACACGACCTGAATGCCATGCTGCGCCCGCTTCCGGCGGCAGCCGGCCCGCAACGGAGGGAAGACCATGCCCGCGTTTGACTGCGTCCTGATGGGAAACGAATCTCTGCTGGTGCAATGCGCCGAGATGGTGCTGAAGCGCGGCCACCACATCCGCGCGGTTGTCACGAAAAGCGATGACGTCCGCCGCTGGGCGTCGGGGCGCGGGCTGCGGGTGGAGCACTACGGTCCGGGCCTGTCGGAGCGGCTGGGCATCTTCGACTGGCTCCTGTCCATCGCCAACCTCGAGATGATCCAGGACAACGTGCTGCGCTGCGCGGTGTCGGGGGCGGTGAACTTTCACGACGGGCCGCTGCCGCGCCATGCCGGGCTGAACGCGCCGGTCTGGGCGCTGATCGAGGGCGAGACGACGCATGGCGTGTCATGGCACATGATCGAGGGCGGCGTGGACGAGGGCGACGTGCTGGTGCAGCGCGGCTTTGACGTGACGCCGGAGGACACCGCGCTGACGCTGAACACCAAGGCGTGGGAGGCGGCGATCGGCTCTTTCCCCGAGGTGCTGGACCAGTTGGAGACCGGGCTGAAACGCCAGCCGCAAGACCTGTCGCAGCGCAGCTACCATGCGCTGAAGGACCGGCCCGCGGGCTTCGGCCTTCTGGATTTCACCCGTCCCGCCACCGAGCTTGAGCGACTGGTGCGCGCGCTGGATCACGGGCCCTACTGGAACCCGCTGTGCGCCGCGAAGCTGCGGTCGCGCGATGCGCTCTGGCTGGTGGGCGGCGCGCGGGTCGAACAAAGCCACGCCGCGCCGGGCACGGTGCTGGAAGCGGGCGACCGGCTGGTCGTGGCCTGCGGCGGCGGCGCGCTGGTCCTGACAGGGCTGACGCGCATCTGCGGGATGCCGGCGGAGGCGTCGGAGGTCGCGGCGGTGGGCGACGTGCTGCCGCTGGGCGCGGAGGGCACGGTCACGGACGCGGTGCGGGCAGAGAAGGCGGCGCGCGCGGCCTTCCGCACTTATGCGCCGGCGATGGTGCCCGGGGCGGGCGGCACGCCGGGCGACATCCGCGCGCTGGAACTGGAGAACGTGACGGAGGCGGCGGTGCCGCTCTGGGCGCGGCGGGTCACCGGGCTTGAGGCCGCGGACCTTGCGCGCGCATGGCACACCGGCAGCGGCCTGGTGTCCGACTGGGCGCTGTGGCGCTGCGGTGCGGAGCCGTCCGAGCCGCTGCCCTTTGCCACCGACCTCTTCGCCCGCGCGCCGGAACTGTCCTGGCCGGAGATGCCGGAGATCGGCGTCAGCCACGGCGGCCATGTCCCCGGAACCGTGGTCACGGTGGACCTGCAGACCCGCGCGCTGACCTACGACGCGGGCCGCCTTGCGCCGCGCATGGCCGAGATCCTCGCCGCACGGCTGGAATGCTGGGCGACCGCGCCCGAGCTGCCGCTGCCGGAGGCGGAGCGCGCGCAGGTCGTGGACGAATGGAACCGGACGGAGATGGCGCATGACCGCGCCCTGACCATGCAGACCGCGTTCGAGGCGCAGGTCGCCCGGACGCCCGACGCCGTGGCGCTGATCTTCGAGGACACGAAGCTGACCTACGCCCAGCTCAACGCCCGCGCCAACCGCGCCGCGCACCTTTTGCGCGAGATGGGCGTGGGGGCCGGGCAGGTCGTGGGCCTGTGCACCTCGCGCTCCGTCGACCTGATGGTCGGCGCGCTGGCGATCCTGAAGGCGGGCGGGGCCTATCTGCCGATGGACCCGTCCTACCCGGCGGACCGGCTGCAGCACTTCGTCGAGGACAGCGGCGCGCGGGTGATCGTGACGCAGGCGGCGCTGGACGCGAAGCTGCCCCGCCATGACGCGGCGCTTCTGGTGCTGGACGCGGAGCCGCGGCTGGACGCCATGCCGGAGGGTGATCCGGCGCCTGCCAGCGGGCCATCCGATCTTGCATACATGATTTATACAAGCGGCTCGACCGGCAAACCGAAGGGCGTCATGGTGGAACACCGCAACGCCGTGAACTTCTATGTCGGCATGGACCAGCACATCCCGGCAGAGGGCGTCTGGCTGGCCGTCACCTCGCTGTCCTTCGACATTTCGGTGCTTGAACTGTTCTGGACCACGGCGCGCGGCATGACGGTGGTGCTGACCGGCGACGAGGACCGCGGCATGATCTCGAAAGGGCCGATGCCCACGGTCGGCGGCATGGACTTCTCGCTGTACTACTGGGGCAACGACGACGGCGCGGGCCGCGACAAGTACGCCCTGCTGCTGGAGGGCGCGAAGTTCGCGGACGAGAACGGATTCGTCGCGGTCTGGACGCCGGAGCGGCACTTCCACGCCTTTGGCGGGCCTTACCCGAACCCCTCCGTCACCGGCGCCGCCGTGGCGTCGATCACGAAGAACATCGGCGTGCGCGCAGGCTCGGTCGTGGCGCCACTGCACCATCCCGCCCGCATCGCGGAGGAATGGGCGGTCATCGACAACCTGACCAACGGGCGCGCGGGCATGGCCATCGCCAGCGGCTGGCAGCCCGACGACTTCGTGCTGCGCCCCGAGAACACCCCGCCGGAAAACAAGCCCGCGATGATGCGCGACCTCGACACGGTGCGGAAGCTCTGGCGCGGCGAGGCGGTGGCCTTCCCCCGCAAGGACGGAACCCTGCACGAGGTGGTGACTCAGCCGCGCCCGGTGTCCTCCGAACTGCCGGTCTGGGTGACGACGGCGGGCAACCCGGCCACCTGGAAGGAGGCGGGCGCCAACGGCTGCAACGTGCTGACCCACCTGCTGGGCCAGTCGGTCGCCGAGGTGAAGGGCAAGATCGACCTCTACCACGCGGCGCTGCGCGAGGCGGGGCATGACCCGGCGGACTTCAAGGTGACGCTGATGCTGCACACCTTCATCGCCGACACCCGCGACCACGCCCGCGAGATCGCCCGCGGCCCGATGAAGGACTACCTGAACTCGGCGGCAGGCCTCATCAAGCAGTACGCCTGGGCCTTCCCCGCCTTCAAGCGGCCGGAGGGCGTGTCGAACGCCTTCGACCTGCAACTCGACGGGCTGGAGCCGGACGAACTGGACGCGATCCTCGACTTCGCCTTCGAACGCTACTTCAACGACAGCGGGCTGTTCGGCACGGTGGAAGACGCGCTGGCGCGGGTCGAGGAGGTCCGGGCCATCGGCGTGACCGAAGTGGCCTGCCTGATCGACTACGGCATCGACCGCGAGGTGGTGCTGGAAGGGCTGCGTCCGCTCGCCAGGGTGGTGGCAAAGGCCAACGAGGCCCGCGCGCTGGCGCCTGACGACTTCTCCATCGCGGCGCAGATCGTGCGGCACGGCGTGACCCACCTGCAATGCACCCCGTCCATGGCGCGGATGATCGCGCTGAACGACGAGGCGCGCTTTGCCCTGAGGGGTGTGCAGCATGTATACTTGGGGGGCGAGCCGCTGCCCGGCGCCCTTGTGGCGGAATTCGCCCGCATCACCGGCGCCACCGTCACCAACATGTACGGCCCGACGGAGACGACGATCTGGTCCTCCTGTACACGTGCCGCCCCCGGCGAACAGGTGGTCAACATCGGCCTGCCGCTCGCCAACCAGCAGCTTTACGTGCTGGACGAGGCGCAGCAGCCGGTGGGCATCGGCATGGAGGGCGAGCTCTGGATCGGCGGCGAGGGCGTGACCCGCGGCTACTGGCAGCGGCCCGACCTGACCGCCGAACGCTTCGTGCCGAACCCGTTCCACCCGGGCCGGATGTACCGCACCGGCGACCTCGTGCGCAGGCGCCCCGACGGGCGGATCGATTTCGTCGGCCGGGTCGACCACCAGGTGAAGCTGCGCGGCCACCGCATCGAACTCGGCGAGATCGAGGCCGTGCTCGAGGCGGTCCCCGGCGTCACCCAGGCCGTCGTCATGGCGCGCGAGGACACGCCGGGCGACATGCGGCTGGTGGGCTATTACACCGGCGCGCCGCAGGACGAGGCCGCGCTGAAGGCCGCCATGGCAAGGGACCTGCCCGCCTACATGGTCCCGGGCCGCTTCGTGGCGCTGTCCCGCTTCCCGCTGACGCCGAACCGCAAGGTCGACCGCAAGGCCCTGCCGCGCCCCGAAGCCATCGCCGTCCCGAAAGCCGCGCCAAGGCCGCAGGCCACGCCCAAAGCCGCCCCTGCCCCTGCGCAGGTGGCCACCGGACCGGGCGCCGACGCGCAGGCCGTACAGGCACAGGTGGCTGCGATCTGGGAACGCTTCCTCGGCGTGCAGAAACCGAAAGGTTCGGACAACTTCTTCGACCTGGGCGGCCACTCGCTGCTGGCCGTGCAGGTCCACCGCGCCATCCGCGAGGAACTGGGCGCGGTGAAACTGTCGATCACCGACATCTTCCGCCTGCCGGTCCTCTCGGACCTCGGGAAGAAGGTGGCGGAACTGGCAGGTCCCGTCGTGCCAAAGGCGGTGCCCGCGCAAACCAGGGCAGCGGCCCCCGACCCGGTCAAGGTCGCGCAGATGCCCGAACAGACCGCCGCCACGCGCGCCAGCGCCCGCTCCGACGCCATGGCGCGCCGCCGCGAAATGCGCAGCCGCAGACGCGCGTGACCTGTGCCGCCCTCGCCCTGCCTTCATCTTGGCCGAAATACCTCCGGGGGGTCCGGGGGGCGGCGCCCCCCGGCGGGTCGGGCCGCGTCAGCGGTCCGAAACCCCGTGGAAAGCATGTCGAGATGACCGGCCCGCATCAGGCCCTTCTGGCGCTGATCGAGCGGCTGCATGCACCCGGTGTACACTGGGGCATAGTGCGGATCGACGAAGTGGCGGAGCTTACCCCTTCGGAGGCGGCCTCCGTCGCCCGGGCGGTGCCTGCCCGCAGGCAGGAGTTCGCCGCCGGGCGCCTTGCCGTCCGCCGCGCCCGCGCGGGCCTTGGCCTGCCGTCTGACGATCCGGCCGACGGTTTGCCCGCCGGACCTGACCGGCTGCCGCTCTGGCCTGACGGGATGACCGGCTCCATCAGCCACGCCGCCGGGCTTGCGGTGGCCGCGGTCGCCCGCCCGCCGGTGCGTCTCGGCATCGACCTGGAAGAGGACAAACCGCTGGACCCCGAGCTGGTGGAGGAGATCTGCCTTCCTGCCGAAGGGGCCATGCCGCCGATCCGGGTGTTCTCTGCCAAGGAGGCGATCTTCAAGGCGGAGTATCCCCGCACCCGCGTGCTGCACGGTTTCCACGGCATCGAGGTCGACCTCGCCCGGGGCCGCGCCCGCTACACCGATCATCCGGAGGTCGCCGTAATTCCGCCCGAATCGCGGCGGCCCCTTCCCATCCTTCAGGCGGTCGGTGGCGGGCTGATCCTGTCGCTTTGCCGGACCGGGGCCTAGCATGGCATCACCAATGTGTGTCCAATCCCGACAGGATCGCTGCATTCGCCCTATCCTGCGGAAATTGCGGCGAAACTGTGGCGGTGTTTCGCGATCCGGCGACGCTCTGTTTCCGGGAAACCGACCATCGGGTCGTGGCTTAAATATGGCAAATCGCCTAGATTGCGGCCAGAAGAGGGCGCGTTTCGGTCGCAATCGGTCAATTGCGTTGGCCAGATCGGGGCAGCCCTCTCCGCATCGGGGGCCAACTTTGCGGGAGCATGTGACATGAACCAGTTCCAGTCCGTCGGAGAAATCTTCGCCGCCCTGCGCCGCCGTGCGTGGGTGATCATCGGCATCTTCCTCGTCGGGTGCGTGATCTCGGTCGACTATGCCCTGGTGCAGCAGAAGGTCTACGAGGCGACCGCCGTGGTCCAGATCGAGGACGCCCGCGTTTCCAGCACCGCCACGGCCACCGTGTCCGACGCCAACGAGGCCTCGCGCCGGCTGCAGCTGATCGAGCAGCGGCTGATGTCGCGCGACAACCTCATGACCCTGATGGACAAGTACGACCTGTTTTCCGACGACCCGGAGCGCAACGACGGCGAGCGCATCTACATGATGCGGCAGGCGGCGCGGATCACCCCGATCACCAATCCAGCCCCGACCTTTACCGCCGCCGCGCAGGCGCCGTCGGGGCTGATGATTTCCGTCATGCTGCCCGACCCGGACAAGGCCGCGACCGTGGCGAACGACCTGATGAACAAGGTGATCACCGAATCCCGCGACCGCTCGGCCCGGCAGGCGAGCGAGACGCTGGCCTTCTACGAGACCGAGGAAGCCCGCGTGAACGCGGAGATCGTCGCGCTGGAAAACCGCATCGCGGAGTATAAGCAGGCCAATTCCGCGCAGCTTCCCGCCGGCGTGGCGGCGCTGCGCACCCAGCTGACCACGCTGCGCGAGACGGAGCTGGACCTGGCGCAGGAGATCATCACCATCCAGTCCGACACCGCCCGCAAGCGGCCCGAGGAACTGGCCCGGCAGGTCGCCCAGCTTGAGGATCAGCGCGCGCTGGTTGCTGCCCGCGCGACCGAGATCGAGGGCCAGATCGCATCCGCCCCCGAGGTGGAACGCCAGCTCAGCCAGCTCGAACGCGAGATGGACCGCCTGAAGGACCAGTACAGCGTCATCACCCGCGGCAAGGCCGAGGCCGAGATGGGCCAGGCGTTGCAGGACCGTCAGGCCGGTGGCCGCTACGAGGTGCTGGAAACCGCGCTGGTGCCGGAGAACCCGATGACCTCCAGCCGCAAGAAGATCGCCGGTATCGGCGCCTTCGCGAGCCTTCTGGCCGGTCTGATGGTGGCGCTTGGGCTGGAGGTGATGAACCCCGCGATCCGCAGCCAGCAGCAGATGGAGCGCCTTCTGGGCATCCAGCCGGTGGTGGCGATCCCGGTGATCAGCAACCGCCGCGACCGGACCTGGGGCGGGCTGAAGTTCCTGGCGCGGGCGCTGGGAATCCTTGCGCTGGTGGGTGGCGTGACCGCCTGGCTGGCGAAGACCTCTGGCCTGGGCGCGCTGTTCGGCAGCGGCACGCCGCGCCGCGCCGTCCGCGGCTGATCCACGACCAATCGGAACACCTGTCCCGTTCTGGTGGGGATCGGACGGGAACGGGACCGCAGCGGGCCGGTGGGGCCTCGCCGCGGTTGCCTGTCGGACTGTTTGTTCGGGGATCTGTCTGAGCGAGAGGGTCGGTGACCGGCCCGAAGGCGCCGCTCAGTAGGCGTAGCGGCCCACGTCCACGCCTTCGGCCTTGTTCAGGATCATGCCCAGAAGCGGCGTTTCGGTGCCGAGCCGGCGTTCCACTTCCTTTATCTCGCGCTCGGTCGTCAGGCCGCCGCCGACCACCAGCAGCACGCCGTCGAACAGCGGCTGGAAGGCGATGACGTCGTCGAAGGACAGCGCCGGCGGCAGGTCAAACAGCATCACGTCGGGGCGCAGTTCCTCTTCGATCCGTTCGAGCGTGGAGCGGGTGCGCGGGTCCTGCAGCAGTTCGGAGGCATAGGGCTCCGTCACCGTGTTCAGGCCGAAGGCGATGTTGTGCCCGGCGTTGAAGTCGTTTTCGCCCAGCCGGATCAGGTGATCCTCAGGCGCGATCCTGCCGCGCAGCATGTCGCCGATGGGGCCGGGGCTGTCGACGCCCAGCACGCGGTGCAGGTTCGGGCGCCGCATGTCGAAGTCCATCACCAGCGTGCGGGTGTTTTCCTGCCGGGACAGCGAGATGGCGAGGTTGGCGACGGTGAAGGTCTTGCCGCAGCCCTTGCCGGGCGAGGTGACAGCGACCCGTTTCCAGCCGCGTTCGGCCAGCGTGTGCATCAGCCGGGTCCGCAGCACGTCGAAGGTGGCATGAGCCGGGTCGAGCCGGTCCGCCGTGACGACCCGGTTGTGGTTGAGCTGGCCCAGCTCGAACCGCGCCACGGGCAGGTCGAGCCATGCTGTATCGGGCTGCGGGCGTCTGGCCTCCGGACGGGGCGCCGGTGCGGGTGCCGGGGCGGGTCCGGGGGCCGGGGCCGGGTGGCTGCGCTGTTCCGGCGTGAGCGAAAGCGGCGGCATGGCCGGGACGGGCCGCGCGGGCGGGGTGTCCGCCTTCGCCTCGTCTGTGTCTGTGTCTGTGTCTGTGTCGTCTTCGTCGGCCGCGGCTTCGCGGCGGGCCTCTTCGGCCAGACGTGCCTCTTCGGCGCGCCGAAGCTTTGCCGCCTGCCGCGCTTCCGCGAGCTTCCGGCGCCGTTCCTCGGCTTCCGCCTCGGCACGTTCCAGTTCTTCTGCCTGACGGCGGGCTTCGGCCTCCGCCTCGGCGCGGGTTTGTTCCTCTGCCTGACGGCGGGCTTCGGCTTCCGCGTCGGTACGGGCGTGTTCCTCGGCTTGGCGCTGCGCTTCGGCTTCCGCATCGGCGCTGGCCTGATCCTCGGCCTCGCGCCGGGCGTCCGCTTCTGCCTGTTCCTCTGCCCTGCGGCGGGCTTCGGCGGAGGCGAGGCGGGCGGCCTCGCGGGCGCGGGCGAGGCGGTTGGCTTCGGGGTCGGCCGGGTGCTGGGCTCCTTCCTCGCGGGCGCGGCGGGCCAGACGTTCCTCCCGCGTTTCCAGCGGGGGAACCGGGGCCATGTCCTTCGAGGTGTCCTCCTGCACGGAGGGCTCTCCGGGTGTCAGGGGCTTGCGCTTGCGGCGAAACTTGCGGCTGTCCATCATGTTCATGCCTTGTGCCCTCGGGCTCCTGCCCATCCGGCGCAGGCGGCGCGCGCGCCGGTTGATATCTCTGCGCCCCTCGGACGGGCGCAAATGCTCAGACCCGTTAGACCAGTTGAATCTGGCCATAATATGGTGATCCGAAGGGATTGTTTACCAAGCGGCACCATCACACCACCGTCAGAAGCCGAACAGCCCGGCGTCGCCGATGGCCCGGTCGACGAAACGCGCGCGGTCTGCCTCGGGTTGCCAGCCCAGCCGTGCCTTCGGCTTGGCGTTGTCGAAGGGCGAGAAATGCGCCCGGCTTTTCCAGTCGGCCAGCGAGGGACGCACCACGCCCTTGCGGCGCAGCGCGTGCTTCTTCAGCAGGTATTTCACCGCGTCGGAGGCGTAGAAGGCCGTGAGGTTGCCCGAGGACACGCGGATGCGCGCGCCGAGACGGTCGTTGATCGCGTCGAAGTAGTCGCGCGCGGTCAGCATCGGTTCGCCCGTCAGGTTGAAGCTTTCGCCCACCACCGGCGCGTCGATCATGGCGATCAGCCCGTCGGCGATGTCGTCGTTCAGCACGAAGGGCAGGGTGTTGGTGCCCGGTCCCCAGATGCGCGCGGCCCCCGCGCCATGCCAGCGGGCGATGCCCCAGTGCTGGAGCGGACCGCCGGGGCCGACGACGATGCCGGGGCGGGCGATGACCAGCGGCAGGCCGCGCTCCTTGTGGAGCTTCATGAGCTGGCGTTCGCATTCGGCCTTGGACCGGGCGTACATGTTGCGGTCGGTCATGTCGGCGGGGAAGGGCGTGACCTCCGTGATGGTCCGTGTCGGGTCGGACATGTCGTAGGAGGCGATGGTGCCGGTGTAGATCAGCCGCTTCACGCCGGCCTTTTCGCAGGCCATGCCGATGCGGGTGGCGACGCCGACATCGTGGATCAGCGCGTCGGACCATGTCCCTTCGAGCGAGCGGGCGAGGTTGAAGACCACCTCGATGCCCTGCATCGCCTCTGTCAGCGCGTCGAGGTCGTAGAGGCTGACGCCCACCGTCTCGACGCTGTTGGGCAGGTCTGGGAAGGGGCCGCTTTTGCCGCGGGACAGGACGCGCACGTCATAGCCGTTGTCGACGAGGCGGCGGGTCAGCGCGCGCCCGATGAAGCCGGTGCCGCCGATGACCATGGCGGTGGGCTGCGGCCTGCGGGAGGCGACGGGCGGCGTCGCCACCTGCTTGGCCGCGTCGGGCAGCAGCGTGATGGCGTCGTCGATGGCCTGCATGACGGCCACGGCGCTGTCGGCGGAGAAGGACGGGTCCTGCCTGCCCTGCGCCATGGCGCCATAGATCGCGGCGTCCATGCCCCGGAAGCTTTGCGCGTAGGGGTTCTTCGTGTTGAGCGACCTGCCCTGCGTCCAGGCGTTGCGCAGGCCGTTCTTCAGGTGCTGGCCGGAGAGGTCGAGCTGCCGGCGGAGCGGGTTCATCACGAGGTCGGCGGCGTTTTCCCGTTCGACGGTCAGCACGTCGGAGGCGTAGTCGAGCCGCGCCCGGGCGGAGGAGCCGCGCAGCGTGACGGAGCGGTCATCCACAGTCTCGACCATGGCGATCTGGAAGAGCAGGTTGACGTGGCCCGCGCGGGCGAGAATGCGGAAGGACTGCGGGCGCGGATCGTCGCCCGGGAGCATCACGGGGTGCCCTGCCTCCGCATGGGTGACGGTCACCGGGCCGAAGAGGTCGTGGGCGAAGGCAAAGAGGTGCGGCCCCAGTTCGAGGAGCAGGTTCTCTGGCTTCCTCAACAGCCACAGGTTGTACGGGCCGGAGCGCAGCGGGGCGAGCGGCAGGGCCCATGTGATCTCGGCGGTGTGAATCCGGCCGTAATCCCCTGCCTGCATCGCGTCTTTCAACCTGCGGTAAGACGGCAGCCCGAGGAAGTTGTGACCGGGTGCAAAGAAGCGGCCCGCCGCCTGCGCGGCTTCGGCGATTCGCCGGGTCGCGGCGCTTGATTCGGCAACAGGCTTTTCCACAAGCACATGAAGCCCCGCAGAGAGACATTCTGTCGCAATGGGCTCGTGCAGGTTGGGCGGGGTGAGTACGTGGACTGCCTCGCAAACATGCGCTTCGATCATTTTCTGCACAGATGTGAATACTTGCGCGCCATGTTGTTGCGCGAGGGCCTGCGCAGCCGATTCGCGGGGGTCGCAGACGGCGGCGATCCGCACCCCCGGCGTCGCCTTCAGGGCGTCCGCGTGCCAGTCTGCGATGTATCCGGCGCCGATCAGGCCGATGGGAATGGTTTTCGACATTTACTTGTACTCGATGATGCGCATGTCCGACCGCCGCACGCGTCGCGTGTGGAACCGGGCCATGCCGATGAGGTTTGGAATCTTGGACAGGGTGAGGAGGAGGCTGTGCCGCCATGCCTGCGCGGCGGGCAGCCCGTCGCGGATCAGCCCCTGAGCCGTCCGCACGTAGTTCAGCGCGTAGACGGCGAGGACGGCGGCGGACAGCCAGAGGGTCGTCAGCAGCCCCGCGAGGAACAGCAGCGGCAGCGCCAGGCCGTAGACCAGCACGCGGCGGCGTTCGCGGACGAAGTATTCGGGATGCAGGTGGCCGACCTGCGCAAATCCGTGGCCGGTGCGCACCGCGCGGGTCCACCACTGGCCGAAGCGGGTCATGGCGGCGTCGTGGCGCGTCATCTCGTGCGGGATGCGGTGCAGCGTCCAGCCCGCCTTGCGGAAGCGCACGCAGACCTCGTCGTCCTCGGCGGCGATCACGTCGGGGTTCATGCCGCCCACGTCGCGCCAGAGCTGCGCCCGCACCATCATGTCACCGCCGCAGGCCGCGATTTCGCCCGCGGGACGGCGCCATTCCCAGTCGCAGAGCTGGTTGTAGAGCGTGGCGTCGCGGTGGATCTCCGACCGCCAGCCGGTGACCATGCCGGTGCCGGGGTTCAGGTCGAGAAAGGCGCGGGCGGCGTCAAGGTAGCCGGGCACCAGCGCGCAGTCGCCGTCGATGAACTGCACGTATTCCGGCGCGTCGAGCGCGTCGAACCCGGCGTTGCGGGCGCGGGCGGCGGTGAAGGGGCGGGTCATGTCGAGGTTGACGACCTTCGCACCGGCGCGTTCGGCGGCGGCCACGCTTTCGTCGGTCGATCCGGAATCGACATAGACGATCTGCCGCGCCTGCCCGGCGACGGAGGCCAGCGCGGCCTTCAGCCGGTCCCCTTCGTTGCGGCCGATCAGGACGACATCGACGGGGGTCATGGCCGCGGCTCCGGACGTTTCGGCGGCTGCTTGTCTTCCGCATAGGCGGTGAAGAGGGTGGAGAGGCGCGCGGCCTCCTGCGCCACGTCGAAGTCGGCGGCGACCTTCGCGGCGCCCTTTGCCCCCATGGCGCGGCGGCGGTCCGGGTCGTCCAGCAGCGTGGCGATGGCGGCGGCCAGCGCATCGGGATCGCCCGGCGGCACCAAGAGCCCGGTCTCGCCGTTCTCCACCAGTTCCGGCACGCCCGCGATCTGCGTGGTGACGACCGGCACGCCGGAGGCCAGCGCCTCCATCAGCACCACGGGCACGCCCTCGGCAAAGCTGGGCAGGGTGAAGATGTCGGCCTCTGCCAGTGCCTCTGCCACCTCCGCCTGGCTGCGGTAGCCCAGGAAGGTGACGCAGGTGTGCAGGTCGAGCTGGCGGGCCAGCGCGTCGATGCCCACCCGTTCCGGCCCGTCGCCGATCAGCGTGAGCCTGAGGTTGGGGTACTTCGGCTTCAGTTCGGCCATGGCCTGCAGCAACACCGGCACGCCCTTCACTGCCGCCATGCGCCCGGTGAACAGCAGGCTTTCGCCGTAATGCGGTGCGGCGGTGTATCGGGCCGGGTCGACGCCGCAATGGATGACGTGGAAGCGGTCCCAGTGCATCTGGTCGGCAAAGCACATGAGCTGCGAGCGGGCGAAGTCGCTGATGCAGGCGACGAAACGCGCGCGGGCGGCCTTTTCGTCGATCCGCCAGTGATGCGGTTCGAAGAAGATGTCCGGCCCGTGGATGGTGAAGCTGTAGGGGATGCCCGAGAGTTCGGACGCCAGCATCGCCACCGTGCAGGACGCCTTGGCGATGTGGTTGTGCAGGTGCGTGACGCCGTTGCGGGCCATGTGGTCGGCCAGCACGCCCGCCTCGGCGAAGTAGATCAGGTTGTAGAGCCGGCCCTTCAGCCCCTTGGGCGCGGTCTGCCATGCCAGCCGGAGCGTCCGCAGGTAACGTTTCGGCCGGGCCATCCAGCGCAGGTGCGCGGACAGCAGGCGCGGCCCCTTGCAGGCGGCCAAGACCTTGAAGGTGCGCTTGTGCTCCTCGCGCTGTTCCGGCCCGACGAGGTGTTCGGCGCCGGTGGTGCGGATCGAGCAGGTCATGACCTCGTGCCCCAGCGCCCGCAGGCCCGCCACCTCGCGCTGGATGAAGGTGTCGGAGGCGCGGGGGTATTCGCCGGTCAGGTAGGCCAGTTTCGGCAGGGTCATGCGCGGCCCTCCCGCGTGGCGGTCATCAGATCCTCGAACCGGGGGCGCTTGCCGGGGAAGGCGCTGTGCAGCCGGTCCGTCGGATAGCGCAGCGGCATCATCCGGGCGCGCAGCACGGGCTCGCGGAAGAGCCCGGGCAGCCTGTGCGCAACGGGGCGCAGCAGGCGGACCATGGCGGACCAGAGGGTGTAGGGCACTGTCACGTTCAGCCGCGGCCAGCCGTGCACCTTGCGGTGCGCCTTCAGGAAGCGCGCGCGGGTCGGGCGGTCGTGGTCGAAGACGTTCAGCACGCCCGGGCCGGGGGTCGGGGTGCGGGCCGCCTCCACCGCGATGCGGGCGACGTGGTCGACATGGGCCAGCGGCAGCTCACCCTCCGACCCGATTGTGACGAAGAGCTTCGACGCCCAGAAACCCTGGAGCGCGTGCCATGACCGCCCCGGTCCCCAGATCGCGCCGGGGCGCAGGATCCAGTCGTCGTCGAGCGCGTCGTCGAAGAGGAACATCGCCTCCTGCAGGCGTTTCGCCCCGGCATAGGGATCGCGCGCGCCGCGCAGGGTGGCGTCGGGCAGGGGGATCAGCGCGCTCGATTCCCTCAGCGAGTCGCCCGCGTGCAGGCGGTCGGTGTCGTAGACCGCGAGCGAGGAGATCAGCACAAGGCGCGGCGCTTTGGCCGTCCATGCGGCATGGACCGCACGGTTGGCCTGCAGCGTGTCGCGGGCCAGCGCCTGCGCATCGTCGCCAAGGTGGGCTGCGGCATGGATCAGGGCGCTGTCTTCGGTGAGCGCCCCGGTCAGCCGGTCGGCGGCCTCCGGCGCGGTGAGGTCCAGTTGCAGGGTCGCGATGCCCGCGTCGTCGGCCCAGCCGGGCAGGGGGCTGCCGCGGGTGACGGCGAGCACGGGCAGGTCGAGGCGCCGTGCCTCGGCCACGCAGGCACGCCCGAGGAAACCGCTGGCGCCGGTGACGACGATGCGCGGACCGGGCGCTGCGGGCGCGAGCCGGGCCTCGTCCTCGCCCGGGCGGGCGGAGGCGTTGTCCTTTGCCGCTTTGCCTTGCTCCGGTGTCACTTCGGTTGCCTGCCTTTCCGGTTGGGCTTGTGTCTGTGTGCGGTCCGGTCTCACGTCGCCGGACCGTTCCTGCGGTTTCATTCCGCCGTCCTGAAGCTCCGGTTTCACTTCGGCTTTTTCTTGCTCCGGTCTCACTTCGCCCATGGCATCGGCTCCATCGGCGCGCAGGTCGTCGTCATGCGTTGCGCGCCCGTCGTCTCGCCCGCGTTCTGGATCGCCAGCGTGACCTCCGTCAGGTGCAGGGCCATGTCGTTCGACAGGCGGCAGGGGCGCCCCTCGCGCAGCGCCTCCAGCACCTCGGCGGGTCCGAGCGCAAAGTTCATCGCGGCCGCCCCCCAGCGCGCCACCTTCGGATGGGTCGGCTGCTTCAGCCGGATGCGGCGCTTCACCGGCGATTCCATCAGGCGCCGCCGGATCGTCAGCCGCCGGGCAAAGCGCACCTTCGCGGCATTGTCCCACGCGGCGTCGCAGGACAACACCCCCTTGTCCCCCATGATGCGGATCGAATGGTCGTGCGGCGCCACGATGGAACAGGTCAGCCGCGTCACCGGCCCGTTCTCGAAATAGAGCACCGCGACCGACAGGTCCGGCGCCGAAGGGCCATGGCCGCCCTTGTCGGGGACCGTCTCGGCCGAGGCCGCGACCACCGTGCGCACCGGCCCGAACCACGAGATCAGCCAGGTCAGGTAGTAGCCCGCGTGTTCCAGCGTGCAGCCGACGCGGAACTCGTCCTCCGCGGGCCAGGGCGCGCCGGATTCCGACAGCCACTTGTCGTAGGCCGCCTGCGGGATGAAGCCGTCGTCGAGCTCCGCGTAGATCGCGCGCGGGCTCCCGGCCACGCCGTCGCGCAGCGCCCGGCCCAGCGTCTGCGCCGCCTCGCCCAGCGCCGAACAGGGGGCGGAGGCCAGCGCCAGCCCCTTCTCCGCCGCCAGCGCGTGCAGGGTTTTCGCGTCCTCCACCGTCATGGCGAGCGGCTTTTCGGAATAGACCGGGTGCCCGGCGTCAAGGCAGGCGCGCGAGGTCTCGAAATGCGCGCCGGGATTGGTGAGGTTCAGCACCAGTGCGCCGGGTGCCATGGCCAGCAGCGCCTCGAAGGACTCAGCGGCAGGCAGGGACCAGTGCGCGCAGAAAGCCCGCAGCCGGCCCGCGTCGATGTCGTAGACCCCGGCGACCTCGATCCCCGGGAACGTGGCGAGCGACCGCGCGTAAAGGTCGGCCACGAACCCGCAGCCGAGCAACAGAACCCTGTCCGTCATGCCGCCACCCTTGCGGCGCCACGCACCCCGATTGTCCAATGTTCCGCAACCACCAGCGGACCCCCTTAACCATTGACCCTTCGCTTGCAGCCAAACATGGCCATAAGACGGCATCCGCACGTCAAACCCGCTGCGCTGCGGCGGCGCAGCATCATTCGCACGTTTTTTGCGGCCCATGTTGCAGTTTCGGCACGGCATGTGCCGCCGATCCGGGCTATGGATCACGCGGGGACAAAGAGGCTGTCATGGAATTCCGGATCGAGGACCTTCCCATCCGCGTCAACGTGCCGACGTGGGCCGTGCTCGAAGCGCGGGTGCGGGAGAGATTCGCACAAAGACGCGGGTTCGCACTCGCCACGATCAACCTGGACCACCTGGTGAAGCTGCGCGCCTCGCCCGAATTCCGCGTGACCTATGCCGCGCAGGACTTCGTGGTGGCCGACGGCAATCCGATCGTCTGGATGTCGAAGCTGGCCGGACGCCCGGTTTCGCTGATCCCGGGGTCCGAGGCGATCCTGCCGCTGGCGCGGATCGCCGCGCAGCAGGGTGTGCAGGTGGCGCTTTTCGGCGCGACCGACGCGGTGCTGAAGGCCGCGAAGGAATACCTCGAACGCGAGGTGCGCGACCTCACCGTGGCCTGCTGCATCGCTCCGCGCATGGGCTTCGACCCAAAGGGCGAGCTGGCGGAGGCCTACCTGGCCGAGATCGCAGACTCCGGCGCGCGGCTGTGCTTCGTGGCGCTGGGCGCGCCGAAGCAGGAGACCTTCGCCGCCTTCGGACGCACCCGGGCGCCGGAGGTGGGCTTCGCCTCCATCGGCGCCGGGCTCGACTTCTTCGCAGGCACCCAGAACCGCGCCCCGGCGCTGGTGCGCCGGTTTTCGATGGAATGGCTCTGGCGGGCGGCTTCGAACCCGCGCCGCCTCGGCCCGCGCTACCTGAAGTGCCTGGCCATCCTGCCCGTCGAGGCGGCCAAGGCCCTGGCCATGCGGCTGCGCGCCCGCAACGGCTGACCCGCCTCCTTCATCTTGGCACAAATACCTTGGAGGGGGTCCGGGGGAGGCAAGGCCTCTCCCGGCGGGTCGGGCCGCCGCAGGCGGGCCGAAACCCCTATGCGTCCGTAGTGCCGCCGGAAATCACCCGCGCCGGGTTGCCGGCCACCGTCGCACCGGCGGGCACGTCGCGGGTCACCACCGCGTTGGCGCCGATCACCGCGTGGTCGCCCACGGTCAGGGGGCCCAGCAGCTTGGCACCGGCGCCCACGTCCACGTGACCGCCCAGAACCACCGGCCCGGCCAGGGTCACCTGGTGGAAGATCATGCAGTTCACGCCGATGCGCGCCCTCGGGTGCACGATGATGCCGGTGGGATGGGTCAGGCGCAGGCCGCCGCCGATCTCGGTCGTCAGGTGCAGTTCGGACTGGGTCATCAGCGACCAGAACCAGTGGTTCGCCACCCAGTATTTCGACACCAGCCGGCCAAAGGCACCGCGTCCGCGCCAGTGCTGATAGCGGCGCACCGCCCGGATCAGCTTCTTGCCCGGCTCCCAGAAGGTGTCGATCCGCTCGCGCGACCAGTCGGGCACGTCGGCTGAAATCCGTGTGTCCTGCTGCATTCCGTCCCGGGGCCTTCGATCTGCCACACTCCTGCCCTGAAATGGGTTATCCTGCTTTCAAACGCAACAGAGGACCGCAGAGGCCCGTCGCATTACAGTGTTTACCATTGTCCCGCAGCGCGGATTCCCGCAGGCGGAGGCAGGATGTTTCGAGCAACCGGAGAAACCGGCAGGACAATGACTTCGCAGACCCGCCATCCGCCCTACCGCGGTGACATCGACGGCTTGCGGGCCATCGCTGTCCTGTCCGTCGTGCTCTACCATTTCGGCGTGCCGCTTGCCGGGGGCTTCACCGGGGTCGACATCTTCTTCGTCATCTCGGGCTTCCTGATCGGCGGCATCCTCTGGCGCGAATACGACGCCACGGGCCGGGTCTGGCTGAGGCACTTCTACCTGCGCCGGTTCCGCCGTCTTGCGCCCGCCTTCTTCACCATGCTGGCGGTCACCGCCGCCGCCGCCTGGGTGCTGATGCTGCCCTTCGAGTTCCGGGAGTTCGGCAAGACCGCCATCGCTTCCACCGTCTACCTGTCGAACGTGCTGTTCTTCCGGCAGACCGGCTATTTCGATGTGGCGGCCCACGACAAGCCCTTGCTGCACACATGGTCGCTGGCGGTGGAGGAGCAGTTCTACATCTTCCTGCCGCTGCTGATCCTCGTGCTGGCGCGCTGGCGCTGGGGCCTTCTGGGCGCGCTGGTGGCGATCTGGGCGGTCTCGCTGGCGGCCTGCGTCCTGCTGACCCCGGCCTATCCGACGGCGACCTTCTTCCTCTTCCCGTTCCGCGCGTGGGAGCTGCTGAGCGGCGTGCTGCTGGCGATCTGGGGCCACCGCAGGCAGTCCGGCTGGCAGGGCTGGACGCCCTTCGCGTGGATCGGCCTGTTGCTGGTGCTGGTCTCGGTGATTTTCATCCCCGCAGGTCCGCTGTTCCCGGGGCTGCTGGCGATCCTGCCGGTTGCGGGCACCCTGATGCTGCTGTCGACGGGCAACGGGACACATGGCGTCAGCGCCATGCTGCGCCTGCCGGTGCTGCGCTTCTTCGGCCTGATCTCCTATTCGCTCTACCTCTGGCACTGGCCGGTCTTCGTGCTGTCGAGCTACCTGCGCGACGGCTATGCACACCCCGCCGAGGCGGTGGTCTGGATGGCCCTGTCGGTGGCGCTGGCCTGGCTGTCGTGGCGGTTCGTCGAACAGCCCGTGCGCCGGGCCGACCGCCTGCCCGGCTGGGCGGTGCTGTTCGGCACGCTGGGCGCCTCTGCAGCCGCGCTGGCGTTCGGCGCCTACGTCTACCTCAGGGACGGGCTGCCGCAGCGCTTCGGGCCAGAGGCGGCGGTGCATATCGCGGCCTCGGGGGACTTCCTGCAGGATTTCAGCCGGTGCTACGTGGCCGACCAGCTGCCGCTCGACGGGCTGGAAGTCTGCCCGATCGGCCCGGACGGCCCGCCGAAGGTGCTGGTCTGGGGCGACAGCCACCTGCGCGCCTTCAAGGAGGGGCTGGACATGGCGGCGCACGAGGCCGGGGTGCCGGGGATCATCCTGTGGCGGGCTGGCTGTCCGCCGCTGATCGACATCCGCAAGGTCGAGACCGCCGCGACCCCGGCGCAGAACACCGCCTGCACGCAGGCCAACACCCAGATCAAGCAGAGCTTCGCGCGGCTGGGCAGCGTCGAGGCGGTGCTGCTGGTCGGGCGCTGGGGGTACTACGCCGAGGGCACGGGCAGCGGGCTGGACGCCGGGAACCGCATCGCCATCTACCCGACCACCGGCCCGGAAGAGGTGGGGGAGGCGCAGGCTTCGGTCGTGTCGCGCGCCGCCGAGGCCACGGTCGCGCATCTGGAGCGTTACTTCGACCGCATCCTTGTCCTGCGGCAGCCGCCGGAGATCCCGCTTTACGACAGCCGCCGCGCAGCGCGGGAGGCGGCCCATGCCGGGCTGCCCTTCGCCGCCCCGCCGAGGACCGAGCCCGAGGTCGACCGTACCGCATTGGCGGATCGCGCGGCGCAGGCGGACCTGCCGTGGCAGGCGCTGGCGGCAGAGGGCCGGGTCGCGCTGATCGACCCCTGGCCGCGGTTTTGCGACGGCACGCGCTGTTCGGCGGTGGTGGACGGCGTGGGCCAGTTCTTCGACAACAACCATGTGACCAACGCGGCCGCGCTGCGGGTGCGCGATCTTTTCGCCCCGCTGTTCGAGGGCCTCGCGACGGAGGCGGCGCAGACCGGCGCCACCGAAGGATGACCCACTGGGAGGCTGAGTGGGACGCCGTGGTGATCGGCGCCGGCATCGGCGGCGGCACCATCGGCCGCGCGCTGGCGGAGGCCGGGCAGAAGGTGCTGTTCCTCGAAAAGGGGTTGGCCGACGTGCGCAGCGCCGAAAACGGCCTGTCGGAGATCTTCGTGCCGGAGGCGCGCGCCACCCGTGGCCTCTGGCCGGAGCCTCTGTCGGTCACGGTGGACGGCGTCGCGCAGGCGTTCTACGCGCCGCGGGGTGCGGGGCCGGGCGGGTCGTCGGTCTTTTACGCGGCGACGCTGGAACGGCCCGAACGCCATGACCTCGAGGACGTGCCGGGACGTCCGCATCCCACCGGCGGCTGGCCGCTGGGTTTCGACGCGCTGGCGCCGTTCTACGCGAAGGCGGCCCAGATGTACCGCGTCTACGGCACGCCCGATCCGCTGTCGTCCGAGGCCCCCCTGCCGCTGCGCGCGGCGCCGGACCTCACGGGGGTGGAGGCGGCGATGATGGCGCGGTTCCGCAAGGCGGGGCTGCATCCCTACCACGCGCACACCGGGGTGGAGCGGCTGGAGGGCTGCGCCATGTGCCTTGGCCGCAAATGCCCGCGCGCCTGCAAGATGGACGGACGCTCTGCCGGGGTGGAACCGGCCCTGGCCGCCGGGGCGCAGCTTCTGACCGGGGCGGAGGTCACGCGGCTGGTGATGGACGGCGCCCGGGTTGCGGGGGTGGAGGCACGGGTGGACGGCGAAACACGGCGCTTCACCGCGCGGCGCTACGTGCTGGCGGCGGGGGCGCTCGGGTCGCCGGCTGTGCTGCTGCGCTCGGCCTGCGAGGGCTGGGCGGAGGGGGTCGCCAACCGCTCCGGCCTTGTGGGGCGCAACCTGATGTTCCACCTCAACGAGATGTTCGCGCTGTGGCCCGGGGTGGAAGGTGCTGCGACGAAGGCGATTTCGCTCCGCGATCTCTATCACCTCGAAGGGCAGCGGCTGGGCACGGTGCAGGCCATGGGCATCCGCGCGTCCTATGGCGAGACGGTGTTCTACCTGAACCGCATGCTGGCGGCGCGGGGCCTGTCCCGGCTGGCGCCGCTGTCCCGCCTGCCCGCTGCGGTGGCGCAGAAGCTGATGGGTTCGGCGCAGATCTTCGTCGGGCTGATGGAGGACCTGCCCTACCGGGAGAACCGGGTCGGCGCGGACGGGGCGGTGCATTACACCCTGCACGACGAGCTGAAGGCGCGGCGGCAGGCGTTCCGCAAGGCGATCCGGCATGCCTTCCGCGGGCAGAGGCGGATGTTCCTCGGCTTTGCACCGGACCTGAACTGGGGGCATCCCTGCGGGACCTTGCGGTTCGGGACCGATCCGGCATCCTCCGTCCTGCGGCCCGACGGGCGGGCGCACGATGTCGACAACCTTTGGGTGGCGGATGCGTCCTTCATGCCGACGTCGATGGGGGTGAACCCCAGCCTGACAATCGCGGCCTTCGCGCTGCACGTGGCCGGGGGGATGGGTGCGGATGACTGACTTCACGCCAAAGGACGGATGCGTCGTGGTGACCGGCGCGGGCTCCGGCCTTGGCCGGGCGATGGCGGCAGCCTTCGCGGGCCGGGGCTTCCGCGTAGCCGGCACCGGGCGGCGGGCGGAGGCGCTGGAAGAGACGGCGGGCCTGTGCGGCCCGGAGTTCACCGCCCTGCCGATGGACGTGGCCGACTGGGGCGCCGTGCAGGCGGGATTTGCCACGCTCGGGCCGGTGGCGGTGCTGGTCAACAACGCCGCCGTCTATCCGCACCGGGACATCCTTGCCGAAAGCGGCGAGAGCTTTGCCGCGACCATGGGCGTGAACCTCGGCGGGGTGGTGAACTGCACCCGCGCGGTGCTGGAGGACATGGCGCCGCGCGGGCGGGGCCGCATCCTGAACGTGGCGACCTTTGCCGACCTGAATCCGTTGCCCGCGTCCTCTGCCTATTCGGTGTCGAAGGGCGCGGCGCGGATCTTCACCCGCGCTTTGCTGGCCGATCTGGGCGACCGGCTGCCGGGGATCGTGGTGTCGGACTGGATGCCGGGGATGCTGGCGACGACCATGGGCATACCGGATGGCGTGGCGCCCGAGGTTTCGGCCGAGTGGGGCGTGCGGCTGGCGCTGAAGGGGGATGTCTCCTACAGCGGATCGGTGTTCGAGATGGACCGGGAGATCCTGCCGTCCCGCGGGATGAAGGCGAAGGTCCGCGACATGATCCTGATGCGGCGGCGGAGGCCCCGGGTGCTCTGACGCCTACTGCTGCGAAGGCAGCGGCGTTCCGGCGGGAACGCGCGGCGGGGCCTCTTCCGGGAAGCGGATGCGGTGTTCGCCCAGCCTCGGGTGCAGGTGGCCCGCGATGCGCCACGCGATGAGACTTGCGGCGCCGGCGGCGGCGAAGACGGCGGGCACCGGCGCGGCCAGCAGGATGACCCATGCGACGCCCGGCGTCAGGATGCCCGACACGTCGCGGAAGGACGAATAGATCGCCGACATTTCCGTGCGTTCGGAGGGCTTGACCGCCATGAGGAAGGGCAGGCCGCCGCAGATGTCGAGCAGGATCAGGAAGATGCTGGCCGAGAACAGCGCGGCGATGGCGATCCACGGCAGCGCGCCCGACAGGCCCGCGGCGAGGAACAGCAGCGTGCAGGCCATGAAGCCGGTGCGCACCGCGCCCCGGACCGACCGGGCCTGCACCCAGCGCAGCATCAGCGGCGAGGCGAAGAGCGCCATGTTGGTGGTGGAGGCGAGAACGCCGCCCAGCCGGTCGCCCAGCCCGTTCTCCACCGCGAAGATCGGCAGGTAGACGATGTAGACCCACCAGCCGCAGGAGCGGATCACCGCGAAGAGCCAGCCGGAGATCAGGCGCGGCTGCTGCAGGAACCGCCCGAGGTAGGCCAGCGGGTTCGGCGTGGCACGGCGGGCGCGGGTGATGAGCTTGCCGTTGCCGAGCCGCATGTAGAGGAAGACCGCCAGCATCGCCGCCGCCGCCAGCGCCGCGATGAGGAAGGGGGCGGGCCGCCAGACGGTCCAGAGGGTGACGCCGGTCACCGGCCCGATGGTCCAGCCGAGGGCGGAGTAGAAGAGGCGCAGCGTCTCGCACCGGCCGAGCTCGACCCGGGCGATGTAGTCCAGCACGTAGGCGTTGAAGCAGACGAAGCAGACCACCGTCGCGGAAGAGACGAGCACGAGCCCGGCGATCAGCGCCGCGGCGCCGCCGGTGGCCGCCAGCCCTGCGCCGGTGACGAAGGACAGCGCGCCCATGGCATAGACGACGCGGCGCGGGATGAAGCGGTTGACGAAGGGCACGAGCAGCCCGACCAGAAGCGAGACGAGGCCGATGGCGAAGTAGATCGCGCTGACCTCGCCCGCGTCCTGCAGCGCGTCGTAGAGGGCCACGGGAAAGACGGAGATCAGCATCCCCCGCGCCACCGCCTCGCACCCGGCGAGCGTGGCGAACCCCCTAACGGACGGGGCGGGGGCGTGGCGGAGCCATTCGGGGATGCGGCGTTCGAACATGGGGGCACTCGTCGTCTGGGCCTGCGGCGGGGCAGGGTCCTGTGCCGCGCACCATGGCGCAGCGGCGGGCGGCGCTCTGCCCCGGGCGCGACCTCATGGTCTGAACGCGACACGAGGCGGGGTTTTCGGTGTTCGGGGTGGACGGCGGGCCGCCATGTGGGTGCGGAGGGAGCGGGCCTGCGTGTCCGCCCTTTGTCGCGTGGGCTGAGGGAGATGTACGTCCCGGGGGGCGGCGACGGCGGCGCCTTCAGTCTCCGAACAGGTCGGGTTTCGGCGCGGGGCTTCCGGCGCGCACCCAGTCGTAGACCCGCGCCACCTGCCGCGCCTTGGCGGACCAGAGGAAATCGCGCTGCACGCGGGCGCGCGCTGCGGCGGCCATGGGGGCAAGCTGTTCCGGCGCCTCGGCCAGGCTGGCCAGTACGCGGGCGAACCCGTCGACGATCTGCTCGCGCGCGCCGCAGGGCACCTTGAGGCCGGTCGCGTCGTCCACCAGCTCTCCCGGCCCGGCGTAGTCGACGATCAGCGGCACGACGCCCAGCGCCATCGCCTCCAGCACCACGCCGCCGCCGAATTCGCGGATCGAGGGGAAGGAGAGCAGGTGGCACGTGGCAAGGATGTCCTGCACCTGTTCGTGCGCCTGCCAGCCGTGGAAGGTGAGCGCCGCGCCGATGCCCAGCCGGTCGGCCTGTGCGCGCAGGTCGGGCATCATCGGGCCGTCGCCGATGATGTCGAGCGTCATGCGGTCGTCGCGCAGCAGCGGGGCCGCGGCCTCCAGCAGCATGTCCGGGCCCTTGTAGGGGACGAGCCGTCCGACGAAGGCGGCGCGCAGCTTGCCGGGTTGCGGCGCCGCGATGCGCGAGAAGCGCGTGGGGTCGATGCCGTTCTCCGGCAGCCAGATCACACGGTCCTGCAGGTGGTCGGGGACCTCCGAGGCGGTGTGGCGCGACCCGGCGAGAATGGCGCTGGCGTTGGTCAGCGTGGCGCGGCGGCCCGGCAGCAGCTTGTAGGCGCCGCGCACGTAGGAGAGCCATTCCTTCTCGGCCCGGCGTTCGGCGTCGAACGCCTTTGGCCAGGGCACGCCGCCGTTGAGCGGGCCGAGGACAAAGGGCACGCCCGCGTGGGCACATTTGGCCGCCAGCGGCGAGGGCGAGGTCGGCGAAAGCGGTGTGATGCGGTGCACGATGTCATAGGCGCCGCGCCGGATGTCGTCGCCGAAGCGCCTCCAGATCAGCCGTTCGAAGTAGGGATAGGACAGCGCGTTGACCGCTTGCAGCGTGGTCCAGCCCTTGCCGCTGTCGAGGCGCAGCTTTTCCGCCAGCTTCCACATGGGGCGGGCGATGGCCTCGGAGTCGATGGCGGTGAAATCGGTGCCCTCGCGCATCCCGGCACGCAGGAAGGCGTCGCGGTTGCGGGTCTGGGTGACAATGTGGACATCGGCGACGTCGCGCAGGGCAGAGGCGAGCGACCAGCCGACAAGCGGTACGCTGACCCATTCGGGGTTGGCCGCTTCGGCCACGGCTAGAACGCGGGTCATCGGCTTTCCTTCGGCGCGCCGATGACCGGGCGCCAGCCGGGGGCGGGCGCGCCGGTCTGTTCGGGGTCGGCGGTTGAGGTGTTCCGGCTGTCGACGGATGCGGGTCTGAGGCGCTCGGCCCGCAGGCTTTCGGCATAGCCGGTAAGCGCCCCGACGATCAGCCATGTAAGCGGCGTCAGCGTGGCGTTGGGGATCATGTCGGCCAGGTTCGCCGCCAGCATCAGCGACAGCGGCCCGACAAGCGGAGATACCTGCGACCGGGCCAGCCGCACCTCGCGCCCGATCAGCAGGAGCGGCAGCAGGATCAGGCCGAACTCGGCGGCGAAGCCCACCCAGCCGTAGACGCCGATGGTGATGATCCAGCGCCCGTCTGTGACGGTCAGGATGAAGCCGGTCACCGGGTCGAGGATGTGGTTTCGCCCCCAGCTTCCCCAGCCGAACAGCGGTTTCAGGTAGGCGCGGTCGAGCAACGTGTTCTCGTTCGTGAAGCGGAACCGGAGGGAGGCGGCACGGTCCGGGTCGATGGCGGCGGCGCGCGCCAGCAGCGTTTCCTCCGGGATCAGCGCCGCGCCCTTGAGCAGCGGGTAGGCCAGCGCCAGAACGCCGATCAGGATCGCGATGCGGACCTGCAGGCGCGCGGGCGCGAGGACGACCAGCGGCGCCAGCGCGATGAGGAAGATCATCGCGCCGAGGGACTTGGCAAGGACCAGCACCGTGGTCAGCCAGAGCGCGGCCAGCAGGAGCTTCGCCCCGTTCCGGCCCGCTGAAAATCGCCACAGCCCCCAGGCGGCGATCACCGCCATGAAGGTGTAAAACGCGACCCACAGCCCGTGGTACAGGAAGACCACGGGGCGGTATCCGCCGAAGCGCACGCTTTGCCCGAACTGGTGCTGGTAGAAGCCGTAGACCCAGAGGTTGAGCTGCGGCGAAAGCCGGATCTCGATCAGCATCAGGAACGAATAGACCAGCCCGCCGATCATCAGCGCCTTCAGAAGCTCGCGCTGGGCGCCGCCGCTGGCAAGGAACTGGCGCGCCATGAGGAAGGGCAGCAGGAACAGGAACTGCTGGATGGTCAGCGCCAGGATGTCCTTGAGGCCCAGCCCCGGCAGGCCGACCTGCCCCCAGAAGACCGGCTCGCCGTTCGTGAGGACGGTCACGGCGGGCGACAGGATGAAGATCAGCACCAGCGCCTTGCCCAGCAGGGAGTGCGGCAGCAGCGATCCCTGCGGCCCGTGGCGCCACATGGCGAGGGCAAAGGCCATCAGCGCCGGGATGTTGTGTTTCGACAGCGGGGGCGCGGCGGGAAAGTCGAAGACGGCGGGCGGTTCGGGCAGGAAGAGATAGCCGGCGAGGATCGACCAGATCAGCGCCCGGTCCGCGGGCAGCCGCCCGTAGAGCGCCGCAACCACCAGCGGAAAGCAGGCGAGGGCAAGGAAGGCGATCGGATTGGGCATCGGGGCGCTGCGGGCCTTCGTGCTGCGGAACGGGTGCGCGGGCGGGCCGGTGCCCGCCTGATGGACCCCGGTGCCCGCCTGATAGCAGCGGCGTCGGGCAAAGTCGCGTCGGCAATGCGCCGATTGTAAGGAAAGCGGGTCGGGTTGTGCGGAACCGGTCACGCCGTTGCACGGTTGGAAACATGGTCCGCGGGGTGCCATACTATCGCCGGATTGCCCGTGCAGGGCGGTTTCCTATCCCTTTTGGCATTTCCGGGAACAACACGTTGCGCATTGCCTACCTGACAGACATGCCGCCCGAGGACCGGAACATCTATTCCGGCGGCAACCGGCGAATCTTCGAGACGCTGGAACGCCATGTCGGCGAGGTTTCGGTCGTGCCGCAGGACTGGGGCCCTGCCGAGCCCGTGCGGCAGGCGATCCTGTCGACCTCGACCGGGATGAACATGCGGCTGCGCTGGCGCGCGCATTACGCGCTGCGCGGTGTCGTGGGACGGCGGGTGACGCGCTACCTCGAGGAGACCTCTCCCGACGTGGTCTTCGGTGCCTATGCGCTGCATGCGTTGTCGGGTGTGCGGGTGCCGGGGCAGGTGGTCAGCGCCTTTACCTCCGACGCGGTGCAGACGGTGTTCCGCTGTTCGGAGATCGGCGCGGCGCACGACCGGACGATGCCGCTGGCTAAGGTCATGGACGGCTGGGTCGAGCGGCGCGAAGCCGATGTGCTGAGGCAGCTGGACCTCGGGCTCTGGCCGTCGGAGTGGCTGCGGACGGCGGTGGACGAACGCTATGGCCTGGCGCCGGGCGTGGGCAAATGCGTCGAATGGGGCGCGGGGATCGAGGCGCCGGAGTGGTCGGGGCCGAAGGTGCTGGACACCAAGGGGACCGTGCGGCTGCTGGTGCTGGGCCGGGACTGGTTCACCAAGGGCGGGCCGCTGACCTTCGACACGCTGAACGTGCTGCGGGCGCAGGGCGTCGACGCGCATCTGACCGTGGTGGGCTGCGTCCCGCCCGACATGCACATCAACGAACACGTCACCGTGCGCGCCCACCTCGACAAGGCGGTGCCTTCGGAGCTTGCTCTGTTCGAAGCCGCGCTGCGGGAGGCGCACTTCATGGTGATGCCCTCCCACGAAAGCTATGGCTTTGCCTTCTGCGAGGCCTCGGCCTGGGGGATGCCCTCGCTCTGCCTGCGGGTCGGGGGCGTGCCGGTCCGGGACGGCGAGAATGGCTATGGCCTGCCGCCCGGTTCGGGGGCGGAGGATTTCGCCCGGCTCATCCGCGAACACCTTGCCGCGCCGGAGCGGTACACGGCGCTCAGCCGCACATCCCGCACGATCTACGAGACCCGGCTGAACTGGGACGCCTGGGGCAAACGCGTGAAAATTCTGCTGGAAGAGGCCGTCGCGATGAAACGCAGGGACCCTCAGCGGCGTTCGGCCTGACACGACGGGCAACGCGGTGGAGACTCGGGTCGATCCGTGGTAGCGCCGGATTAACCCGATACACGCAAGGGATTCGTTCATGAGTGGCCTCACCGAAGCAGGCGCGCAACTGCGCGAAGACCTGAGCACGCAACACGGTGTTTCCCGCGAGGCGGTGCAGACGCTGATGGAGGCGGTCCTGCGCGGCGGCGGCACACAGGCGCAATTCGACATTCCCGAGCTGGGCGGCATGGGCCAGTGGTCCTGGGGCGGCATGACCATGGTCGGCGACATGTTCAACAACGGTCTGAAGGCGCAGGTCGATGCGCTGTGCACGGAGATCGCGCAGGTCGCGTCGCGCACCCCGCTGTTCGAGCGCAGCGCGCCGAAGGGCGGCACACAGACCGGCGGCCAGTTCCAGTCGCAGGGGCTGGGCCGGTCCGGCGGCATGAGCATGGGCCTTGGCGGGGCGTCGGGCTGGTGGCCGGAAGGCTTGGGTCAGCCCGCAAGCCAAGGGTCGCAGAACGACCTGAGCTACGCGATCTTCCCCGACAAGCACCGGCTGGCGATCAACCTTGCCGGGCGGGTGACGGTCTATGACACCGGCAACCACGAGATCGGCGGCATCAGCCAGCAGCAGGGCAGTTCCGCAAGCTGGACCTTCACCAGCCAGTACGGCACCGTCGACCTGCGCAGCCTGAAGGAGGTCCGCGAGGATCCGGAGGATGTGCCCGCTCCCGACGAGGACACCACGGAAACGGCGGACCGGGACGCACCGGAGGCCGCGGCCGACCTCGACGACGGTTCTTCGGGCGACAGCACATGGGGGCCGGTGGCGCTGGACGACCACGAGCCGTCCCTCGTGGCCGAATCCTCGCAGGTTCCGCAACTGCCGGAGGCCTCCCGCCCGCCGGAGTTCGCACCGCCCAGGCCGTCCCCGACAGCCGAGGAGCCGCAGGTGCGCGAACCGGCATGGTCGGCACCGGCTGCGCCCGAGCCGGAGAACGATCCCTTCGCGCAGTCCCGGCCGGAGCCGGAGGCGCCCTCGATCTACTCCGGGGCGCGGGTGCTGAATTCTGCCGACGAGATCTTTGCCGCGCTGGAAAAGCTGGGTGCCCTCCGGGACATCCACATCCTGTCCGACGAGGAATTCGAGGCGAAGAAGGCGGAGCTTCTGTCGCGGCTCTGACGCCGTCCCGCCTTCAGTCGAAGATCGCCCCTTCGCGTTCGGTGTCGAGCGCGCAGAACCTGTTGCCCGACGACGGGTTCAGCCAGCAGCGCCATGAATTGCCCTCGATCCCCTGCGCCGCCGCCACCCGCTCCATCGCATCGCGCGAGGCCCTGGTGGAGAACTTGGCGATGAACAGGCTTTCGGTGTTCGTCTCCGCGCCGTTCAGCTTTGGCCCGCTGCCGGTTTCTTCGACCACGGTGCGGGCGCCGGAAGGCCAGGTGAAGGTGAAGACCTCGGCGAGGCCCTGCTGGGTGCGGGTCAGCGTGCAGGGGTCCTGATCGCGCAGATCGCCGTCCCGCAGCACAAGGCAGAGCGCGCGGGCGGTGCTGCTGGCCGGTGCGCCGCCGCCGGTGTCCTCCGGCGTCCAGTCGTCGCGCCGGGCGAGGGCGGGCAGGGGCGTTTCCGGCGCGGCGAACCACGCGTAGGGCATGTTCATGAAGATATCGAGCGTCCCGTCCATGATCCGGGTGGGATGGTCGTCCACCGACAGCGGCTGCCATCCGAAGGAACAGGGCACCTCGCCGGGATAGCGGTAGGTGGCATCGACGCTCACATAGACGTAGGGCACGTCGGGGTCGGCCTTGTAGAGCTCGATATCGTCCGGCTTCAGCTCCGGCTCGACGGGGGCGGCGGCGCCGGCGGCCTTCGGCGCGGCGCGGTTCATGTTGTTGCACATGGTGGCGACGTGGTCGCGCGTCAGCTCGTCCGGCGCCTTCACCGGCGCGACCTGTATGTGCCAGGCGGCCGACTGGCCGACCGTTTCGAGGTAGGTCATGCTGTCGGGCGGCGTGGTCAGGATGATGCTCATCAGCGCGTCGGTGATGTAGATCTTCTCCTTGAGCTGCTGCAACTGGCCGATCCCGGCCAGCGCGACGCCGTAGGCGCGGCTGACCGTCTCGGCGGTGTAGTTGCCGTCCTCCACCGTCAGTGACGGCGAGTGGAAGCCGAGCCGCGCGGTCGGATGCAGGATGCGCATGGTCTGCCGGTCGGTGCCCGCGTCGGCGTAGTAGGTGTTCACCGCGCCGCCGAGGAAGGCCACCGCGCAGGCGCTTTCGCAGCGGGTGTCGCGCGGGACGGCGGTGATCGTCTTGCTGTCGGTAAAGAAATGCGCCAGCCGGATGCCCTCTGCCAGCGAGCCGCCGGGACTGTCGAGGCACATGGTCAGGGAATAGGACTCCTCTGGTTCGCCGTCCTCTGCGGCCAAGTCGCTGACCCGTGCGCGGATGACGGCGGAGGCCTCGTCGGTGTCGCCCGGCGCGATGATCCCCCGGAGGGTCACGTCGCAGCCCATCACCGGGTCGCCCCCGTCGATGATGTCGGCGGCAAGGGCGGGGGTGCCCAGAAGCATGAGGGCCAAGACAAGGCGCATTCGGACGTCCTTTCAACGAGATAGGTAGAACCTTACCTGCGCGGTCGGGAACGTCAACTTGATCCGCGTGCGCTTTTCTGGCCTTAATCCGGTGCGCCAACTGGCCCTATCGCGGGCCGGGGTCGCTGGCTAGATTGGCGCGCAAAGCCCGGGCGGACCAGCCGCCGGGAACCGCATGTCCGGGGAGACACTCCATGAAAATGACCACCGAAGAAGCCTTCGTGAAGGTACTGCAGCGCCACGGGATCGAGCATGCCTTCGGCATCATCGGCTCGGCCTTCATGCCGATTTCCGACCTCTTCCCGCAGGCGGGCATCATGTTCTGGGACTGCGCGCACGAAGGGTCGGGCGGGATGATGGCCGACGGCTACACCCGCGCCTCGGGAAAGATGTCGATGATGATCGCGCAGAACGGCCCCGGCATCACCAACTTCGTCACCGCGGTGAAGACCGCCTACTGGAACCACACGCCGCTGCTGCTGGTGACGCCGCAGGCCGCCAACAAGACCATCGGGCAGGGCGGTTTTCAGGAGGTGGAGCAGATGGCGCTGTTCCGGGACATGGTCGCCTACCAGGAAGAGGTGCGCGATCCTTCGCGCGTGGCAGAGGTGCTGACGCGCGTGATCTCGAAGGCGAAGCAGGCGAGCGCACCGGCGCAGATCAACATGCCGCGCGATTTCTGGACCCAGATCGTCGACATCGAGATCCCGGAACCGGTCGAGTTTGAACGCTCCTCGGGCGGGGAGACCTCTGTCGCGGCGGCGGCGGAGCTTCTGTCGAACGCCAAGGCGCCGGTGATCCTAAACGGCGCGGGCGTGGTGCTGTCGAAGGGTGGCATCGAGGCGTCGATGGCGCTGGCGGAGCGGCTCGATGCGCCGGTCTGCGTGGGCTACCAGCACAACGACGCCTTCCCCGGATCGCACCCGCTGTTTGCCGGGCCGCTGGGGTACAACGGGTCGAAGGCCGGGATGGAGCTGATCCGCGACGCCGACGTGGTGCTGTGCCTCGGCACGCGGTTGAACCCGTTCTCGACCCTGCCGGGTTATGGCATGGACTACTGGCCCAAGGACGCGAAGATCATCCAGGTGGACATCAACCCCGACCGCATCGGCCTGACCAAGAAGGTGTCGGTCGGCATCGTCGGGGATGCGGCCAAGGTGGCCACCGGCATCCTGCGGCAACTGGCGCCGGACGCCGGGGACGAGGGCCGCGATGCCCGCAAGGCGAAGATCGCCGAGACGAAATCCAAGTGGGCGCAGCAGTTGTCTTCGATGGATCACGAGGACGACGACCCGGGCACCACGTGGAACGAGCGCGCCCGCGCGGACAAGCCCGACTGGATGAGCCCCCGCATGGCGTGGCGCGCGATCCAGTCCGCGCTGCCCAAGGATGCGATCATTTCCAGCGACATCGGCAACAACTGCGCCATCGGCAACGCCTATCCGTCCTTCGACGAGGGGCGGAAGTACCTCGCGCCCGGCCTGTTCGGCCCCTGCGGCTACGGCCTGCCCGCGATCATCGGCGCCAAGATCGGCTGCCCGGACGTGCCGGTGGTGGGCTTTGCCGGGGACGGCGCCTTCGGCATCTCGGTCACGGAACTGACCGCCATCGGCCGCAAGGAATGGCCCGCCATCACGCATATCGTCTTCCGCAACTACCAGTGGGGCGCGGAAAAGCGGAATTCGACGCTCTGGTACGACGACAACTTCGTCGGCACCGAACTGGACGAGAAGGTGAGCTATGCCGGGATCGCGCAGGCCTGCGGGCTGAAGGGTGTCGTGGCACGCAGCATGGACGAGCTGCGCGAGGCGCTGACCGAGGCCTGCCGCGCCCAGATGGAAGACGGCGTGACCACGCTGATCGAGGCGATGATCAACCAGGAGCTGGGCGAACCCTTCCGCCGTGATGCGATGAAGAAGCCCAATGTCGTGGCGGGCATCGACCCGGCAGACATGCGGCCCCAGCCGGGCCATGGCTGAACCGTCGGGAAGGGCGGCGTGCCGTGGCGTGCCGCCCGGTGTCGAAGGGCGTAAGGGCGCTGGCCTTCCGTTAGCCCATCGCGATGCAGAGCGCGGTGGCGGCGACGATGTCCTCCACCCGGGCGCCGCGGCTCAGGTCGCAGACCGGCCTGCGGAAGCCCTGAAGCATCGGCCCGATGGCCTGCGCCCCGGCCAGTTCCTGCGCCAGCTTGTAGGCGATGTTGCCCGCGTCGAGCGAGGGGAAGACCAGCGTGTTGGCATCGCCCGCGCCCATCCCCTTCTGCGCGGCGATGACCGGGTTCAGCGCGGCGTCGGCCTGGATCGGCCCGTCGAAGCCCGTCCGCTCGGCGGCGGCGCGCACCGCGTCGACGGACGGCCCGGCCCCGCTGGTCCCGGTGGAGAACGACAGAAGCGCCACCCGCGCTTCCCCCAGCAACGCCGTTGCGGAGCGGGCCGAGGCCTGCGCGATGGCGGCCAGCCCCTCGGCGTCGGGGGCCACGTTCACGGCGCAATCGGCAAAGATCACCTCCCGCCCGTCGGGAAAGACCATCAGGAAGAAACTGGACGGGATCGCCACGCCGTCGGCCAGCCCGATGGCGATGGAGGCCGCCTCGATCACCCGGCGGGTCGGGTTGGCGACACCGGCGACCATGGCCTCGGCCTCGCCCGCGGCGACCATGGCGGCGGCGCGGAACAGCGGGCGCGCCAGCATCCTGCGCGCGATGGGCTCCGTCACCCCGCGCGTGCCGGTCAGGGCGGCCACCTGCGCCTCTGTCGGCGTGTCGGGCAGGGGCACCGGCACCGCCAGCCCTTCGGCCTGAAGGCGGGCGCAGGCCGCGTCGATGCGCGGCTCTCCCGCCTCGGGAAAGACCACGCGGGCCTGCCGGGCGCGGGCCGTGTCAAATGCCTGTTCCAGAACCGCCATGCCACCCCCGCCATCGCTGCGCGGCAGACTTTGACCGCGCGGCGGGCGAAGATCAACCGGCCCGTGCCTGCCGCTGTCGCCCGCGAACGGCGTTCCGGAACCGGCGCGCAACTCGTCGCCTCTGTCCCCTCTTGGCCGAGTTTAGCGGAACCGCGGACCGAAAGCTTGCGGTCCGGCGGAATTGATCTACCAATGATGCAGACGTGCCCCCGGGTCCTCCGAGAAGCGGCACGGTGACAGGGAGGCCGGATGGGAGAGCCACGGGTCGATACAGCGCCACGGATCTCGGACGAGGTCCGCAAGACGACGTGCTACATGTGCGCCTGCCGCTGCGGGATCAACGTGCACATGAAGTCCGGCAAGGTGGCCTATATCGAGGGCAACCGCGACCATCCCATAAACAAGGGCGTCCTCTGCGCGAAGGGCAGCGCCGGGATCATGCAGCACAATTCGCCTGCCCGGCTCAGGGCGCCCCTGCGGCGCACGGGCCCGCGCGGTTCGGGCGAATTCGAGGAGATCACCTGGGAAGAGGCGCTCGAAACGGCGGTCTCCTGGCTGAAACCCCTCCGCGAGACGACGCCCGAAAAGCTCGCCTTCTTCACCGGGCGCGACCAGTCGCAAAGCTTCACCGGCTGGTGGGCGCAGCAATACGGCACCCCGAACTTCGCGGCGCACGGCGGCTTCTGCTCCGTCAACATGGCGGCGGCCGGCATCTACACCATGGGCGGCGCCTTCTGGGAATTCGGCACCCCCGACTGGGAGCACGCGAAGCTCTTCGTCCTGTTCGGCGTGGCCGAGGACCACGACAGCAACCCGATCAAGATGGGGATCGGCAGGCTGAAGGCGCGGGGCGCGAAGATCATCGGCGTGAACCCGGTGCGCTCCGGCTACAACGCGGTGGCGGACGACTGGGTGGGGATCACCCCGGGGACCGACGGCCTCCTGATCCTCAGCCTCGTGCACTGCCTGCTGAAGGCCGGGCGCATCGACCTCGACTACCTGTCGCGCTTCACCGATGCGCCGGTCCTGCTGGACGGCGATCCGAAGTCCGACACCCACGGGCTGTTCCTGCGCGACGAGGACGGCAAGCCGCTGGTCGTCGACCGGCGGACCGGCAGGCCCGCTGCCTTCGACACGCCCGGCATCCGGCCCGACCTGGCCGGCCACATCCGCCGCGCCGGCGTCACCCATGTCACGGTGATGTCCGGGCTGGCGGAGACCTACCTGTCGGACGCCTACGCGCCGGAGGCCGTGGCCGACCGCTGCGGCCTGACACCTGCCCGCATCCGCGCCCTGGCGGCAGAGATCGCCCGCGCCGCCTTCGACGATCCTGTGGTGCTGGACCGCCCCTGGACCGATTTCCGCGGCGAGCGGCACGCGCAGATGGTGGGCCGCCCGGTGGCCTTCCACGCCATGCGCGGCATCTCTGCCCATTCCAACGGCTTCCAGACCTGCCGCGCCCTGCACCTGCTGCAGATCCTGATCGGCGCGGTGGAAACCCCCGGCGGCATGCGGTTCAAGCCGCCCTATCCGAAGCCGGCCACCGCCCACCCGAAACCGCACGCCGAGGCGGTGCCGGGCCAGCCGCTGAAGGGGGCGCACCTCGGCTATCCGCAGGGGCCCGCGGACCTCGCGCTGGGGCCTGACGGCACGGCGCTCCGGATCGACAAGGCGTTCACCTGGGAGAACCCGCTGTCCGCCCACGGGCTGATGCACATGGTCATCTCCAACGCGGTCGCGGGCGATCCCTACCGCATCGACACGCTGTTCCTCTACATGGCGAACATGGCGTGGAACTCCTCCATGAACACGAAGGGCGTCATGGAGATGCTGACCCGCACCGACGACAGCGGTGACTACGTCATCCCGCGCATCATCTACTCCGACGCCTATTCGTCCGAGATGGTGGCCTACGCCGACCTGGTCCTGCCCGACACCACCTACCTCGAACGGCACGACTGCATCTCGCTGCTCGACCGCCCGATTTCGGAACCCGGCGCCGCCGCCGACGCGATCCGCTGGCCGGTGGTGGAGCCCGACCGCGACGTGCGCGGCTTCCAGTCGGTGCTGCTGGACCTCGGCGCGCGGCTGGGCCTGCCGGGCATGGTGGACGGCGACGGCGCGCCGCTCTACGCCGATTACGCCGACTACATGATCAACCACGAACGCAAGCCCGGCATCGGCCCGCTCTCCGGCTGGCGGCTGGGCAAACACGGGCTGCAGCACGGGCGCGGCGACCCGAACGGCGGGCAGATCGAAAGCTACATCGCCAACGGCGGCTTTCACGCCATGCACATCCCCGCGGACGCGCAGTATTTCAAGCCGTGGAACATGGTCTATCAGGACTGGGCGGTGGAACACGGTCTGATGGACGCGCCCACGCCCTACCTCTTCACCCTCTACGCCGAACCGCTGCGCCGCTTTCAGATGGCGGCCGAGGGGAAGGGCAACCACCAGCCGCCCGACCACCTGCGCGACCGGATCAGGGACTGCCTGACGCCGCTCCCCGTCTGGTACCCGCCCTCCGACGGCGCGACCGATGCGGACTTCCCGATCCACGCGCTGACCCAAAGACCCATGGCGATGTACCACTCATGGGGCAGCCAGAACGCATGGCTGCGCCAGATCCACGGCCACAACCCGCTCTACGTCCCGACCGCCCTCATGCAGGCGCACGACCTGCGCGACGGCGACTGGGTGCGCGTCACCTCCCCGCACGGAGAGATCACCGTCCCGGTGCTGGAGATGGCCGCGCTCAACCCGCATACCGTCTGGACGTGGAACGCCATCGGCAAGCGCAAGGGCGCCTGGGCGCTCGACCCGGACGCGCCCGAGGCGACAAGGGGCTACCTGCTCAACCACCTGATCCACGAACTGCTGCCCCCCAAAGGCGACGGCCTCCGCTGGTCGAACTCCGACCCGGTCACCGGTCAGGCTGCATGGTTCGACCTGCGCGTCCGCATCGCAAAGGCCACCCCCCCGCAGGAGGCCCGCCCGCAGACCGGCCGGCAGGCCAGCCCCGTTCCGCAGCCCCCGGACAGCCTCCGCTGGCAGGTAAGGGACTGACCGCATGTTTCTCTGCTTCCCAAATACTCGCGGCACGGACCCCGTCACCCGGCCGCAACGCCCGGCGAGCGCCGCCGCGAACCAGCGGGGGGCCACCACATGACACAGCTGCCCGGACAGACCGACAGGACCCTCGGCCTCGTCATCGACCTCGACACCTGCGTCGGCTGTCACGCCTGCGTGGTGGCCTGCAAGGGCTGGAACACCCAAAGCCAGCCCTCGCCGCTCTCGGACAGCGATCCCTACGGCGCCGACCCCTCGGGCACCTTCCTCAACCGCGTGCACAGCTACGAGGTCACGCCGGAACAGGGCACCGCCCAGCTGGTGCACTTCCCGAAAAGCTGCCTGCACTGCGAGGACGCGCCCTGCGTCACCGTCTGCCCCACCGGCGCCAGCTACAAGCGGACCGAGGACGGCATCGTGCTGGTGAACGAAAGCGACTGCATCGGCTGCGGTCTCTGCGCATGGGCCTGCCCCTATGGCGCACGCGAACTGGATGCGGCCGAGGGCGTGATGAAGAAATGCACCCTCTGCGTCGACCGGATCTACAACGACAATCTGCCCGAGGAAGACCGCGTGCCCGCCTGCGTCCGCACCTGCCCGGCGGGCGCGCGGCATTTCGGCGATCTCTCCGACCCCGACAGTCCCGTCAGCCTGCTGGTGGTCGAGCGCGGCGGGATCGACCTGATGCCCGAGCAGGGCACGAAACCCGTGAACAAGTACCTCCCGCCCCGCCCCCGGGACACATGGGAGGCGGAAACCGATGTCCTGGCCCCGTGGCTCGCGCCGGTGGCGGAGGAGCCGCGCGGCTTCCTCGGCTGGCTCGACAAGGCCCTCGACAAGCTCTGACCGCACCGCGCAACACCCTGTAGGGCGGGGCTTCGCGCCGCCCTCCCTCGAAGGACAAGAATGCATCCGGCCCCGTCTCTCATCGCCTTCACCACGCTGTCCGGCCTGGGCTTCGGCCTGCTGTTCTGGCTGGGGATCGACCCGACGCCGCCCACCGGCTGGGTGGCCTTCGTCTTCTTCGCCCTGGCCTTCGTGCTGGCCCTTTGCGGGCTGGGCGCCAGCGCAAAGCACCTCGGACGGCCCGAGCGGGCGCTCAAGGCCTTCACCCAGTGGCGGTCGAGCTGGCTGTCGCGCGAGGCCTGGGCCTCTGCTGCCGCACTGACGCTTTGCGGGCTATACGCGGCCGCGCTGGTGTTCTTCGCGACGCCGGTCCTGCCGCTGGGATGGCTGGGCGCGCTCCTGGCGCTTGTCACCGTGGGGTCGACCGCGATGATCTACACCCAGCTCCGGACCGTGCCGCGCTGGCACGATCCGTCGACGCCCGCGGTCTTCCTGCTCTATGCGCTGGCCGGGGGCGCGCTGCTGTCGGGGCGGATCGTGGCCGCGATCCTCCTGCTGATCGCCTGCGGCGCGGCGCAAGGCTGGGCGTGGTGGGACGGCGACAGGCGCATGGCGCGCTCCGGCACGACGCTGGCCACCGCCACGGGCCTGACCGGCGGCACCCCGCGCGCCTTCGAGCCGCCGCACACCGGGTCCAATTACCTGACGCGCGAGATGGTCTTTGTCGTGGGGCGCAAGCACGCGGCGAAACTGCGTGTGATCGCCGCCGCGCTCGCCTTTGTCCTGCCCGTCCTGCTTCTGCTCCTGCCGTTCCACCATCTCTTTGCGCTTGTTGCAGCGGTGTCCCATGTGGCAGGGGTGGTGGTGGCCCGCTGGTTGTTCTTTGCCGAAGCCGAACACGTCGTGGGCCTCTATTACGGACGCGCGCCGTCCGGTTGAACGGGAGCGTCCGATCCATGCCATTCCTGCCGGGTTTCGACGAACGGTGGCGCGACGCGCCGGATTTCATCGACTGCACCCTGCGCGAGATCTGGACCGACCGGCGCCTCGACCGCATCGCCAAGGTCTACGCCGGGGACGCCGTCGTGCACGCCGGGCCGGGCCTCTTGCGGGGACGGGACGCGATCCGGGCGGAGGCGCAGTCCCGCCTGTCCGCCATGCCCGACATCGCCTTCTTTCCCGAGGAAACGATATGGGCGCAGTCGGGCTACAAGTCGGTGCTGGCCGCCCGGCGGCTCTGGTGCCGGGCCACGCATGACGGGCCGGGCCTTTACGGTGCGCCTACGGGCCGCGACATCAGCCACCGCGTGATGACCGACCTCTGGTGCCGCGGCAACGAGATCGCCGAGGAATGGCGCGTGGCCGACACGCTCGCCATCCTGAACGCGCTGGGGGAGCCGCCCGACGACTGGGCGCGCAGGTCCGTGGCCGCGCAGGGCGGGCCGGAGCGCTGTGCGCCGCCACTCTCACCCGAAACGGAGGTGCCGCCGCGGTTCGACGGCAAGGGCAACACCTCGCCCTGGGGTCAGACGCTGTCGGATATTATCACGCGCGTGATGGCGGGCGAGATCGCGGTCCTTGCCCGCCAGTACGACCCGGCGGCGGAAGTGACCTATCCCGGCGGTCAGCCCGACAGCGGCCCGGCGGCGGCGGAACGGTTCTGGGGCGCGCTGCGCGCCTCGCTCCCCTCCGCCCGGTTCGCGGTGCAGAGCGCCATGGGCGAGGAAGACGCTCCCGCCAGCCCGCGCGCCACGCTGCGCTGGACCCTCACGGGACGGCACGACGGCTGGGGCCTGTTCGGCGCGCCGAGCGGCGCGGAGCTGCTGGTGATGGGGATGACGCAGGCGGAGTTCGGGCCGGACGGCTTGCGCCGCGAGTGGACGCTGGTGGACGTGCCGGCGGTCTGGATGCAGATCGTCCTGGCCCGCGGAGACGGCTGAGGGGGAAGGCGGAGAATCTCCGCCCTACGCCCTGTCGCGCCCGTGACATCCGCCACGGCCACGTCCGCAACGTCCGGACAGGGCGCCCGCCCCGGACGCCCCGCAACGGCCCGCCCTATTTCGAGCTGAACATGCCCTTCATCCGGTGGCTGCCCTGGTCGAGCCGGTCGCCGGCCTCTTCCAGCATCGGGTCGACGCGGCTGCGCCAGAACCGCTTCCACCGCACGCGGATCGCCCAGTAGACCGCTGCCAGGATCACGAGGATGACGATGGCGGTCCACGGGATGATCCTGACGTCCGGCCCCGCCACCTGCTTCAGGCCCACGGCGTTCGGGAAGATGGTCAGGAATTCGTTCCGCCATCCGTAGTGCCGCACCGCCACCCAGCGCGGGTTGTCGGCGGTGGACTTCATGTCGGCCGCCTCGGCTTGCAGGTTCGACGTGTCGAACTTGAAGTACGGCGGCCAGCCCCAGCCGGTGTCCTCGTTGCGGTAGACGATGATCTCGCCGTTGTCGCGCCGGGTCTGGATGAAGAACACGTCGCGGTTCGGCAGGGTGCCATCGGTGCCGGTGTCCGCCTGCGCCCAGAACAGGCTGTTCTCGCCCGGATCGACGCGCTTTTCATAGGTGTCCGTGATCCGCACCACGTCGTGCTGCGGCAGCGTGTAATGCAGGAAGGCCGCGACCAGCAGCCAGAACAGCACGATGAACGTCCATTTCACAAATTTCATGGCGGAGCGGACCTTTCAGTGGAAATTCGTAAGGTAGATGATCGCGGTGACCGTGCACATGGGCAGGATATAGACCACAACGATCAGAGTTCGATGGCGGATGCGGTCCCAGCGCGACGTCTCGGCGTCGAGGTAGGCGTGAAGGGACATCTCCTCCGGGTTGGCCTTCCATTCCTCGAGGATCATGCGGCGGCGGCGCGCGCGCAGGCTGAGCCACAGCACGACGTAGGCGGCCGAGCAGATCACGAACGCGAGGATGAAGAAGCGCCCGAAGGCCAGCATCGCAGTCTCCCTTTGTTCATGACCTGATACGGCCTGCGTGGAAAATCAACGACAAACCGCGTCGCAGGGGAGGTCCGGCGCAGGTGTCACGTAATGGGTTCAGCCTTGGCCTGTCCTTTCCGCGGCCTGAACCGGTCCGAAGCGGGCAGCGGTTCTGCTTGGTAGGCCGGGCGCGTCCGTCTTGCGCATGTGCAGGTTTCGAAGGGGAGGACGTGCGCCTTGGAGGCCGTTTCCGACGTTTCGGTGCGTCTGCTCGCTCGTATGTTCGCGGCGCCGGGGCGCGCCGAACGGGTCATGCTGACCGGCTTGGCCACCTTCGTGGTTGTCGTGCCGGCGGCGGTCCTGATCCCCTTGGCGCAGCCCCTTGAGGACCCGCTGGCCGTGGCCTGTCCTACCAAACGTTGGTGCGCCAGCGGCGTGGGGCAGTGACCGACACAAGGAGCACGATCGGTCCCCAGACCAGTCCCGCCTGAACGCCCAGCAGCAGGAAATGCAGAACGCCGCCGCGCTGGCCGATCAGGCGCGCGGCCGAGGGGGTTTCCAGCAGGTAGAGCACCGCGAAGAGGCAGGCGGACAGCCCGACCAGCGCCAGCGCCGACAGCAGCGCCGCGGCGGCGATGCCGGGGATGGTCTCCGGCATCAGCCGTTCCACCCCGCGGGTGACGAAGACGGCGAGGGCGATGAGGATCGCCGTGGGGATCAGGAGGCCGAGGATCATGGCACAGAAGATGGCGTCGCGGCACCCCGAAGGCAACGGGCCGGGGGTTGCGGCAACGCCCTTGCAGAGTCACAGTGGCGGCATTGTTTTGCACCCGAGGAGATTTCCATGTTTCGTTTGACTACAGGCACCTTGCTTGCCCCCACCCTTGTTGCCCTGTCCCTGGCAGCCCTGCCCGCGCAGGCCGACGAGGTCACCGACCTTCTCGATTCGGCGCGCGAGGCCTATGACGCAGGCGATATCCAGTTCGCGCTCGACGACCTCGAAATGGCCCGGCAGCGGCTGGTGGAGATGAAGACCGCCTCGCTTGGCGCCTTCCTGCCCGACGCGCCCGACGGCTGGACGCGCGAGGTGAACACCGAGATGAACACCGGCCTTGCCATGATGGGCGGCGGCGTCGGGGCAGAGGCGCGCTACATGTCGCAGGACGGGGAAGAGCTGAAGCTGACCCTGATGGCCGACAACCCGATGGTCGCCAGCATGTCGGCGATGATCAACAACGCCGGCGCCATGGGGATGAAGACCGAACGCATCGGCCGCCAGCGCTTTGCCGTGCAGGACGGGCAGATGATGGCGCTGATCGGCAACCGCGTGCTGGTGCAGGCCGAGGGCGATGTGGAGACCGCGCGCGGCCTGCTCGACAAGATGGATTTCGAGGGCATGGCCGTCTTCGGCCAGTGATACTTCGGTTCGGGGGCGGGCAGCCTTCGCCGCTGCCCGTCTTGCTGCGCGGCCCTTGTGTCACCGGGTGTCACCGGGCCGCGCAGATCGTAGGGTGCAGATTCTGCACCCTTTCTGACGTCAGCCGACCACGTTGAAGCCGGGGCCGTAGGGGTAGCCGGTGATATTCTCGTTGCCGTCCCCGGTGATGACGAGGATGTCGTGCTCGCGGTAGCCGCCCGCGCCGGGCTGGCCTTCGGGGATGGTCAGCATCGGCTCCATCGAGATCACCATGCCGGGTTCCAGCACCGTGTCGATGTCCTCGCGCAGTTCCAGCCCGGCCTCGCGCCCGTAGTAGTGCGACAGCACCCCGAAGGAGTGGCCGTAGCCGAATGTGCGGTATTGCAGCATGTCGCGCTCGGCGAAGAAGTCGTTGATCTTCAGCGTGATTTCCGCGCAGGAGGCGCCGGGCTTCAGAAGGGACATGCCGTATTCATGTGCGGCGACGTTGGCCTCCCAGATCTTCAGAGACGCCGGATCGGCCTCGCCCACGAACATCGTGCGTTCCAGCGCGGTGTAGTAGCCCGAGATCATCGGGAAGCAGTTCAGCGACAGGATGTCCCCGTGCTGCAACTGGCGCGCCGTCACCGGGTTGTGCGCGCCGTCGGTGTTGATGCCCGACTGGAACCAGACCCAGGTGTCGCGGTATTCCGCATCCGGGAAGCGGGCGGCGATCTCCAGTTCCATCGCGTCGCGGCCGGCCATGGCCACGTCGATTTCGCGGATGCCGGGACGGATCGCGTCGTGGATGGCGTAGCCGCCCACATCCGCCACTGCGGCCCCGGCGCGGATCAGCTCGATCTCGGCGGCGGATTTCATCATCCGCTGGCGCATGGTCGCGGGCGCGATGTCGGCGGAGGAGGCGGGTTTCAGGAAACTGTCCATCAGCCCCTTGGAGGCCAGCGTCATGTGGTCGGCCTCGTAGCCGATGGCCTTGCCCGCGCCGGTCACCGACAGGATCGCGCGCCAGTAGTTGTTCCGCTCCCAGTCGGTGTAGGTGATGTTGTCGCCGTGGCACCGCCGCCAGGGCTGGCCCGCGTCGATGCCCGCGCTGATCGTCACGCTTTCGGTCTGGGTCACGACAAGCCCGTAGGGCCGGCCGAACGAACAGTAGAGGAAGCCCGAGTAATACGCGATGTTGTGCATCGAGGTCAGCACGGCGGCGTCGAGCCCGGCGTCCCGCAGGATCGCGCGCAGCCCGGCAAGGCGGGCGTCGTATTCGGCGGGCGCGAAGGGCAGGACGCGGTCGCCCTGGTGGAAGCGATAGCTTTTCGGGCGGCTTTGGGCGGGCTTTTCGAGGGTCGTTGTGGTCATTCCGTGTCTCCTGTCGCGCGGCGGGCCTTCCCCTGCCGCGCTGGCAAACGAAGGTCCCGGCGTACAGGACGGAATCGGGGATGTGTTCGGCGACGCCATCGCCTCCCCTGACGATGTTCTGCGCCAACCGGGCACCGTCTGGCAAGAGGCGTGTTGCGGGTTAGTCGCCGACCGGCCAGCCGCCGCGCGTCAGCGCCTGCAGGATGCGCGTTCCAGCATCGGGGCGGCTGTCGTCGATGGCGTGGTCGCGGAAGAACCACCAGAGATAGGCGGCGAAGTCCGGGGCCATGCCGGGCGCCTGCCGGATCGCCTCTTCCGGCCCGAGGTCATGCACCTTCGCCGCGATGTGGTGAAAGTCGATCCTGCCGAACAGCACGGCGGGCTTCCCGAGGAAATAGCCCGACACGACGACAGAGGAATTCTGTGTGGCCACGTAATCGCATGCGGGCAGCATGGCGCCCGTGCCGCCCAAGGTGACGGTCAGCCGGAGGAAGCGGCGCTGCAAGGCGTCCAGCGCATCGGTCTCTGCCGCTTCATAGTGCTCCTTGGGATGCAGGGTGGCGTGCACGCGGCGGGTGGTGTCGTGCTCCAGCACCGCCTCCAGCATGGCCAGCGGCGACATGCTCTGGAAGGAGCGTCGCTCCAGCAGGCGGCCCTGCAGCGGCACCAGCACCATGCCCTCCCGCGTCGTCTGCGCCCCGGCGAAGTGCCGGGCGCGCATGTTGGACAGGAAGCGCGCGGCCTTCTGCGGGTTCACCGTGGCGGGGTCGAACTCCGCCAGAGCCACCGGCCAGGTCCAGCGTTCGGCGCTGCGTTCGATATGCCAGAAGGGGGCGAAGTAGGTGCGCCGGAAGGTCAGGCCGCGCGCGTTCGGCGGCTCGATCATCCGCACCAGCGCGTATCCGGGGCGGTCCCGGGCGGCGGCCAGTTCCTCCGGGCTGTCGTCGTGCAGGTGCACCTCCCACCCGCGGGCCTGAAGGACGTCACGCACGGTGGACAGGAACGGCAGGCGCCCGGCCAGCAGTCGCGCGCGCAGGGCCGGGTAGAGGTAGAACCGCGCCAGTTCCGGTTCAGGCACCGCCCGGTTCCAGCCAGAGCTTGTAGAGCAGGGTGACACCATCCAGCCGGGCCTTCTTCAGCTTGGCCAGAAAGACGCGGTAGGCCAGCTTCGGATCGCGGTGGTCGGTCCAGTTGTAGCCGTCGCGGTCGTTGCCGAGGATCTCCCAGCCGATGTCGCTGGGCGGTTCGCGGAACATGCGGGCGGCGGCTTCCATCAGCGCGACACCTTCGCCGCGCTTCAGCCCGTAGCGGGCCAGTTCGTCGGCCTGCGCGGCAGGCAGCCATGGCGCGCCGTCGCCGGTGTGGGCGGCGGCGAACCATGCGGGCAGGTCGACGACGAGGTCGTCATCGTCGACCAGCAGGTCGAAGCGCTCCGGGCTTATACGCTGAGGCAAACGTATTTCATCTCCAGGTAGTCCTCGATCCCGTGGTGGGAGCCTTCGCGGCCAAGGCCGGACTGCTTGACGCCACCGAAGGGCGCGACCTCGGTCGAGATGATGCCGGTGTTCACGCCGACGATGCCGTATTCCAGCGCCTCGGCCACCTTGTAGACGCGGCTCAGGTCCTTGGCGTAGAAGTAGGACGCAAGGCCGAAGATGGTGTCGTTCGCCATCTCGATCACGTCGTCCACGTCGTCGAACTTGAACAGCGGTGCCAGCGGGCCGAAGGTCTCGTCCGTGGCGACCTGCATGTCCTGCGTGACGCCGGTCAGGATGGTCGGCGGCAGGAAGTGGCCTTCGCCGCTCAGCGGCTTGCCGTCGCCGTAGACCACCTTCGCGCCCTTGGAGGTTGCGTCGCTGATGTGCTCCTGCACCTTGTCGATGGCGTCGGAGTTGATCAGCGGGCCAAGGTCCGTGCCGTCCTCGAGCCCGTCGCCGACCTTCAGCTTGGCGGTGGCTTCCTTCAGCTTCTCGGCGAAGGCGTCATAGACACCCGACTGCACGTAGATCCGGTTGGCGCAGACGCAGGTCTGGCCGTTGTTGCGGAACTTGCACATGATCGCGCCCTGCACGGCCGCGTCGAGGTCGGCGTCGTCGAACACGATGAACGGCGCGTTGCCGCCCAGCTCCATCGAGCACTTCATCACCTGGTCGGCGGCCTGCCGCAGAAGGATGCGGCCCACCTCGGTCGAGCCGGTGAAGGTCAGCTTGCGGACCTTCGGGTTCTCGCAGAACTCCTTGCCGATCTCCGAGGAGGAGGAGGAGGTCACGACGTTGAACACGCCCGCGGGCACGCCGGCACGCTCTGCCAGAACGGCGAGGGCGATGGCCGACAGCGGGGTTTCCTTGGCCGGGCGCGCGACGAAGGCACAGCCGGCGGCCAGCGCAGGACCCGCCTTGCGGGTGATCATCGCCGAGGGGAAGTTCCACGGCGTGATGGAGGCGGCGACGCCGATCGGCTGTTTCATCACCATGATGCGCTTGTCGCGCTGGTGGCCGGGGATGGTTTCGCCGTAGATGCGCTTGGCCTCTTCGCCGAAGAACTCGATGAAACCTGCGGCATAGGCGATCTCGCCCTTGGCCTCGGCCAGCGGCTTGCCCTGCTCGGCGGTCATGATGATGCCGAGGTCGTTCTGGTTCTCCATCATCAGGTCGAACCACTTGCGCAGGACGGCGGCGCGTTCCTTGCCGGTCCACGTGGCCCATTCCTTCTGCGCGGTGTAGGCGGCGTCGATGGCCTTCGCCACCTGTTCGCGGCTCAGGTCGCAGACCTCGGCGATCACGTCGCCGCGGGCCGGGTTGGTGACGGAAAACGTCTTGTCGCCGGTGATCCACGCGCCGTCGACGTAGGCGCGACTCTCCAGCAGGGTCGGATCCTTCAGCAGGTTTTTGAGGTCGGTCGTCTGGTCGAGCATGGTTTCCTCTCCGCTTTTATGCGTTAGGCTCCACATCTAGTGCGTGCCGCACGCAAGTGTAATCGGGCTGCCGGTCCATCGAACGCGACAGGGCTGGCCCCTCTCTACTCCTTTCGCCCGCCGGGTTGAAACGGCATTTGCAGCGGCACGGCAAGGAACGGCAGGAACACAGGACCAAGATGGATCAGAAAACAGACCTCTCCGACGCTTACGAGAACGGCGCCTACATTCCGGACGGGGCCAGCTATCCGCCCCGCTGGGCCGCCGAGGCGCAGGCCTACCGCAAGCGTCTTTCCCCGGCACAGAAGGCAGTGCTGGGGCTTCCCTATGGCGAGGGGGCGCGTCACCGGATGGACCTGTTCCTGCCCGACCGCACGCCCGAGGGGCTGGTCGTCTTCGTGCACGGCGGCTACTGGCAGCGCTTCGACCGGTCCGACTGGTCGCACCTCGCCGAAGGCGCGCGGGCGCGGGGCTGGGCGGTGGCGATGCCGTCCTACGACCTGTGTCCCTCGGTGCGCATCCGCGACATCACCGCCCAGGTGGTGCAGGCCGTGACCATCGCCGCCGAAGAGGTGCAGGGCCCGATCCGTCTGACCGGCCATTCCGCCGGCGGGCACCTCGCGGCACGCATGGGAACGGGCGTGCTGCCCGAGGATGTGGCGGCGCGGGTGCAGGCGATCCTGCCGATCTCGCCCCTGTCGGACCTGCGCCCGCTGATGGAAACCGCGATGAACGCCAACCTGAAGCTCGATTCGGAGGAGGCGCGGGCCGAAAGCCCGATCTTCCACTCCGCGCCGCGCGCCAAGGTCACGGTCTGGGTGGGCGGCGCCGAACGCCCGGCCTTCCTCGAACAGGCGGAATGGCTGGAGGAGGCCTGGGGCTGTTCCCGTGTCGTCGACGAAGGCAAGCACCACTTCGACGTGATCGACAGCCTCGCCGACCCGTCCGGCGCCCTGACCGAGCGGCTCCTGTCGATGTGATCCTTCCGGGCCGCGCGTGACGGCAGGTAGGGCGGGGCTTTGCGCCGCCTTCCGCGCGTGCGTGAAAAATCTGCTACCCTGCGCCAAGGAATGGCGCGCGGCGCGCGTCTCAGTCACAAGATGCGCATGGATGTCAGTGACGAAGCCTTGGCCCGCGCGGCCGCAGACGGGGACCGGGAGGCGTTCGCCCTGCTGGTTGGCCGTGTCTACGACCGCGTCTACGCCTATGCCATCCGCCTGACCGGCAATCGGGCGGATGCAGAGGACCTGGCGCAGGATCTCTGCGCGGCGCTGCCCGCCAAGCTGCAGTCCTTCCGGGGCGAGGCGCGCCTGACCACCTGGCTCTACCGTATCACCGTGAACGCCGCGCGGGACCGCTTTCGCCGCCGGGCCACCTACATGAAGGCGACCGAGGGCTGGGGCGACTGGGAACAGGCGCGGCAGGCCGAGATCGCCGAACAGGCGGAGCGGCGCGACTGGCTGACACGGGCGATGGGCGCCCTGTCGGTCGACCTGCGCGAGACGCTGGCGCTGGTGCTCGACGGCATAAGCCAGGCCGAGACGGCAGAGATCCTCGGCATCCCCGAGGGCACCGTCGCATGGCGCGTCTCGGACGCGAAGAAACGCCTTCGGGCCTTGAAAGAGGCCGAAGCGCGGGAGGTGACGAAATGAACGACGACGCCGACGATCTGAACGACCTGAAGGATCTCTTCGACACCGAGCTGCCGAAGCCCGACCCGGCGCGCCGGGCCGATGCCATCGCGCTGGCGATGAAAAATTACGACCGGACCCAAGAAACCGCGGATGCGGCGCGTCGGACCTCTGAATCACAGCCCAAGGGCATATTCAGAGGAGCCATTCACATGCTGTTTCAGATGAACACCCGCGCCGTTTTGACGGCCACGACCGCGCTCGCCGCCGTGGCGCTTGTCGCGGTCATCCCGGTCGTCACCCGGATGCCCGACCGTCTGACCGGAGGCGGCACCGCCGGCCGGACCGAGGTGGCCGCGCCGGACCCCGCGCCGCAGCCGGAGGTCTTCTCGGCCGATGACGTTCAGGCGCTGGCCCCGGGCGAGGCGGATGCGGGCGACCTTTCAATCGCCGCCGAGGAGGAGATGGCAGAAGCGCCCCTGCCGCCGGTCGCCGTCACCGAAGCGCTGGAGGAATTTTCCGCCGATGCTCCCATGCCGCGGATATCCGGCCGCCCGGCCGGGGACGCCGTTCCGCAGGGGGCGCCCGCGCGGCAGTCCACGACCTCCCGGACGATGGCGCCTGCCGGTGCCGCGCCGCAGCCGGGCGGCACCTTCGGCAATATCGTGTCGGGCCGGGTGAATGGCGGCATCGCCCCCGCCCCTGTCCCGCAGTTCGAGCCGGTCCCGGCCCCGATGCCGGACACGGAGGCGTTCCCCGAGGCCGAGCAGAACCCGATCAAGGTGACGGCAGAGGACCCGGTGTCGACCTTCTCCATCGACGTGGACACCGCGTCGTGGTCGATCATCCGCAATTCGCTGACCCGGGGCATGTTGCCGCCGGAGGACGCGGTGCGGATCGAGGAGATGGTGAACTACTTCTCCTACGACTACCCGGCGCCGGAGGGGGACGCGCCCTTTGCCACCCACATCGGCGTGTCGGACAGCCCGTGGCGCGAGGGCACGCAGCTTGTGCAGATCGGTCTGCAGGGGATGCTGCCGGACGCCCGCCCGCCGATGAACCTCGTGTTCCTGATCGACACCTCCGGGTCGATGCAGGACGCCAACAAGCTGCCGCTCCTGAAGCAGAGCTTCCGCCTGATGCTGGGCCAGCTGGGCGAGGACGACATGGTCTCCATCGTGACCTACGCCGGGTCCGCGGGCCGGGTGCTCGACCCCACGAAGGCCAGCGAACGACAGACCATCCTCGACGCGCTGGACAGGCTGGAGGCCGGGGGCAGCACTGCCGGGCAGGCGGGTCTGCAACAGGCCTATGCCACCGCCACCGGGATGGCCCGCGAGGGCGCGGTCAGCCGGGTGATCCTCGCCACGGACGGTGACTTCAACGTCGGCATCAGCGATCCCGACGCGCTGAAGGACTACATCGAGACGCAGCGCGGGACGGGCACTTACCTGTCGGTGCTGGGCTTCGGGCGCGGCAACCTCGACGACGCGACGATGCAGGCACTGGCGCAGCACGGCAACGGCATGGCCGCCTACATCGACACGCTGTCGGAGGCGCAGAAGGTGCTGGTGGACCAGCTGACCGGCGCACTGGTGCCCATCGCCGACGACGTGAAGATCCAGGTCGAATGGAACCCCGCGCAGGTCGCGGAGTACCGCCTGATCGGCTACGAGACCCGCGCCCTGCGCCGCCAGGACTTCAACAACGACAAGGTCGACGCAGGCGAGATCGGCGCAGGGCATCAGGTCACCGCGCTGTACGAGATCACGCCGGTGGGCTCGGGCGCGCGGATGACCGACCCGCTGCGCTATGCGCCGGAGCAGGTGGCGTCGGATCAGGCGGACACGGAGAGTGCCGAGCTGGGCTTCCTCCGCCTGCGCTACAAGGCGCCGGGCGAAAGCGAGAGCAGGCTGATCGAGACGCCGGTGCGGTCGGACGCCGGGGCGCTGCCGCAGGCCGACTGGGCCGCCGCCATCGCGGGCTTCGGCCAGATCCTGAAAGGCTCCGACCTGATCGGCGACTGGTCGATGGGCGACGCCATCGCGCTGGCCACCGGCGCACGGGGCGCGGATCCCTTCGGCTACCGGCAGGAGGCGATCAACCTGATGCGCCTGGCCGAAAGCCTGCAGCGCTGACCCGCGCACACGTCTGACGGGGACGCCGGGACGGACGCTCGCGCATAGCGCATCGCCCCGCCCGCCGTCCCGCCTGCCGAACTGCAAGAACCCTGCCCCCGGACACCCCCGGAGGCAGGGTTTCACCGCGCCTTAACAAAACCGTCACGGCGCTGTTACGTCCCGGGACCAATGCGGCACCTACGTCATTCTGACAGGAGCCATCACATGACCATCCGTTCGATCTGCCTGACCAGCGCACTGGCGCTGACGGCCGGCGCGGCCTTTGCCGACAGCCACGGCCAGATGAATTTCAACCGCATTGCCGCCTTTGCCACCCCGCTGAACATGGCCGAGGGCGAGGACACGCAACGCGAGACCTCCGCCGAGATCATCGCCGCCTCCGACGACGGCATGACGCTGGTCTACACCGACAGCCCGCTGGGCGTGGTGGGCCGCATCGACATCACCGATCCCAGGGCGCCGAAGCCCATGGGCAACACCGAAGTGGGCGGGGAACCGACCTCCGTCACGGTGATCGGCAACACCGCCTACATCGGCGTGAACACCTCCGAATCCTACACGCAGCCGGGCGGCAAGCTGGTGTCGATGGACCTCGCCACCGGCGAGCTGACCGGCGAATGCGACCTGGGCGGCCAGCCCGATTCCACCGCGCATGACGATGCGGGCACCTTCGTCGTCGCCGCGATCGAGAACGAGCGCGACGAGGATGCAGGCGACGGCCGCGTGCCGCAGATGCCGGCAGGCTGGGTCTCGAAGGTGATGATCGAGAACGGCGCGATGAACTGCGACGTGGTCAGGATCGACGTGACCGGCCTGGCCGGGATCGCGGGCGAGGACCCGGAGCCGGAATTCGTCGACGTGAACGGGCTGGGCGAGATCGTCGTCACCCTGCAGGAAAACAACCACATCGTGGTGATCGGCGCGGACAACGCGGTGATGGCGCACTTCCCCGCCGGTGCCGTGGACCTGACCCGCATCGACACGGAGGACGACCGCGCCTCGCTGGTGTTCGACAGCGAGCAGCCGGGCCGCCTGCGCGAGCCCGACGGCGTGCAATGGCTGGACGACACTCACTTCATGCTGGCGAACGAGGGTGACATGGACGGCGGCTCCCGCTCCATTACCGTCTTCGCCAAGGACGGCACAGAGGTCTTCGAGAGCGGCTCCGACTTCGAGACGCCGATCATCCAGGCCGGGCACTACCCCGACAAGCGGTCCGACGCGAAGGGCGTGGAACCGGAAGGCATGGAATTCGCCACCTTCGGCGGCACGCCCTACGCCTTCGTGCTGGGCGAGCGGTCCTCCACCGTCTCCGTTTACGACACCACCGACCCGGCGAACCCGGTGTTCAGGCAGCTCCTGCCCTCCGGCATCGCGCCCGAAGGCGCCATAGCCATCCCGGAGCGCAACCTCTTCGTCACCGCCAACGAGGCGGACCTGATCGAGGACGGCGGCGTGCGGGCGCACGTGATGATCTACGAATACCAGGATGCCCCGGCCGCCTATCCGCAGATCACCTCCGAAGGAGCGGACGAGCTGATCGGCTGGGGGGCGAACTCCGGCATGGTGGCAGGCGAGGACGGCATGATCTACGCCGTCAACGACAGCTTCTACGGCTACCAGCCGACGATCTTCACCATCGACCCGTCGCAGACCCCGGCGCGCATCACCCGTGCCCTGCCGGTCACCCGCAACGGCATGCCGGCGCAGAAGCTCGACATGGAAGGCATCACGCTGGACGGCGAGGGCGGCTTCTGGGTGGCTTCCGAGGGCCGCACCGACCGAGTCATCCCGCACGCGATCTACCACGTGAACGCCGAGGGCGAGATCGAGGACGAGATCGGCCTGCCCGCGGAGCTCTTGAACAACGAGGTCCGCTTCGGCTTCGAAGGGATCACGAAGATCGGCGACACCCTCTGGATGGCCGTCCAGCGGGAGTGGAAGGACGATCCGGAGAACACCGTGAAGCTGGTGGCCTACAACCTCGAGACCGAGGAATGGGGCGCCGTGCGTTACGAGAAGGCCGCGCCGGAAAAGGGCTGGGTCGGCCTGTCCGAGATCGTGGCCCATGGCGACTGGGTCTACGTCATCGAGCGTGACAACCAGATCGGCGCGGAGGCGGTGACCAAGAAGATCTACCGCATCCCCGCAGCCGAGATGGTCGCAGCGCCGCTGGGCGGCGATCTGCCGGTCGTCTCGAAGGAAGAGGTCGTCGACCTGATCCCGATGCTGCAGGCGCAGGGCGGCTACGTGGTCGACAAGATCGAGGGCCTTGCGATCACCGCCGACGGCACGATCTGGGCTTCCACCGACAACGACGGCGTGGACGACAGCTCGGGCGAGACGTTCTTCTGGAAGGCGGGCACGGCCAACACCGCCGCCAACTGAGCCGCATTTTGCGACAAACCCAAGGCGCCCCGCAGATCCCTGCGGGGCGCTTTCCGTTTGCGCGTCCGTTCCGGGCACGGCCTCTGGCCGGCGATCTACGGTCCGCCTCCCATCGTCATGCGAGTGGTCGCCTGATGGGAGCGAATGGGTGCCTTCGAAGGCCCCGCGCCCGGTGCGACTGGCCTATGGCCCGCAACTGGTTGGACATGGGCAACGCGATCTTCTCTGGTCTCCCGTCATGGTTGACCTACGTCTTTCACAGGTGCGTTTTTTCGCGCCGTCTGAAGACAACCGGGCCTTAAACCTTGTGTGCCAGACTTCGGCAGCATCCACGGGGAGGGTTCGATGCCGGAGGATCCTGAATTGTCTTTCGTTCTGTGCATTGTGGCGGGCGCGCTGGCCGTGGCGGCAGGGGCGTTCGGTGCCCTCAGCCTCGCTCCGTCGGCAAGCGCGCTGCTGGCGGTGTTCGCCACGCTGCGGATCTGCTGGCTGGACGACAACATCGCCAACGACCTGCTCGACCGGGATCAGCTTCCCCCCAGCTACATCAACGCGCAACGCCGCCAGCGGTGGCTGGAGGCGCTTCTGCTGGGCCGCTCCAGGGCAGAGGAAACACCTACCCCCGCGCAGGTCGCCACCCGGATGCGGGCAGAGGTGCAGGTCTGGTCCGCCATCGTCGTCGCGGGCGTGGCGGCGATGCTGGCGCGGACCACGCCCTTCGGGATGCTGGTGTCCTTCGGGCTGGCGCTCTGGGCGTTCCTCTGGGCCTTCCGCTTTGCCGACCGGCTGTCGGCGACGCTGTGGCTGGTGGAAACCGGCCGCGTGCTGCCGAGGGAGGACCTGCTGCGCCGTGTCAGCTGGGCTTACTCCGGCCGGAACGACCGCGACCGCTAACCCTTCATCAGGCGCGGCAGCATCTCTGCCAGCAGGTCCCAGACGATGCGCACCCGCGGGCTTGTCTTAAGCTCCCGGTGCGCCACCAGCCACACGGGGTAGTCGAAGGTGATCTCCGGCAGGACCCGCACCAGCAACGGGTCGCCGCTGCCCAGCGTGACCGGCCCGACGCCGATCCCCAGCCCCTGCCGCGCGGCTTCCCAATGCACCGCGTGAGAGGTGGTGCGCAGGCCAAAGCTCGCCTCCGTCACAGTCACGCCGCGCTGCGTCAGCGCCGCGATGAAGGGGGCGTTTTCCTCGAAACCGATGAACCGCGCCGAGCTCAGGTCCTCCGGTCCGCGCACCGGGCCAAGGCTTGCGGCGTAATCCGCGCTGGCGAAGAACCCGGCGGTGTCGTCCGTCAGGCGCTTGCCGATCAGGTCGGGCTGGTCCGGCGCGGCGTTGCGCACGGCAATGTCCGCCTCGCGCCGCTTCAGGTCGCTCATGCGGTTGGAGGACACGACCTCCACCCGGATGCCGGGGGCGATCTCCGCCAGCCGCTTCAGGACCGGCGGCAGCAGCCACATGGAGTAGAGCTCCGGTGCGGCGATGGCGACCGGGCCGGACACGTCCGTCGCCTGTCCGGTGGCGGCCAGCGACACGGCCACCGCCGCCTCGCCCATGGCGCGCACATGTTCGACCAGCCGCGTGCCCGAGTCCGTCAGCACCAGACCGCGCCCGACCCGTTCGAACAGCACGACGCCCAGCTCTTCCTCCAGCGCCGTGACCTGCCGCCCCAGCGTCGGCTGGGTCATGCCCAATGCCCGCGCCGCCGCCGAAAGTGATCCTTCCTCGGCGGTGACGAGGAACGCCCGCGCGCGGTTCCAGTCGAAAGTGACAGAGCGCCAGTCCATGCAATCCTGTATGGATGACACCCCCAAGGGCGTCAAAAGCAAAAGAGGGGGCACAAGGCCCCCTCCCGGTCGTCGTATCGGTCAGATGTCAGTTGACGGTTTCGGCGTCCACGACATCCTTCTCGACCGCCTTGACCTCCGGCTTCGCGATCTCGATCCGGCGCGGCTTCAGCGCCTCAGGGATCTCGCGCTTCAGGTCGATGTGCAGCATGCCGTTCTCATGGGTGGCGCCGGTGACGCGGACATGGTCGGCAAGGTGGAAGCGGCGCTCGAAGGCGCGGGTTGCGATGCCGCGGTGCAGGTAGGTGCGGCCCTCGTCCTCGTCCGCCTTGCGGGCCGAGACGACCAGCGCGTTTTCCTTCACCTCGACGCCGAGGTCGCTGTCGGCAAAGCCGGCCACCGCGATGGAGATGCGGTAGGCGTCGTCGGCGGTCTTCTCGATGTTGTACGGGGGATAGCCCGGCTGCGGCGCGTCGTTGGACAGGACGCGGTCCATCATCTCGGCCAGCTGGTCAAAGCCGACGGATGCACGGTAGAGCGGAGCAAAATCGAAATGTCGCATGGAATCCTCCAGTTGAGCGATACCTGTGTCCGGCCTTCCCATCGGGGACAGGCCGTATTTCCAGTTCCCGGAACCCTGTCAGAGGCGTTCCGGTACAGGAAAATTGGGAATGTCGCGCGCGCGTTTCAAGAGCCGTCCGCACACGAAAAAGCGCCCCGGAGACGGTTCTCCGGGGCGCTCTCGCGAGGTTGTGATCGTTGGATCAGAACTTCATTTCGTAGCCGAGGCCGACGGTGCCCATGCGGACGTTCTCGCTCTTGGAGCCGGCGAGGGTCATGATGACGCGGCCGCCCGCCTTGGTGTCGATACCGAAGTTCAGGGCGAGGTCGAAGCGGTCGTCGTCGGTGCTGCCCGGCGTCGCCGTGACGGTGCCGCCGCTGTTGACGTCGATGTCCTCGTTCATCACGCGGTTCCACGAGAAGTCGACATCGGTGTGCAGGGCGCCGAAGCTGACCGGCGTCGTCTTTTCCCAGCGCACGCCCAGCTTGCCGAAGGTCGTGGTCTGGTCGTAACCCGGGACGATGGCGCCGTTGCTTGCGGTGAAGCTGTCGACTTCCAGCATTTCGCGCGACACGCCGACATAGGGCATCAGGATGTTCGCGGCGTTGCCGCCGAGGGCAAAGCGCTGACCCAGCTCCAGAGAAGCGGCGCGGTAGTCGCTCTCGGTGGAGCCGGACGCGGTGCCGGTCGGGAACAGCATGGTGTAATCGTGGTCGGTGCGGCCGGCGGTGATGTCACCATACAGCTGCAGGCCGCTCGCCGCCTGGTACAGGCCGTAGATGTTCGCCGTCTTGGTGTCGCTGTCGGAGTCGAAGCCGCTGGCGTCGCTGGACGAGTTCAGGCCGCTGAACGCGATACCGGTGCGGAACAGGTACTGCTGCGTCTGGAAGGTGTAGTCGGCGCCGATGGTCAGGCCCTTGCCGCTGAGGTCGGTGCCGCCGGAGGCGGAGCCGGACGATGCGGTGGCAAAAGCGTAGCCGCGCAGGCCTTCGATCCCCAGCATGTCGTTGACGATGGCATTGCCCTGGGTCGAGTAGAAGCCGCCGGTGCCGATGTAGCTTTTCACCAGCGCCAGGATGCGGATCTGCGCGCGGATGTTCTGCGCGACGGTCATCGAGGAGTTGCGGAAGATGTCGGTGGTCAGGATGAACTTGATCCCGCCATCTGTGGCCGCGTTGATGACGCAGGTCTGGAAGGCCAGCGCGAAGGCCGCGGCGGCGTCGCCGCCAAGCCGCAGCTGGTTGAGGTCGGCGACACAGCCGCCGTTGGTGGCCAGCGCGAGGTCGGCGTAGTCCGCTTCGGTCGTGCCGAAGCCGCCGGTGAAGCTGCCGTGTGCGGTCGAGGTAAAGGTGGTGCCGGTCTGCACCAGCGTGGTGGTGCCGTCGGTGGAGATCGCGGTGTCGTTGTTGGCGTCGAGGATACCGATGTCGACCATCGCGACGAGGTTCGCACCGGCGGTCTGGATCGCGCTCAGCACGTCTGCGAACAGGAGGCTGCCGCCGGTGGTGTCGTCACGGTCTTCGTCGGTGATAAGCACCAGCGTCGTGTTGCCGGCGGGGATCGTGTAGTTCTTGAGCACGTAGTCGATGGCGGCATAGCCGTCTTCGGTGCCGCCCGGCGTGGTCAGGTTGGTCGTCGCCGCCGAAAGGTCCGTGGCGTTGCCAAGCTGGCTGCCGCCGATGCTGAACTCGCGGATCAGGCCCGGATTGGTGGAACCCGCGGCAAAGCCCATCAGGCCGTAGTTGCGGCTGCCGAAGCCACCGACAGCCAGCGCGGCGTCGAGGTCGAGCACGAACTGAGTCAGGAAGTCCTGCTCGCCGGACATGGAGCCCGACTCATCCATCATGAAGATGATGTTGGAGGTTGCGCTTTGCGCGTGCGCGGGCCCGGCCAGGGCGAGCGTCATCGCCGTGGAGGCTGCGAGAAAAGTCTTGAACATTATGTCCCCTCACCGAAAAAAAAGCTGGTGTCTGCTGCGGCCAAGTTGCCAAAACCCTACCCGTCCGCATAGGGGGCAAATTTACGATGCGTTAACCTTGTTGCGCGGCGGAAACAGGTGTCCCCAAGCGGTTCGGAATGCTCAATCTTTTGGTGCAGCCTTACCCGGTGCACGCACGAAACGTGCGCCTCCGGACCCCTTTGCGCCGCCTGACAGGACATTTGTCCGCGTCCGGGCGGGCGGGGCCGCGTGGCGTGTCAGCCGGTCCTTCAGGATGACCACATGGGTCGTCAGCTCCATCCCGAAGACACGCGCCGCGCCGTCCTCGTCGGTGCCGGTGGCGGAGACCAGCGACAGGATGCGCAGCCCGCCGCCCTGTTCCGCCAGGATCGGCGCGCCCGAAGCGCCGTAGCCCGCCTTGCAGTCGAACAGGAGGATGCCGCCCGCGTAGCGCGCCAGCAGCCCGCAGGACCGCGGCACCGACGCGCCACGGTGCAGTGCGTCGCCGTAGGGCGCGAGGTAGACGGTCTTTTCCGGTGCCTGTGCCGGGTGCAGCGCGATGGGGCGGGCGTCCTCGGGCGGGATGGCCTCGGACAAACGCAGCAGGGCGACGTCGTTGGCGATCATCGCCTCGTCCAGCTCGATCCCGCCGATGTCGCTGTACCCGGGCGATATCACCCAGTCGGTCACGCCCCGACGCACCGCAGGGGCGCCGGAGCCGAAGCCGACCTCGAACCACACCCCTTGCGGCACAACCGGCCGCCCGTCGTCGTCATGCAGGCAATGGGCGGCGGTCAGGACGATGTCGGCCTCGATCAGCGTACCGGTGCAATACCCCTCGCCGCTGCGCAGCCGGCCCACCGCCTCCCATCCCGTCAATGCAGCCGCGCCGGTGGCCAGCCCCAGCCCGCCCAGGAGGCCGAGCGCGGCGTATCTCAGGGCTTCACGAATTTCGCACCTGTCTCGCGCCGGGCGCCCGCGGCCATCGGTTCCAGACCGTTGCCGGGGTCCTGCGCCACCGCCAGCGCCGCGCGCAGCTCCTTCAGCGGCTTCAGCAGGTCGACGGCCAGCGACACCGCCTTCCCGTCCGCCTCGGCCTTGGCCGAGATGACCGACACGATCCGTGCCTCGCCATTCGTGTCGAAGGCAAAGACCGGCGACCCGGAGGCGCCGAAATCGACGCTGCAGGACAGGACCAGCATGTCGAACTGATGCGCGATCACCGTGCAGAGATCCTGCATCGAGGGCGCCTCCGACCTGTTGTGGGCGTAGGAGACGACGCCCACCTCCGCGCCGGGACCGGGCAGGTCGCTGGTGCCGAAGGGCAGGACGGTCGTGTTGCGGATCGGATGCTGCAGCTCGATCAGGGCGATGTCGTGCCCCACCCGCGCCACGCTGTCGGACGAGGTGAAGTCGTACTCCGGATGCGGCATCGCCTTGCGGGTGCGCCGGTAGGCCGCCGCCCGCCCGTTGCGCCACCCGGCAAGGAACTGGATGTCATCGATCGGCACCCGCGCCCCGGTCGCCGGATCGAACAGGCAATGCGCCGCCGTCAGCACAAGGCTCGGCGAAATGAGCGCGCCGGTGCAGAAGGCCTCTCCGGCGATCTCCAGCCGCCCGACCGCTTCCCACCGCCGCGCGCCCTCCGTGCTCTCCATCGAGAAAAGCCCCTGTGCAGGGGCATTGGTCGACAGCAGGATCAGGCAGATGGCGAAAATCGCGCGCACGTGGTCTTTCCTCTTTGCGCGCGGTTTACCCGTTTTTCAGGGCGAAAATGCGGCGCATCAAAGCTAGATCGCACGACTGACGAACGGTCAACAAGATCAAACCTGCAGCGCCGGGGGCTTCGGTCCGCCGGTCGCCCAGTCCAGCAGTTCGACGGTGTGCACCACCGGCACCCCCGTGCCCGAGCCGATCTGCATCATGCAGCCGATGTTGCCCGCCGCGATCACGTCCGGCGCCTTCGCCTCCAGCGTCTGGACCTTCCGCGCCTTGAGCTGTTTCGAGATCTCCGGCTGCATCAGGTTGTAGGTCCCTGCCGAGCCACAGCACAGGTGGCTGTCGGCGGGTTCCACCACCTCGAAGCCCGCGCGTTTCAGCAGCGCCTTGGGCGTGCCCTTGATCTTCTGCCCGTGCTGGAGCGAACAGGCCGCGTGATAGGCAACCCGCAACGGCCCCGTCCCGCCGGGCGCGTCCGCGGTGTCCGGCCGGTCGATCCCGGCAATCCCCATGCGCGCCGGGCCGAGGTCTGCCTCTGCCGTTTCCGGCATCAGCTCGGCCAGCACCTCCGTCACGTCCCGCGCGATGGCCGCCACCCGCGCGGCGTCCGCGGCCAGCGGCGTCTCGCGGAACATGTGGCCATAGTCCTTCACCGTCGTGCCGCAGCCCGAGGTGTTGATCACCACCGCATCCAGCCCCGCGCCGTCCATCTCGCGCGCCCAGGCCCGGATGTTCTTGCCCGCGGTGCCATGCGCCTCTTCGGACTTGCCCATGTGGTGCGTCAGCGACCCGCAGCAGCCCGCGCCCTCGGCCACCACGACCTCGCACCCGAGCCGCGTCAGCAGCCGGATCGTCGCATCGTTGATGTCGGTGTTCAGCGCCCGCTGCGCGCAGCCGGTCATCAGCGCCACGCGCATCCGCTTGGGCGCCTCGGGCGCAAAGCTCTGCGGATCGTCGTTGCGCGACACCGGCGGCACCTGCTTCGGCGCCATCTCCATCATCGCGCGCAGCCGCGCATCGGGGATCAGCCGGGCGAAGGGACGCCCGATCTTCGCCCCCAGCAGCGCCAGCCGGAACCGGCCCGGATAGGGCAGGATGCGCGCCAGGAGCCAGCGCAGCGCACGCTCGGACCGGGGGCGCTCATAACGCTCCTCGATATAGGCGCGGGCATGGTCGACGAGATGCATGTAGTGCACGCCGGAGGGGCAGGTGGTCATGCAGGCGAGGCAGGACAGGCAGCGGTCGATGTGTTTGACCGTATCCGCGTCCGGCACCCGCTCGTTCTCCAGCATGTCCTTGATCAGGTAGATGCGGCCCCGCGGGCTGTCCAGCTCGTCGCCCAGCACCTGGTAGGTGGGGCAGGTGGCGGTGCAGAACCCGCAATGCACGCAGGCCCGCAGGATTTCGTTGGCGCGCGCGGTGCCCGCATCGGCAAGCTGCTCTTTGGTGAAATTGGTCTGCATGTGTCTCTCTGGGTCTTCAGGCCATCAGCCGGGCGGTGGCCAGTCCGAACCACGGCAGGGTTGTGGCCAGTATGGCAATTACGGTGATCCAGCGGCGGGCGCGGCGGCCCTCCAGCCGGCGGTAAAGCGCGTGGCCCACCATCGCCACAGCCGTGACCCACCCGGCCCACAGCAGCAAAAGCGACGGCAGCGGCGCGCGCGGCTCGAGCCAGAGCGCGGCGCCCATGCCCGCCACCACCGCCATGGCCAGCCCGGCCAGAACGCGCAGGGTGGAGGGCAGGCGCAGCAGCCCGGCGCACAGCAGCGGGCCGGCCACGAAGGTCACGAGGAAGGCTCCGACGACCGGCCAGGTCATCAGTGCAACGTACCGGGGTCGAAGATGCCGCGCGGATCGAACCGCGCCCGGATCGCCCGCGACAGGGCCGCCACGGGCGCCGGCTCCGGCGGGAAGACCGGCGTGGGGCCGCGGCCCCGCACACGCGTCGCATGGCCGTCGAAGGCCCCGAGTCTGGCCCGCGCATCCGTGCCGGTGGGCGTCAAAGCCCAGATCAGGCCGCCGCCCCAGTCATACAGCACCGCGCGCGGCTCCAGCCGGGCGACCAGCCCCGGCGCATCCGAGGGCTTGCAGTGGATGCGCCAGACGTCGCCCTCCCGGCCGTGCATCGGCGCCACGTCGCGCACGTCGGCCCAGGCCTCCGCCACCACCTCCGGATCGCTCTCGACCCGCACCGCCTGTCCGCCGAACAGCGCCGCCAGCTGGCCCGCGCGATACGCGACCGACCCGGCAAAGCCTTCGATCCGCAGCAGGGTCAGCGGATCGCCGTCCGGCCCCACCGGCAGATGCGCCGCCCCGGTCAGGTCGTAGGGCGACCCCAGTGCGCGGGCCATAGCCGCAACCGCCGCCGCGTCGCCCAGCCCGTCGATCAGGACCGAGGCCGCGGCCTCGGGCTTCGGCAGCACCTTCAGGCTGACCTCAGTCAACACCCCCAGCGTGCCGCGCGACCCCGCCATCAGTTTCACGAGGTCGTAGCCCGTGACGTTCTTCATCACCCGCCCGCCGTTCTTCACCACCGTACCGGTGCCGTCGACGAAACGCACACCCAGCAGGAAATCCCGGCAGGCCCCGGCCTGCACACGTCGCGGGCCCGACACATTCGCCGCCACCACCCCGCCGATGGTCGAAACCCCCTCGGTGCCCAGCAGCCCGCGATGGTCCATCGGCTCGAACGCCAGACGCTGGCCCTCCGCATCCAGCACCGCCTCGATCTCCGACAGAGGCGTGCCCGCCGCTGCCACCAGCGTCAAGGCGCCCGGCTCGTAGAGCGACACGCCCGTGACGCCGCCGGTTTCCAGCACCGCCGCCGCGCCGCCGCCGCCGATGGCCCGCGTGCCGCCGCCGCACACCCGCAGGGGCGCCTGCGCCCCGCGCACCGCCTCGGCCAGTTCCGCCTCGCTCCCTGGTCTCATCTCGCCTGCCCTTCGTGCTTCTTTGCTTTCCAAATACTCCGGGGTCCGGGGTGGAACCCCGGCTACTCCGCCGCAAGGGCCACCACGCGCCGTCCCTCGGAGGACGCCAGCGGGAACACCTTCGCCGGGTTCAGCAGCCACTTCGGGTCGAAGACGTCCTTCACCGCCATCTGCGCCTCGAGGTCTTCGGGCGCGTACTGGTGGGTCATCAGGTCGCGCTTCTCGATGCCCACGCCGTGCTCGCCGGTCAGGCAGCCGCCGACCTCGACACAGAGCTTCAGGATCTCTGCCCCGAACCGCTCGCAGAGCTCCAGCTGCCCGGGCTCGTTGGCGTTGAACAGGATCAGCGGGTGCATGTTGCCGTCGCCAGCGTGAAAGACGTTGGCGACCTCCAGCCCGAATTCCGCCGACATCTCGCCGATGCGCTTCAGCACGAAGGGCAGCTCCGTCACCGGGATCGTCCCGTCGAGGCACATGTAGTCATTGATGTTGCCCATGGCGCCGAAGGCCGACTTGCGGCCCAGCCAGATGCGGGCGGCCTCGTCGGCGGACTTCGCCTCGCGCAGCTCCACCGGGTCGTGGCGCTGGGCGATCTCCTTGATCTTGGCAAGCTGCTCGGCGATCTCCGTTTCCGAGCCCTCGACCTCCACGATCAGCAGCGCCTCGCAGTCGGGGTAGCCCGCCTTGGCGAAATCCTCCGTCGCGCGGATGCAGGGCGCGTCCATGAACTCGATCGCCACCGGCAGCACGCCCGCCTTGATGATGTCGCTGACGCAGGCGCCCGCCACCTCGTTCGAGGCATAGCCGATCAGCACCGGGCGCGCGCCCTCCGGCTTGCGCAGGATGCGCAGGGTCGCCTCCGTCACCACGCCGAGCTGCCCTTCGGACCCGCAGACCACGCCCAGCAGGTCGAGCCCGCCGGCATCCAGATACGCGCCCCCCAGCTCCACCACCGTGCCGTCCATCAGCACCATGGTCACGCCCATCAGGTTGTTGGTGGTCACGCCGTACTTCAGGCAATGCGCCCCGCCGGAGTTCATCGCGATGTTCCCGGCAATCGCGCAGGCCAGTTGCGAGGACGGGTCGGGCGCGTAGAAGAAATCCTCCTCCTCCACCGCGCCGGTGACGCTCAGGTTGGTGCGCCCGGTCTGCACCCGGATGAAGCGGTTCTCGTAATCGGTCTCAAGCACCGCGTTCATCCGCGACACCCCGAGGATCACCGAATCCGCGGTGGGCAGCGCCCCGCCCGCCAGCGAGGTGCCGGAGCCGCGCGGCACCACAGGCACGCCTTCCTCGTGGCAGACCTTCAGCACGGCCGCGACCTCCTCGGTCGAGGACGGCAGCACCACCGCCAGCGGCGGGCAGCGGTACGCGGTCAGCGCGTCGCACTCGTAGGCGCGCACCTCGGAAGGTTCGGAGATCACGCCGCGCGGCGACACCGCGGCAAGCCGCTCCACGATGCGCGACTTGCGGGCAAGGATCGCGCCGTCCGGTTCCGGCATCTGCATGGGTGGCACCTCCCTCGGGTCTGCAGCCTGTCCCGGCGCGCAGGTGGCGACCAAGAACGCGGCAATTGGTCAAGTCATATAACCAAAAACCCCTGCAGGCGAGTCAAATTCGCGCGCCCGGCTTGCACTTTCCGGGCCATCGGAGTCAGGTGCCGAAAACGGAGCATGCCGATGGCCTGGGTCAAGATCATACACATCCTGTGCGTCATGGGCTGGATGACGTCCATCTTCGCGGTGCCGCGCGCGCTGATCTACTGGAAGCGCGAACACGCCTGGCTGGGAGAGAACGGCCCGCTGGGCGACCTGACCTTCCGGCTCTACCGCTTTTCCTTCGGGCTGGGGGTGATCGCCATCGTCACCGGCGTCTGGTACGGCACCTGGCTCGGCTGGCCCGCATGGCTGCACCTGAAGGCCACGCTGGTGGCGCTGCTGGCGGTGCATTACCTGTGGACCGGCAGGCTGGTGCGCCGCGCGCAGAAGGGCGAGTTCCGCGAAAGCGACATGTTCCTGCGCATCTTCAACGAGGTCTCCGTCATCGGCACCATCGCGATCCTCTGGGTCGTGGTCGTGCAGCCGTTCTGAGATGGACTGGCAGGCGGTCATCGCCGGCTTCGCCATGATCGACGTGGTGGCGGTCGGCTTCCTGCTGGCGGCATGGGTCGCGGCGACCCTGGTGATCGAGCATCCGCCGGCGTGGCGCCCCTCCGTCTCGGCCCTGATGGCGCGTTACCGGCGGGAATGGATGGAGGCCTTCGTCACCCGCAACCCGCGCATCTTCGACAGCCAGATCGTCGCGAGCCTGAGGCAGGGCACCTCGTTCTTCGCCTCCGCCTCGATGATCGCCATAGGCGGCGGCTTTGCCCTGCTGGGCAATGCCGAGCGGCTGCAGGGCGTGGCGCAGGATCTGACCCCCTCCACCGACCCGGTGGTGGTGCTGGAGATCAAGCTGATCCTGATGCTGCTCTTCGCCTCCAACGCCTTCCTGAAGTTCGTCTGGTCGCACCGCCTGTTCGGCTACACCTCTGTCCTGATGGCGGCGGTGCCGAACGATCCCGAAGACCCGGCGACGCTGCCCCGCGCCCGCAAGGCGGCGGAGATCAACATCGCGGGCGCCCGCAGCTACAACCGCGGCCTGCGCTCCGTCTATTTCGGGATCGGCGCCTCGGCCTGGCTGATCGGCGCATGGGCACTGATCGCGGCGACCCTCGTGACCACTGCCGTGATCCTGCGGCGGGAGTTCTGGTCGCATTCCCGCGCGGTGCTTCTGGACCCGTCGGACATCACAGGGCGCTGAGGCGCGGGTTCTGGCTGCGGGGGGGCGGAGGAGACCTCCGCCCTACGTCCTGTTGCGCTTCTGGCCGGTTGCCCGCGTCGTCCCGGCGGCGGAGGGGGCGCTGCCCCCGCCCTTCGGGCCTCCCGAGGTATTTGTTGCCAAGATGAAGAGGGGCCGGTTGAAGCCTTGAGGCGCGGTTGTCAGCTGCGGCCTTCGCGCAGCCAGGCGCCGACGATCATCGCGGCGGCGAGGATCAGCACCAGCCAGGGCGGCATCAGCGGGGTCTGGCGGATGTCCAGCGTCTCGAACGCGTCGCGCGGGGTCAGGCCGATCCAGCCGCGCCCGGCGGCGGGGCGGCCCTGCCGCACGTTGCGCACGGAGGGCACGCCCTCCTCGAGCCGGAGGATACCGCCGCGCAGCGAGTCGATGGCCGGTTCCAGCGCGGCGCCGCTGGCGATGGTCTGGATGAATTCGCGCGGGGCGGCGGGGCCGAGGCCCACGACCGCTTCCAGATCGTCCTCCTTGAGGCGGTAGAGGCCGATTTCCGGGCCGTCGTAGATGCCTTCGAAGCGGCCGGGGCTGACCTCTTCGAGCGGGACGGTCACGGTTTCGCCGTCCGGACCGGTGACTTCCACGTCGCCCACGTCGTCGGTCAGCGAGCGGCGGATGATGCGCATGGTCTGGCCTGTGGGTTCGGCCCAGAGCGCCTCTTCCTCCAGCTCTGGTTCCTTCATCATCCAGTGGGCCAGCCTGCGCAGGAGTTCGAGCTGCGGGCCGCCGCCCTCGTAGCCGCGGTTCCAGAGCCAGGCGTGATCGGAGGCAAGCAGCGCCACGCGGCCTTCGCCGACGCGATCGAGCACGAGGAGCGGGCGGTCGTCGACGCCCTGCATCACCACCTCGCCGGAGACGGGTTCGACCTCCACCTGCCGCAGCCAGCGGCCCCAGGTGTCCGCCCCGGTCAGGCCCGCCGTGACGGGGTGGCGCTGGCCCAGTTCGGTCACCGCCGGGCGGTAGCCCTGTTCGATGACCCGCGCCGTGGGTTCGGCGGGCAGGATGTCGGCCAGGGGCGAGCGGTAGATCGAATCCGCCGAGGCGAAGTCCGGCCCGGCGGCGATCAGCACCGCGCCGCCCTTCTCGACGTAGTTGCGCACGTTGTCGAGGTAGATGGCGGGCAGGATGCCGCGCCGCTTGTAGCGGTCGAAGATGATGAGATCGAAGTCGTCGATCTTCTCGAGGAACAGCTCGCGCGTCGGGAAGGCGATCAGCGAAAGCTCCGACACCGGCACGCCGTCCTGCTTTTCCGGCGGCCGCAGGATGGTGAAGTGCACCAGGTCGACGGAGCTGTCGGATTTCAGCAGGTTGCGCCAGGTCCGGCCCCCGGCGTGGGGTTCGCCCGACACCAGCAGCACGCGCAGACGGTCGCGGACGCCGTTGATCTGCACCAGCGCGCGGTTGTTGCGGTCGGTCAGCTCGCCCTCTGCCTCGGGCACGATGAACTCGATCACGTTCAGGCCGCCGTGAGGCAGGGTGATCGGCAGGGCGTGGTCCTCGCCGATGGCGACGCGGAAGGTCTGCGGTTCCGACCCGTCGATGGAGATCTGCAGGTCGGTCATGGCCTCGTCAGGGGCCGCGCCCTCGTCCTCGATCCGGAGCGTCAGCTCGACCTCCTCGCCGAGGATGGCGAAGGCCGGGGCGTTCTTCACGATCAGGCGGCGGTCCCAGTCGTCCTCCTGCCCGGTCAGCAGCAGGTGCATCGGCGCGGGCAGGTCGGGCAGGCGTTCGAGGTCGTGCAGCCGCCCGTCGGACAGCAGCACCACACCGGCGACGCGGCCGCGCGGTTCTTCTGCCAGGGCCTGCGACAGCGCGGTCATCAGCTGGCTGCCCGCGTCGCCCTCGCCATCGGGGACGGGGATGCGCCGGACCTCGGTGTTGGGGCGGGCGAGAAGCTGCGCCTCCATCGTGTCGGCGGCGTCGGAGGTCACGCCTGCACGCTCCGCCAGCCGTTGCGAGGCGGTCTCGTCCACCAGCATCAGCACGATGTCCGACAGCGGCGCGCGGTCCTCCATCTGCCACGAGGGCTGCGCCAGCGCGGCCACCAGCACCAGCCCGGCGAGGAAGCGCAGCGGCCAGCCCTTCAGCCCGCGCCAGAGTGCCAGCACCACGCCCGCAAAGGCCAGTGCCGCCAGCGCGTAGATCACCACCCACGGCAGGAGCGGGTCGAAGACGATTTGTCCCGCGTTCATTGGCCCAGCCTGTCCAGCAACGCAGGCACGTGGACCTGGTCGCTTTTGTAATTGCCTGTCAGCACATGCATCACGAGGTTCACTCCGAACCGGTAGGCGATCTCGCGCTGGCGTTCGCCGGTAAAGCCGCGGCCGATGGGCACCAGCGGCATGCCGGTCTCATCCATCGCCCAGGCCGATGCCCAGTCGTTGCCGCCGATCACCACCGGGGTCACGTTGTCGTTGAGGTCGCGGAACGGCATCCCCTCGATCAGCGCCGCGTCGGGCGGGGCCGCCTCGACCCAGATGCCGCGGCCCTGGTATCGGCCGGGAAAGTCGTTCAGCAGGTAGAAGGTGCGGGTCAGCACGTGGTCCTGCGGGATCGGCTCAAGCGGCGGCACATCGAGCGGCGCCGCCAGTTCCTGCAGCTTGCGCCCCTCCGGCGTGCCTGCGCCGAAGCCCGCCACATCGGCGTCGCGCGTGTCGAACAGGATCATCCCGCCGGACCGCAGGTAGGTGTTGAGCTTGGCGTAGGCCTCGGCCGAGGGGGTCGGCTGACCGGGGGTGATCGGCCAGTAGAGCAGCGGGTAAAACGCCAGCTCGTCGGTTTCGAGGTTCACGCCGATGGGCTCCGCCGGTTCCACCGACGTGCGGAAATACAGGGTGTCCGACAGCCCGCGCAGCCCCGCATGGGCCACCTCGTCCAGCCGGTCGTCTCCGGTCAGGACATGGGCCAGCACCACTTCGGACGTGGCGGCGATGGCTTGTGCGTCATCCTCCGACTCGGCCTGTTCCACCACCTCCTGCGCGTGGCCGGGCAGGGGCATTCCGCCCATCATCGCCAGAACGAGACCCGCCGCCACGGCACCGCGCAGCCGCCCGGACAGCGCGAGCGAGGCGACCACGTCCACCAGCAGCATCAGGATCGAGGCGGCCAGCAGCCAGCCCGCCAGCGGCGTTTCCTGCGGGCGGTTCAGCCCCTCGACGGTGACGCCGTCCGGCCATGCGACCGGCAGCAGCTCCGTCTCGGCGGTGACGACGTTCCGGGCCAGGGCGCGGTCCTCCCCTTCGTACAGGCCCGGGCGCAGGTCCGGCCCGAGGGCCGCGGTCAGCAGCGCCGGTCCGTCCACGCCGGGCAGGGTGCCTGCCTCCTGCGGGACGCCGAACGCATCGAGCACAAGCGCAGGTTGCCAGATCGTGCCTTCCAGATCGTTAACATCCGGTTGCACCATGGCGGAGGACACTGCCAGCCGTTCCAGCATCTGCACGAAGAGGCCCGACAGCGGCAGCGTCGACCACTCGGCGTTGGCCGTGACGTGGAACAGGATCACCTGTCCCTGGCCGATGGACTGCCGCGTCACCAGCGGCGTGCCGTCCGCAAGCTGGGCGATCACGCGGTCGGCCAGCGTCGGGTCCGGCTGCGCCATCACCTGGCTCTCGATGGTCACGTCGTCGGGAATCTCCAGCCCGAAGAACGGGCTGTCCTCGGTGAAGGGGGCCAGCGTCTTGGGCTCCCCCCAGCTCATGGCGCCGCCGACGCTGCGGCCCCCGGCGCGCAGCCGCACCGGCATCAGCGGGTCCTCGGTGTCGCGCGACACGTCCGACGCCGCCATGCGCGGCCCGCCAAAGCGCAACAGCGTGCCGCCGCTGTCGACCCAGTCCAGCACGTCCGCCGCCTCCTTGCCCGTCAGCCGGGCAATATCGGCCAGGACGATCACGTCCGGGTTCGCGGGCAGCACGGTGCCGAGGTCGGTCTCAAGCAGGTCCGCTGTCGGTTCCAGCGCCTTGCGCAGGTAGTGCAGCGGGTCGAGCAGTTGCAGCCCCTCGCGGTCCTCGCGAGCGGAAATCAGCGCCACCTCGCGCCGCCGCAGGCTGTCGTCGGGCAGCGTGACGGCCCCGGCGCTGTCGGCGCCCGCCACCTCGAACCGTTCGATCCGGGCGCGCAGTTCCGAAGGCAGGGACAGCTCCGTCTCTGCCGCCAGCGCGCCGCTTTCGAAGGTGACGGGCTGGCGCATCAGCACCGCGGGGTTGCCCGCCGGGTCCTTGCCGTGGCCTTCCAGCACGACCTCCACCTCCGGTCCCTCGCGCAGGCGGCGGAGGGTGAAGGCGAGGTTGCCGTCCTCCAGCGTCGCCGGTTCCAGAGCCAACAGGTTGCGCGGCGCCTCGAAGACGGTCAGCGCGCCGTGGGTTTCCAGCGCGTCGGCCAGCGTCTCGCGGCCCTCCCGCTCCAGCCCGTCGGACATCCAGTAGGTGTCAAAGGCGCCGTCCGGCAGCATCTCTGCCGCCTCGGCCATGCGCGCGGCGTCGGGTTCCCACGGTTCCGGCAGGATGCCCGACAGGCGGCTGCGCAGCACGTCCGCCGACAGGAACTGCGGCGCTTCGGGCGCGGTCAGGCGCATCACGGCGACGGTGCGCCCGTCGCGCCCCGCCTCGGCCAGCAGGCCCTCCAGCGCGATCGTCCGCGACCGCCAGTCGGAGGCCGAGGCCCAGCTTGCGTCCATCACCACCAGAAGCGGACCGTTGCCCGCCGCCTCTGTCTCGTCGCGCGGGTTCAGGACCGGCCCGGCCAGGCCCACGATCACCGCGGCGACCGCGAGCATCCTGAGCAGAAGCAGCCACCACGGCGTCCGGTCGGTGACCTGCTCTTCGTCCTTCAGGCCCAGCAGCAGGACCACGGCAGGAAACATCCGCCGGATCGGCGCGGGCGGGACGGCGCGCAGGATGACCCAGAGGATCGGCAGCGCGAGCAGCCCGAGCAACAGCCAGGGCGCGGTAAAGCCCAGTCCGAACAATGTCATCCCTGGCTCCCGTCCAGCGCACGATAGACCCACAGGAGGGCCGATTGCGCCGTGTTGTTGGTGTGATGGGTGAAATGCTGCCAGCCGGTCAGGCGGCATAGATGATCCAGCCGCGCCTTGCGCTCGGCCAGCCGTTCGAGGTAACGCTCCTTCAGCTCGCCGGCCTTCAGCGTCTCGTAGCGCAGCGTCCGGTTCACCGATTCGAAGATCGTCCGGCCGTTGAACGGGAACGCCTCTTCCGACGGGTCGAGCACCTGCAGAAGCACGCCGCGCACACCGCGGTCAGCCGCCTTGGTCAGCGCGGCCTCCACCGGCGCCACGTCGCCGAGGAAATCCGAAACGAACAGCGCCTTGGCGTTCGGCAGCATCCCGCGCGATTCGGGTTCGGCATAGTCGTCCTCCCCCTCGTCGCTGAAATACTCGGCCAGCCGCAGCGTTTGCGCGTCGCCCCGGCGCGGCGGCAAGTCCCAGCCGGTCAGGCCGACACGCTCCCCACCCCGGATCAGCAGAACGGCGGCGGCCAGCGCCACCAGCCGCGCGCGGTCCGCCTTGGTAGGCAGGTCCTTGTGCGAGGAGAACCGCAGCGACGCGCCGGGATCGACCCACATCTGCACCGACTGGGCGATCTGCCACTCGCGCTCCCGCACGAACTGCTCGTCGCCGCGGGCGGAGCGCCGCCAGTCGATCTGCCGGAACGAATCCCCCGCGCGCAGCGGACGGTACTGCCAGAAGTCGTCGCCCAGCCCCGCACGCCGCCGGCCGTGATCGCCCAGAAGGACGGTCCCGGCCAGATGCTCCGCGCGGGCAAGAAGGGCCGGAAACCGGCTCGCCTCGATCTGTGCGCGGGTGCGAAGGTGGGCGACCGAACTCACGCGGCGGCCTCACGCGGGGTCATCGCCCCGGCCACCTCGTCGATCAGCCTGCCAAGATCCTCGCCGCGCGCCCGGGCCGAGAAGGTCAGCGCCATGCGGTGCACCAGCACGGGTTTCGCCATGTCCAGCACGTCCTCCGGCGACGGCGCAAGGCGGCCCTGCAACAGCGCGCGGGCGCGCACCGTCAGCATCAGCGCCTGCGCGGCGCGCGGGCCGGGACCCCATGCCACGATCTCCTTCACCCGCTCCGGGGCGGACTCGTCGTCGGGGCGGAAGGCGCGCACGAGGTCGAGGATCATCTCGACCACCGCGTCGCCCACCGGCATCCGGCGCAGAAGGTGCTGCGCGGTGATCAGCTCCTCGGCGCTGAACACCTGGTGCGACTGCGCCTCCTCGGTGCCGGTGGTCGCCAATAGGATGTCCTTCTCCGTCTTGCGGTCGGGGTAGGCCACGTCGATCTGCACGAGGAAACGGTCAAGCTGCGCCTCGGGCAGCGGATAGGTCCCTTCCTGTTCGATCGGGTTCTGCGTGGCGAGCACGTGGAACGGAGCCTCCAGCCCGCGCGTTTCCCCCGCAACGGTCACCTGCTTTTCCTGCATCGCCTGCAGCAGGGCCGACTGGGTACGGGGAGAAGCGCGGTTGATCTCGTCCGCCATCAGAAGCTGGCAGAAGATCGGGCCTTCGATGAACTTGAAGGTGCGGGTGCCGTCGGCACCGGTCTCCAGCACCTCCGAACCCAGAATGTCGGCGGGCATCAGGTCCGGCGTGAACTGCACGCGGTTGCCCTTCAGGCCCATGACGGTCGACAGCGTCTCCACCAGGCGCGTCTTGCCGAGGCCGGGAAGGCCGATCAGCAGCGCGTGTCCGCCGCAAAGCATCGCCGACAGGGTGAGGTCGACGACCCGCTCCTGCCCGATGAACCGTGCGGTGATGGATCTCTTGGCCTCGGCCAGTTTCTCTTCCAGCGCCTCAATGTCGGCAACCAGATCTTCGGCCTCTGCCATGGCGTCTCTCCGTTCAGGGACTATACTCTTGGTCAGAATGTATCCTCTGGCAGCTTAATGGCAAAAGCAATGAGCACACAAAATCTCGTGACTCCCTCCGCCGATGGCATCGCCGCCTCCGCCCGTGCCGCAAAAAAGGGCAAGGGTCTGCCGCCGGTCCACAAGTGGAATCCGCCGTTCTGCGGCGATCTCGACATGCGCATCGCGCGGGACGGGACGTGGTTCTACCTGGGCACGCCCATCGGCCGCTTCGAACTTGTAAGGCTTTTCTCGTCGATCCTGCGCAAGGACGGCGACGACTACTTCCTTGTCACGCCTGTCGAAAAGGTCGGCATCACGGTGGACGACGCGCCCTTCGTGGCGGTCGATTTCACCGCCGAGGGCAGCGGCGAAGCGCAGGTCCTCACGTTCCATACACATGTCGGTGACACCGCCGTGGCGGGGCCGGACCACCCGATCCGCGTGACCCGCGACCCGGAAACCGGCGAACCTTCGCCGTATGTCCTCGTGCGTGCGAATCTCGAAGCGCTGATCGACCGGAAAAGTTTCTACCGCCTTGTCGAGATCGGCGCGCATCACGACGGGTGGTTCGGCCTCTGGTCTTCCGGCGAATTCTTCCGGATCATCCCCTCGGACGAACTCCCCGAAGGCTGATACTGCAGATGATCCACCCCAGACTGGCGCCCGTGATCTTCGGGTTCATGCTTTCCGGCCTGATGTCGCTGATCGTGTCGGGCGTGGCGACGCTGCGGGCCGTGGGCCTGCCCGCCGACTTCTTCTTCCTGTGGATGAGCGCCTGGGCCTCGTCCTGGATGATCGCCTTTCCCGCGGTCCTTCTGATCGCGCCGCGCGTGCGCCGCTTCGTGGACCGCAACACCCGGCGCTGATGGCGCGCGCGTCAGTCGCCCAGCTTGGCGTGCACCTCGTCGAGGTCGATCTCGCCCACCGGCATCTTGTTGCCGGGGTTCTCGAAATCGTATTTGAACAGGTCGAAGTCGCGCTTGTAGATCTCGTAGACCAGATGCATCGACAGGTCGTCGAAGTAGTCCTCGACCGGATGCGCCCGCTTCGGCCCGTGTCCCTCGCTCTCGTTGAAGCGGGGGATGTTGTTCAGGTCGATGGTATGCGGGGTGTCGATGTGGTTCAGCACCTCCTGCATTCCGTCGTTGAACGCCTCGGTCCAGAAGATCTTGTTGTAGCGCCCGCCGTTGACGATGAAGGTCGAGACATGGCCCGACACGGCCGACCAGTGGATGTCCGGCTCCATCGGGCGGCGCCAGCGGATGGTGTCGCGGGCGAACAGCAGGAACCGGCGAAAGCTGCGGATCTGGTCGAAGTCGTCCTTGCCGTCATCGCCGCCGACCTCGATCCCGTACTTCTGGATCAACAGCGGCACGAGGTTGCCGCGGTAGCGTTTCCCGTTGCGCTGGATGCCGCAGATCTTGTCGAAGAACGACGACAGGATGCGGGTGTAGGGGTTGCGCACGCAGGTAAAGGCATAGGACGTGCGCGTCTTCACGTTCGCCTTGATCTTCGGCTGGCTCTCCTCGATGGCCCACTTGTGCATGCCCGATGTGGCATCGTGGATGTCGCCGTCGAAGAATTCGCCGTGATCGGAATAATACATGATCTGGCCGATGGTCGAACAGGCGCACTTCGGCACCACGCGGTACACCACGCTCTCGCTCTCGGTCATCCAGGTGCCTGGAAAGCCCATGCCTCTTGCCTCGGTCCGTCAGTTATTTTGTTCTGTGGGCGGTCGAACCCGCTTCAAAAAATCAAATAAAGCAGGTTTATTCAACGCCCGTTCACATCTATCAACATAAACAATCGGGCAAAACTAGGGCAGACCGTTTACTGAATGGCGAAAATTGCCTTCATCCTTCTGTGCCACAAGGAGCCGGACGCGATCATCCGCCAGGCACAAAGCCTGACCGCGGCGGGCGATTACATGTCGATCCATTTCGACGCCCGCGCCCGGCCCGAGGACTACGCCAAGATCCGCGCCGCGCTGCGTGAAAATCCCAACGTCACCTTCGCCCGCAAGCGGCTGAAGTGCGGCTGGGGGGAATGGTCGCTGGTCGCCGCCACCCTCAACGCGGTCGAGGCCGCGGTCGATGCCTTCCCGCGCGCCACGCATTTCTACATGCTCTCGGGCGACTGCATGGCGATCAAGTCGGCGGAATACACCCACGACTTCCTCGACCGGCACGACAAGGACTTCATCGAGAGCTTCGACTACTTCAACTCCGACTGGATCAAGACCGGCTGGAAGGAAGAGCGGCTGGTCTATCGCCACTGGTTCAACGAGCGCACGCAGAAGAAACGCTTCTACGCGATGTTCAACCTTCAGCAGCGCCTTGGCCTGACCCGCCCGATCCCCGCCGACATCGACGTGATGATCGGTTCGCAATGGTGGTGCCTCAGGCGGCGCACCATCGAATGGATCCTCGACTTCACGAAAAAGCGGCGCGACGTCATGCGCTTCTTCTCGACCACCTGGATTCCGGACGAGACGTTCTTCCAGACCCTCGTCCGCCACCTCGTCCCGGAGGCCGAGATCAAGAGCCGCACGCTCACCTTCCTCATGTTCACCGAGTACGGGATGCCCGTGGTCTTCTACAACGACCACTACGACCTGCTGCTCAGCCAGGACTTCCTCTTCGCCCGCAAGATCAGCCCCGAGGCGCTCGAGCTGAAGCGCCGCCTCGGCGTGCTCTTCTCCTCCGAGGGGGTGAAGTTCCAGATCTCGAACGAGGGCCGCTCGCTCTTCAAGTTCCTCTCCGCCAAGGGCCGCATCGGCCGCCGCTTCGCCCCGCGCTTCTGGGAAACCGAAAGCTCGCTGGGGCGCGACCGCGAACTGCTCATCGTCGTCTGCAAGAAGTGGCACGTCGCCAAGCGGCTGGTCGAACGCATCCGCAAGATGACCAACGTCCCCTGCGTCGAATATCTGTTCAACGAGGAAAGCTGCCCGCTGCCCGACCTCGGCGGCATCCAGTCGACCATGGGCAAGCGCCACCGCCACCGCCGCGCGCTGATGCGGATGCTGTTCGACTATTACGAGACCGACCGCCTCGTGGTCTGCATGGACCCCGCCAACCTCGACCTGCTCGAGGACTTCGGCCGCGACCGGTCCACCACCCGCTTCCTCGAGGTGGAGTGTCAGTTCTCCGACGACTACCTGATCGGCCATGCCATGCGCGTGGGCCTCGCCGGTGCCCGCACCCCGCGCGAGACGATCGAGCGGCTTCTGCCCACCGTGCGCAACGACATGATCCACGAAAGCGACCGCATCCGCGACGCGGGGTTCGAGCATCACAACCACATGCGCGAGATCGACCCGATGGAGGTCAGCGCCCGCGCCGTGGCGGAGTTCCTGACCGTGCCCGAAAGCGTCGCGCAGGACATCGTGCGCCACGACCACCTCTTCGCCGACTGATCGGGCGCAGCCGACAGTCGGCAAGACCCGCCAGGGTCTCACGGAAACCCTTAGTCCTTCCGCGCCATCCACAGCCGCGTCACGCCCCACAGCACCACGCCGATTCCCAGCAGGACCGCCGCGATCATGTATTGCGCCGGGTCGCGCCCGGTCCACGGTCCCAGCAGGAAGGCGCAGGTCAGGGCGCCCAGCACCGGCAGCGCGGTCGGCGTGCGGAAATGCTTGTGGTCGACATTGTCCCGCCGCAGAACCAGCACCGCGACGTTGACCACGGTGAAGACGCCCAGCAGCAGGAAGGCGGTGGTGCCGCCCAGCTCCGGCACGGCGCCCACGAAGGTCACCAGCCCGGCGGCCAGGACCGAGGTGAACAGGATCGCCGTCACCGGCGTCTGCCGCGACGCATTCACCTTGCCCAGCACGGAGGGCAGCACCCCTTCCTCGCTCATGCCGTAGATCAGGCGGCTGGCCATCAGCAGGTTGATCAGGGCCGAGTTGCCCACGGCGATCATCGTGATCAGCCCGAAGATCCACGGCGGAAAGCCCGGCGCGCCCGCTTCCACCACCTTCAGAAGCGGCGTGTCGCCCTCTGCAAGCTCTTCCACCGGCACGATGGAAATGGCGACGATGGACACCACGAGGTACAAAACCGCGGCGATGGTCAGACCCGCGAACAGCATCTTGGGGAAGCTGCGCGAGGGGTCCTTCGTCTCTTCGGCCATGTTCACCGAATCCTCGAAGCCGACCATGGCAAAGAACGCCAGCGTCGTGCCCGCGATCACCGGCCAGAACACCCCTTCGCTGCTGTCGAACTCGAAGGCCTTCGACACGTCCGCCTCTCCGGCGCCGAATACCCACAGGCCGATGCCCACGATGATCAGAAGGCCGGTCAGTTCGATGCAGGTGAAGACCGCGTTGACCAAGACGCTTTCCCCGACACCGCGCATGTTGATCAGCGCAATCGCCGCGATGAACACCAGCCCCACCAGCGTGACGGCCCAGCCGCCCAGTTCCAGCCCGAACCCGGTCGAGAAGTTCTCGGCAAAGGCGCGCGCGGCGGTGGAGGACGACGTCAGTCCCGACGACATCACCGCGAAGGCCACGAGGAAGGTGACGAAGTGGATGCCAAAGGCCTTTTCGGTGTAAAGCGCCGCACCGGCGGCCTTGGGATACTTCGTCACCAGTTCGAGGTAGCTGCAGGCGGTCAGACCCGCCACGACGAAGGCCACGAGGAAGGGCAGCCAGACGATGCCGCCGACCTCTTCGGCGACCTTGCCGGTCAGCGCGTAGATGCCGGTGCCCAGCACGTCGCCCACGATGAACAGAAGCAGCAGTCCCGGCCCGATGGCGCGCTTCAGCTTGCCGTCCGATCCGGCCTCTCCGTTCTCGGGCTGCCCGGATGCGGACTTGCCGTCGCTCTCAGTGAATGCCATGGAGCCACCCTTTTCTGGCTGGTGCCGGAAAACGCCCGGACACAGTGGGGGGTTCCCGCCTGCGCCCGTCCGCACCTTGCACCGGCCCGCTTTTTCCGCCTTCATGGCGGCAAACCGAATACCGCAGGATGACGCACATGGCCTACAGCTACGACGACCAGAACATCTTCGCCAAGATCCTTCGTGGCGAGATCCCGAACCAGACGGTGCTGGAGACCGAGCATTCGCTCGCCTTCCGCGACATCCGCCCGCAGGCGCCGCTGCACATCCTGGTCATTCCGAAGGGCGCCTACGTGACCTTCGACCACTTCGCGCAGGAAGCCTCCGACGCCGAGATCGCCGATTACGTGCGCACCGTCGGCAAGGTCTGCGAGATGGAGGGGGTGGAGGCCGACGGCTGGCGGCTGATCTCCAACGCCGGGGCCAATGCCGTGCAGGAGGTGCCGCACCTGCACGTCCACATCCTCGGCGGCCGCCCGCTGGGCCGGATGCTCGAACCCGCCGCGTGAGGCATGACATGGCGCGGACGGCTCCTTCTGCTGCCGCCCGCGCTGGTGGGCCTGTACCTTCTGGCCGCCGTCGCGGGCGCCCTCTGGCCCAATGACCGGACGGGCGGCGGCGACGGTCCGGTGACCGTCTGGCTGCTGTCCGGGCCGATCCATTACGATTTCCTGCTGCCCGACGACCCGGCGACCGTCGCCGCCTTCGGTTTTGCCGAACGCGCGGGCGTGCCGCTTTCCGACCCGCGTGTCGAATGGATCGTCGTCGGCTGGGGCGCGCGCGCCTTCTACACCGCCACAGAAAGCTATGCGGACCTCGGTGCCGCCACCGTCTGGCGCGCCGTCAGCGGCGACGAGGCGGTGCTGCATGTCTCCGTCGCGGGCGGGCTGGGCGACGGCAGCGGCGCCCGCCCCCTGCGCCTCACCGCCGCGGAATATGCCCGCCTGCGGGATGCGATCCTCGCCTCTGCCCCCGCGCCCGATCCCGTGCCGGACGCCGGGTTCGGTCCCTACGACCGGTTCTTCGCCGCCACGGGCCGCTTTCACCTGTTCAGGACCTGCAACGTCTGGGTCGCGGAGGTGCTGGACCGCGCCGGCATCCGCTTCGGGCTCTGGACGCCGACCCCCTTTGCGGTCACGCTGTCCCTGGCCCGTTTCCAGGCGGATTGATCCGGCAACACCCGATGCCATGCGTCAACCACCCGCTGCGGCGCCATATTGCCCCCGCGCCGGGGTTCGGCCATAACGCCCGGAGTCACATGCCATCGACCATGAGGGACCGTCATGACCACGCAAGCCCCCGAAACACGCATCGTTCAGGCCTACCGCATCCCCTGCGACGGCGGCGGCGTCGCGCTGGGTCATCCCCGCGTCTGGTTGCAGATCCCCGAGGACAAGGGCTATGTCGAATGCCCGTACTGCGATGCGAAGCTCGTGCACAAGGACTTCGAAGGCAAGGTCTGAGCGGGCGCCGCACGACATCCGCCATTCGGAGTGACTGATTTGAGCAAGCTGGTTGTTTCCCTGACGACGATTCCGTCGCGCGTGCCCTACCTGTCCGCCACGCTCGACAGCCTGCTGGCCCAGAACACCCGCCCCGACGCGATCGAGATCAACGTCCCCCGGACCTACCGCCGCCCGGAATTCGGCACGCTCGACACCGCGCTGCTGCCCGACGGCCTCGACGTCCACATGATCGGGTCGGACTACGGCCCGGCCACCAAGATCCTGCCGACGGTCGAGCGTTACCGCGACCAGGACGCGCTTCTTGTCTACTGCGACGACGACTACTCCTACGATCCGGACTGGCTGACCCGCCTGACGGAAACCGCGGCAAGACACCCCGAGGCGGTCATCGCCGAGCGTTGGCGCTCCTCCCTCAAGTGGGAAGGGGCACAGCGCTGGATGCACCGCCGCAACAGCCTCTCGTACCGCCTGCGCCGGATTGCGTCGCTCGGACTGTGGCGGCCGCTGCGCACCGGCGGCTACGTGCCCGACATCGCCGAGGGGGCGGGCGGCGTGCTGATCCGGCCGCATTTCGTCGACGCGGAAGCCTATGACATCCCGGACAAGTTCTGGGCGGTGGACGACATCTGGCTCTCCGGCATCTTCCAGAAGAACGGCCACCCGGTCGTGCCCACCGGCATCTCGCGCCGCGGCCCGGACCAGAGCACCGTGGTCGACGGCAAGCTGATCCGCGAGGTGGACGCCTTGCTGGACCTCGTTCACGACGGCATGGACCGCTGGCAGCTCAACGTCGCCTGCATCGAGCATATGCGCGCGCGCTTCGGCGTCTTCGACAAGGGGCGCATCAGCCGCAACTGAGCCGCCCTCCCGTCCGGCGCACGGTCGCCCGGAAGACAGATCGGAACTGGCAGAACGGCCCGGAACGTGGCACACCCGCCGGAAACGGAGCAACGCGCGGAGAAATGCACCATGGCGGAAACTTTCGGCAAGGGCTGCCATCTGCACCTGATCGACGGATCGGCCTACATCTTCCGCGCCTTCCACGCGCTGCCGCCGCTGACGCGCAAGTCTGACGGGCTGCCCATCGGCGCGGTGTCGGGCTTCTGCAACATGCTGCACCGCTACGTGGAGGACAACCACGGCCCCGACGCGCCGACCCATGTGGCCGTCGTCTTCGACAAGGGCAGCCACACCTTCCGCAACGACCTCTACGAGGACTACAAGGCCAACCGCGAGGCCATGCCGGAAGAGCTGCGCCCGCAGATCCCCCTGACCCGCGAAGCGACCGAAGCCTTCAACATCGCCTGCAAGGAGATCGAGGGATTCGAGGCAGACGACATCATGGCGACACTGGCCTGCATGGCGCGCAAGGCCGGCGGCCGGGTCACGATCCTGTCCTCGGACAAGGACCTCATGCAGCTGGTCGGCGACGGTGTCGAAATGCTCGACCCGATGAAGAACAGGCGCATCGACCGCGAAGGCGTGATGGAGAAATTCGGCGTCGGGCCGGAACGCGTGGTGGACGTGCAGGCGCTTGCGGGCGATTCCGTCGACAACGTGCCCGGCGCGCCCGGCATCGGCATCAAGACCGCCGCCCTCCTGATCAACGAGTTCGGCTCCCTCGAAGAGCTTCTGGACCGCGCCGAAGAGATCAAGCAGCCCAAGCGCCGCGAGACCCTGATCGAGAAGCGCGCCCAGATCGAACTGTCGAAGAAGCTCGTGCAGCTCGACTGCGACATGGAGCTGCCCTTCACCCTCGACGACCTCGAGGTGAAGGAACCCGATCCCGACACGCTGCTCGCCTTCCTGACGAAGATGGAGTTCCGCACCCTGACGAAGCGGATCGCCGAGAACGCCGGGGTGGACGCGCCCGCCATCCCGGAACCGGCCCAGCAGGACACGCCGGAGGCCGCGCCGGACTGGCCCGCCATCGACCCCGCCGCCTACGAATGCGTGCAGGACATGGCGGCGCTCGAACGCTGGATCGCCCGCGCCATGGACCTCGGCACCGTCGCCGTCGACACGGAGACCACCGGCCTCAACGAAATGCTCTGCGACCTCGTCGGCATCTCGCTGGCGGTCGCCCCGGGCGAAGCGTGCTACATCCCGCTCGCCCACCTCGCAGAGGACGGCGGCGAGGGGCTTTTCGCCTCCGACGCCAAGGCCGAGGGCCAGATCCCCATGCAGCAGGCGCTCGACGCGCTCAAGCCGCTGCTCGAAGACGCCTCGGTCATGAAGATCGGGCAGAACATGAAATACGACGCAAAGATCTTCTCCCGCTACGGGATCGAGATCGCGCCGATCGACGACACGATGCTGATGTCCTACGCGCTGCACGGCGGCGAACACCTGCACGGCATGGACACGCTGTCCGAACGCTACCTTTCGCACACCCCGATCCCGATCAAGGACCTGCTGGGCACCGGCAAGGGGCAGATCACCTTCGACCGCGTGCCGCTCGACAAGGCCACCGGCTATGCCGCCGAGGATGCGGACATCACCCTGCGCCTCGCGCTGACCTTCAAGCCGCAGCTGCACCGCGCGCGCGTCACCCGTGTCTACGAGACGCTGGAACGCCCGCTGGTGCCCGTGCTCAAGGCCATGGAAATGCAGGGCATCAAGGTGGACCGCGCCACGCTGTCCCGCATGTCCGGCAAGTTCGCGCAGAAGATGGCCGAGCTGGAGGAAGAGATCCACGAGCTCGCGGGCGAGAAGTTCAACGTCGGCTCTCCGGCACAGCTTGGCGACATCCTGTTCGAGAAGATGAGCCTGCCCGGCGGCAAACGCGGCAAGAACGGCAAGTACAGCACCCCTGCGGACGTGCTCGAAGACCTCGCCACGGAACACGACCTGCCGGGCCGCGTGCTCGACTGGCGGCAGCTGTCAAAGCTGAAGTCGACCTACACCGACGCGCTGCAGGAACACATCAACCCCGACACGGGGCGCGTGCACACCTCCTATTCCATCGCGGGTGCGAACACCGGGCGACTGGCGTCGAACGATCCGAACCTGCAGAACATCCCCGTCCGCTCGGAGGAAGGCCGCCGCATCCGCGAGGCCTTCGTCGCGCCGGAAGGGCATACGCTGGTTTCCCTCGACTACAGCCAGATCGAACTGCGCATCCTCGCCCACATGGCCGACATCGACGCGCTGAAGGAGGCCTTCCGCGACGGTCTGGACATTCACGCCATGACGGCGAGCGAGATGTTCAACGTGCCGCTCGACGAGATGACCCCCGACATCCGCCGTCAGGCCAAGGCCATCAACTTCGGCGTGATCTACGGCATCTCGGGCTTCGGCCTCGCCCGCAACCTGCGCATTCCGCGCGGCGAGGCGCAGGGCTTCATCGACCGCTACTTCGAACGCTTCCCCGGCATCAAGCAGTACATGGACGACACGGTGAAGTTCGCCACCGAACACAAGCGGGTCGAGACCCTGTTCGGCCGCGTCATCCACACGCCCGAGATCGGCGCCAAGGGCCCGCGTGCCGGTTTCGCCAAGCGCGCCGCGATCAACGCACCGATCCAGGGCACCGCCGCCGACATCATCCGCCGCGCCATGGTCCGGATGCCCGACGCCATCGCGAAGATCCCCGCGAAGATGCTTTTGCAGGTGCACGACGAACTGATCTTCGAGGTCGAGGACGGCGCCGCCGACGACCTGATCGACGCGGCCCGCGAGGTCATGCAGAACGCCTGCGATCCGGTGGTGAAACTCGACGTGCCGCTGGTCGTCGACGCGGGGCAGGGGGCGAACTGGGCAGAGGCGCACTGATGGGCGACTTCGACCGTTCCCCGGACGGGCTGGTCTTCACCCCCGCCGTGCAAGAAATGCAGCGCCGCCTTGGCTCGCGCGGGATGTTCGAAACCGCCGAATGGCCCATCGACATCTCCGCCGACCTCGAGTCCTTCATCGCCCGGCAGCGCAGCGTCTTCCTCGCCTCCGCCAGCGCCGACGGCCAGCCCTACGTCCAGCACCGCGGCGGCGCGCCGGGGTTCCTCAGGGTGCTCGACAGCCGCACGCTGGGCATGGCCGACCTGCGCGGCAACCGGCAGTACGTCACCCTCGGCAACCTGTCCGAAAATCCCCGGGTCGAGCTTTTCCTGATCGACTACATGCACCGCCAGCGCGTGAAGATCTGGGGCAAGGCCCGCGTCACCGACGACCCCGCCACCGTCGCCCGGCTCCGCCCCGAAGGCGCCCGCGCCGACCGCGCCCTGCTGATCGAGGTCGAGGCCTGGGACGTGAACTGCCCGCAGCACATCCCCCAGCGGTTCGAGGCAGAGGACGTCGCCGCCAGCATCGCCAAGCGCGACGCCCGCATCGCCGAGCTTGAGGCCGAGGTGCAGGCCCTCCGCGCCCGCCTGGCCGAGGGCTGACTCAGTCCAGCTGCCCCTTCGGCGCCTGGATCAGCCCGTGCCCGCAGTCCAGAACCGTCTGCCCCGGCACAAGCCCCTGCCGCGTGACCGTGCCGATCAGCTTCGCCGCAAGGCTCTGCGCGGTGACACGCTCGCCCTCGCCGCGCATCTGCTCCACCCAGAGCGCCGCCACCCCCGCCGCGTGGGCCGCCGCCATCGAACTGCCGTTCAGCGACCTCAGCCCGCCGCCCAGGCTGGCCGAGATGATGCCCACCCCCGGCGCCACCAGCGCGGGCCCGGCGTTGGAGAAGACCGCGGGCTCCAGCCCCTCAGGCCCCGGCCCGCAGGCGCCCACCGCCAGCACGTGGCGGGCCGCCGCGGGCGCCGCCGGCCCGGTCTCGAAATCCGGAGAGATCACCCGCAGGCTGTCGTTGCCGATGGCCCCCAGCAGCAGCGGGCCCTTGGCGGCGCAGATCATCTGCATCACCAGCTCGAAGATCCGCAAGTTGCCGCGATAGGCGTTCACCGCTGCCGTGTTTGCCTGCACCCGCGGATAGCCCTCGGCGGTCAGCGCCTCCACCTGCGCGGCGATGTCGAAACTCAGCGCAAAGACCGCGATGTCCACCTCTGCCCCGGCGGCCCAGAGCACCGCCTGCATGAACCCGTCCGACCGCCCCATGCCGTTGTCCGCCAGCGTCTTGACGACGAACAGATCCTCGACCCCGCGCGCCACCCCGATCCGCGTGCCGCCCAGGTCGCGGCCAAGGATCGTCCCGGCCATATGCGTGCCATGGCCGTTCGCATCGCCCACGCCTGTCCCGACGAAATCCTTGGTGATCAGACGCACCCCGGCAAAGGCCGGGTGCTTGCGGTCGATGCCGGTGTCCAGAAGCGCCAGCCGAACCCCGTGCCCCGTGGCATTGGTCCAGTCCGCGCCCACCGCGTGCAGGCCCCAGCCGGGCACCGCGTCCTCCGCCCTCAGGTCGTCCAGCGGTTCGGGATTGACGATCCGGGTCGGCATCACCGGCGCCACCGTCAGGCAGGTCGGGTCGCGCACCAGGTCGCGCAGCTCGGCGGGGCTGAGGTCGACGGATTCGATCAGCGGGTCGGACGCGGCCTCCGGCGCCCGCGGTGCCACCGAGGCACTCAGCGGCACGGATGGCCGACGCCAATTGTCGGCCCTGTCGCGCAGCACGATGAATCTGGACATCAAATCCCCGGGACAAAATCTCTGTCCACAGGCTACATCCGCGGGCGACGGGCCGGAACGGTGTCCGCGTGAATGGCGCGTTAAAAAAGACGCCAACCGGCGTCAGAGCGCCCGCACCCCCGGGCCGGGCGCCGCGTCAGGGCGGGGATCAGGGCCGGGATCGGGGTCAGCGAACCGGGGCGCAGGCCGCCCCGGCACATCACGCGATGCGCCCCTCAGACCAGGCCCTTCTGACGGAACAGGCCCATGACGTTGGCCTCCGGACGCGGTCCCATGTGGCCGATCACCTCGCGCGCGGCGACGGTGCCCATGCGGCCGGCGGTGGCCATGTCGCGCCCGGTCGCCAGACCGTAAAGGAAACCGGCAGCGAACTGGTCGCCTGCCCCGGTCGCATCCACCGGCACGATCTTTTCCACCGGGACGTCCGTCCGCGTGCCGTCCCGCAGCACAGACACGCCGTCGCCCGACCGGGTGCAGACCACCAGCGGGCAGATCGCGCCCACCGCCTTCAGGTCGGCCTCGAGGTTGTCGTTGCCGTAGAGCGACCGGATCTCCGCCTCATTGCCGATGACATAGTCCATCTCGTGCTCGATCAGCCGCAGGAAATCTTCCCGGTGCCGTTCCACGCAGAACGGGTCGGAGATCGCGATGCCCACCTTGCCGCCCGCCGCCCGGCAGGACCGCGCCGCCTTCAGGAAGGCCTCTTTCCCCTTGTCCTTGTCGAAGAGGTAGCCTTCGAGGAACAGGATCTCCGCCTCCGCGGCCACCTCCTCCGAGACATCCTCCGGCGCCAGCTCGGCCGAGATCCCGAGGTAGGTGTTCATCGACCGCTCCCCGTCGGGCGAGACGAAGATCATCGAACGCGAGGTCGGCAGCTCGCCGCCCGCCACCGGCGGGTTGACGAAATCGGTGCCGTCGTCGGCCATGGCATCGGCGTAGAACCGGCCAAGCGCGTCGTCCCGCACCCGCCCGATGAACCCGGTCCTGAGCCCCATGGCGCCGATCCCGGCCAGCGTGTTGGCGACAGAGCCGCCGGGCGCCTCCACCCGGTCCTTCATCGCGCCGTAAAGGTGTTCCGCGCGTTCGCGCTCCACCAGTTGCATGATGCCCTTCTGGATGCCCATGAGGTCGAGGAACCTGTCGCTCTCCCGGGTCAGCACATCGACGATGGCGTTGCCGATCCCGACAACCTGGTACTTCTTCATGAGGTCTTACTCCTGCAGGATGGCATCCGCGCGGCGGGCAAGGCCCCGGGCCGGGCGGCTCAGGGTGCACGCCACCGGAAGGACGTCCATCCGGGTGGAAATTTCAGTCAGGTCGATCTGCGCAAAGGACGCGCCCCGGACATCCGCCCGTCCGGTAAGCCCGACAACCGCACCCGCCTTCCGCCAACCGCCGTCCGTTCCACGAACAGCGGCACGACAGGCCCCGGTCCCCGGTGCCGGCGGCACCCGGTGGGGCACGTTCACGCGATGGCTCATGCGGTCTTTTCCTCGAACGGGCAGAGATCGTTTATGAGACACGCCTTGCATTTCGGTTTACGCGCCACGCAGATGTAGCGCCCGTGCAGGATCAGCCAGTGATGCGCGTGCTGCTGGAAATCCACCGGCACGTGATCCTCGATGGCCCGCTCCACGGCGACCACGTCCTTGCCCGGACAGATCCCCGTCCGGTTGCCGACCCGGAAGATATGCGTGTCCACCGCCTGCGCCGGGTAATGCCACCACATGTTCAGCACGACATTCGCCGTCTTCCGCCCCACACCGGGCAGCGATTCCAGCGCGGCGCGCGAACAGGGCACCTCGCCGCCGTACTCCTCCACGAGGATGCGCGACAGCTTGATGACGTTCTTCGCCTTGTTGCGGAACAGCCCGATCGTCTTGATGTGCTCGATCAGCCCCTCTTCGCCCAGCGCCAGCATCTTCTCCGGCGTGTCCGCCACGGCGAACAGCCCCGCCGTCGCCTTGTTCACGCCCGCGTCCGTCGCCTGCGCCGACAGCGCCACCGCGACCACCAGCGTGTAGGCGTTCACGTGGTTCAGTTCGCCCTTCGGCTCGGCCTCCGCCGCCCGGAAGCGCGAGAACACCTCACGCAGGGTGTGATAATCCATCTGCCTGGCCATGAAACCGTCATGCCCGCTCGCGCGCCCGCCCGCAAGCACCGCGCCGCCCCCCGCCCTTCATCTTGGCAAAAATACCTCTGGGGGGCCGAAGGCGGGGGCAGCGCCCCCTCCGCCCCGAAGGATCCCGCGCCGCCCGGACAGGCCGGGCCCAAAACCGCAAGAAACGGGCTGCGCAGCCCCCGCGCCCCACGCTATCTTCCCCCCAAAGGAGCCAGCGCCATGCCCAGGGACGACACCGAAAGCTACCACTACCACGTCATGGCCCGCGCCATCGAGGCGGTCGACCGCCTCGGGCCGAAGGCCACCCTCGACCAGCTCGCGGCCGAGATGCGCATGTCGCCCGCCCACTTCCAGCGGCTCTTCAGCCAGTGGGCGGGCGTTTCGCCGAAGCGGCTGCAGCAGTACTTCACCCTGGGCCACGCCAAGGCGCTGCTGCAGGACCGTTTCACCACGCTGGAAACCGCGCTCGCCACCGGGCTCTCCGGCGGCGGCCGCCTGCACGACCTCTTCCTCAGGTGGGAGGCGATGAGCCCCGGCGACTTCGCCCGCGGCGGGCTGGGGCTCACCATCTACTGGGGCTGGTTCGAAAGCCCCTTCGGCCCGGCGCTCGTCATGGGCACCGACAAGGGCATCTGCGGCATCGCCTTCTCGGCGGAAACGACCGAGGAACACGCCATGCAGGACCTCACCGGCCGCTGGCCCAACGCCACCTATGTCGAGGACCCGATGCGCCTGCGCCCCTGGGTGATCGCCGCCTTCGGCCAGCAGGCCGAGGGGCCGGTGCCGCTCTTCCTGATCGGCGCGCCCTTCCAGATCAAGGTCTGGGAGGCCCTCATGCGCATCCCCTCCGGCCATGTCACCACCTACTCGGAAATCGCCGAGGCCATCGGCCATCCGAAGGCCGTGCGCGCCGTGGGCACCGCCGTGGGCCGCAACCCGATCAGCTTCCTGATCCCCTGCCACCGCGCCCTGCGCAAATCCGGCGGGCTCGGCGGCTACCACTGGGGCATCCCGGTGAAACGCGCGCTGCTGGCATGGGAATCGGCGCGGCTCGAAGCCTGAGCAGCCCCTTGCAGACCCGGCCAGCGCCCCTAAACTCCGCCCCACCCGGAGGAGGAGCGCCCATGCCGCAGGACCTGATCGCCGCCATAAAGGAGCAGGAGCGCGCCCTCGTGCTCCCCGCCTTCAACGAGGACACGGCCTTTGCCATCGGCTGCGCCCTGCGCGAGCGCGCGCAGGCCATCGCCGCCCCCGTCTCCATCGAGATACGCTCCTCCGCCCGCCGCTATTTCTTTACGACGCTGCCCGGCGCCACGCCCAACAACGAGGAATGGGGCCGCCGCAAGGGCAACACCGTGCTCCGGACGTGGAAGTCCTCCATGCGGGTCGGGCTGGAACTCGAACGCTCCGGGCGCGTGCAATGGCCCGACGCCGGTCTGCCCTACGAGGACTTTGTCGACCACGGCGGCGGCTTTCCGGTCACGCTCCGCGGGATGGGCGTGATCGCCGCCATCGCCGTTTCCGGCCTGCCCTCGGTCGAGGATCACCAGTTGGCGACCGCCACCCTCGCCGCGCACCTCGGCATGGCGGAGATTCCGCTGCCAAGACCGGACTGACCCGGAAGGGGCCGGTCACATCTTGCGCAGATACGCCTCCGAGACGAAGCCGCGCAGCCCCATCGCCCGGTCCAGCCCCACTTCGCACCACTTGGTCGCCCCCGTGCGCTGGCAGTCCAGCACCCGGACCACCGTGCCGTTCGGCAGGCCGACGATCACCACGTAACCCGTGCCCGGACCTTCCCGCATCTTCAGCATGTCGTCGCCTTCGACGCCGAAGACCTCGTAGCGTTCCCGCCACTGTGCCGCCGCGGGGGTTGCCCCCGCCAGAACCAGCGCCGCCGCCACGGCGGGCACCATCGCCCCAAGGATCACCTTGCGCATGCCATTACTCCTGCTCGATGTCGTCTTGTTGTTCTTGCGCGCAGTCTAGCCCGCGCGCGCGCCGCTGGAAACCGTGCCGGAACGCAAACGCGCGGGGAATTGCGCGCCGCCAATACCGTTGATCGAAACGCCCCTCCCGGCGCACCATGGCGCATCGCCCGCCGCCCGTCCCGACCCGCAAGGACACCTCCGCCATGACCCGCCGCACGCATTACCTCGGGCCGCTGACCGACAGCAGCCGCTGGGATGCCGTCACGCTCCGGCCAGACGACGTGATCGTCGTGACCCCGCCCAAATGCGGCACGACATGGATGCAGACCATCGTTGCGCTTCTGCTCTCCGGCGATCCGGAGGTCGAGACGGAGCTGGCGATCCGCATGCCGTGGATCGACATCAGGCATCGCGACATCGCAGAGGTCACCGCACGGCTCGACGCGATGCCGCACCGCCGCAGCATGAAAAGCCACACGCCGCTGGACGGGCTGCCTCTGGACGACCACGCGCAGTACATCTGCGTGTTCCGGCATCCACTGGATGTGCATGTCTCGTTCAGCAAACACGTCCGCAACATTCCCGTCCCGTGGTTCGACGACTGGTATCCGCAGGACGACAGGGCGGGCCTGACCTTCCGCCATTTCCTTGAGGGCGCGCCGGACGGCTACGACTGCGATGCCGTGCCGCTGGCCCATATCCTCAGGCATTACGAGGCCGCCCGCGCGCTGGCCGGACGGCCAAACGTCGCGCTCTTCCATTATGCCGACATGACGCGGGACCTGTCGGGGACGTTCGAACGGGTGGCGGCACTTCTCGGCACGCCGCACCCCGCGCCGCTGATGGCGCGGCTTGCCGGGGTCGCCACCTTCGACAACATGAAGCGGAACGCCGCCCGCTATGCCCCCTCGGGCGGCAAGGGATTCATGAGGTCCGATTCCGATTTCTTCCATCGCGGCACCCACGGCCAATGGCAGGGTGTGCTGACCGATGAGGAACTGGCCGCCTATGACGCCATGATGGACGCCCGCCTGTCCCCGGAAGACCGGTTTTGGCTGGAGAACGGGGCAGGGCGCGCGGTCCCGCGCTGAACGATCACGATTCGGCTTCGGGCGTCAGCCCAGGCTTGCACCGCAACATGGCGCCTGCCGCCTCGCGCGACGCCCCCGGCCCGCGCCATGCGAAGTGCCGAGAGGGCGCGGTCCGGACCTTTGCGCCATGCGACGACTCTCCGGCCGCCGTCTCGTACCGGGGCAAAGCCTCACCCGGGGCCCCGCTTCCGGAGGGCCATCCGCGACAAGTCTTTCAGCCTGCAACGGTTCCGCGTGATCTGCCGCTTTTCTGGGTTAACCAATTGTTAATAAAAGAGGTTTCGCCGCGAAACCTCCCGTTCCTTGCCAGCGGGTGGCAATTTGCCGCCACCCATCCGCGAAAGAGTGGATTTTCTCGGGAACCTTGCCCCTCCCTGTGGCATTAAGCCTTCAGGACAACAACGCGCCCTCGAAAGGTGCGCCAGAAACTACGAGAGGCAATGAGAGACATCATGATCCGTTCGTCCATCCTTCTTTCCACCGTGGCCGCGCTTGGCCTGTCCGCCTGCACCACCGGCGGCGCGCTCTTCGACGAGAACGACCCGAACCGCCAGGCCAAGACCGGCGCCCTGGCCGGTGCCGCCACCGGTGCCGTCGCGGGCCGTCTGGCCGCCGGCAACGGCGACGTGGGCGAGCGCAACCGCTCCGTTCTGGCCGGCGCCCTGATCGGTGCCGCCGCAGGCGCCGCCATCGGCAACCAGCTCGACAAGCAGGAAGCCGAACTGCGCCAGCAGCTCGGTTCCCAGGTCGATATCCGCAACACCGGCGACCGCCTGATCGTGACCATGCCGCAGGACATCCTGTTCGCCACCGACAGCGCCACCCTGAGCGGCGGCCTGCTGGGCGACATTCAGGACGTGGCCCAGTCGATCCTGCGCTACCCGAACACCACGACGCAGATCATCGGCCACACCGACTCCGATGGCGACGCGGCCTACAACCTCTCGCTGTCGCAGCGCCGGGCTCAGGCCGTGGCCAACGTCTTCCTCGCGCAGAACGTGCCCGCCAGCCGCATTCAGGTCATCGGCCGCGGCGAGGACCAGCCCATCGCGTCCAACCTGACGCCGCAGGGCAAGCAGCAGAACCGCCGGGTGGAAATCGTCATCCTGCCGAACGCGACCTGACCCTCCGGATATCCGTCCGACGGGCACTCCGATGCCCTCCCGAAGCGCCGTGGCCTTGCCGCGGCGCTTTTTCGTTTATGTTGTGAGGCGACTGCAATTTTTCGCGCGGGTTCCGCCGCGAAACCCCAGACAGGAGACACCATGCCCGATCTGAAGCTTGTCGGCCTCTGCGGCGCCCTCCGCGCCGCCTCCACCAACCGGCTGCTGCTGAACGAGGCCGCCCGCCGCTTCGGCCCTGCGGAGTACACCGAACTGGACCTGCGCTTCCCGCTCTATGACGCCGACATCGAGAACGGCCCCGGCATCCCGGAGGAGGTCCAGCAGGCCGCCGACCGGATCGCCGCCGCCGATGCGGTGATCGTCGCCTCGCCGGAGTACAACAAGGGCATCACCGGGGTGCTGAAGAACGCGCTGGACTGGATCAGCCGGACCGAGGGCAACCCGTGGCGGGACAAGCCCGTGGCGCTGGTCTCTGCTGCTGCCGGCATGGCCGGGGGGCCGCGGTCGCAGGCGCAGGCGCGGCTCTGCCTGATCCCCTTCCGCCCGCACCTCCTGCCCGGGCCGGAGGTCATGGTCGGCCAGACCTCCACCAAGTGGGACGAGGATGGCCGCCTCAAGGACGAGACGGGGATCAAGCTGCTGACCGAGCTCATGGAGGATCTGCGCAGGCTGGCGGAAGCCAAGCGCGGCTGAATCAGGCGCGTGGGGCCCCGTCCCGGCACATCGGCGTGAAGATCGGGTCAAGCCTGCGCGCGGTGCGGGCGGGCAGGGTGCCGCGGGTTTTGGCGGGGCTCTGACCTTGCGGGGGCGAGGATCTTCGCCGCAGAGGCAGCCGGAAGGCGCGTCACCAAGGCCCGGAGGTCCATGCATGGGGGAGGTCATCGGGCCAGGACGCCCCCTCAGGCAGCCGGACAAGCCGCCCGCTCTCTGGACGCCACCCGCTGCCGCCGCTAATCCACGAGGGTCGAGGAGCCGCCCATGCAGGACAACCCCACCGAACCGCAGATCAGGACGGACGTGCTGGACCCGGCGCGTGCCGGGGCGCTGGCCGCTACGCTCGGGCTGGAGGCGACCTTTGCCGAGGGCACACCTCTGCCGCCGTTCTTTCACCAGATCTATTTCTGGGACGCCCGTCCGCTCGAGGCCCTTGGCCGCGACGGTCATCCGGCGGTCGGCGACGCGCTGATCCCGGCCTTCGGCCTGCCGCGGCGCATGTGGGCCGGTGGCGCGCTGGAGTTCCTTGCCCCGCTGCGGGCCGGGCGGCCAGCCGAGAAACGCTCCTCCCGCGTCAGCACGTCCCGCAAGACGGGGCGAAGCGGGCCGCTGGCCTTCGTCACGCTGCACCACGAGATCTGGCAGGAGGGGACGCTCTGCGTGCGCGAGGCGCAGGACCTGGTCTACCGCGCCGACGCGGCACCGGATGCGCCCGGACCGGTGGCGCCCCGGGCGCCCGAGGGCGCGGCGGGGTCGACCGAAGTGCGCTTCGACCCGACGCTGCTGTTCCGGTATTCCGCGCTGACCTTCAACGGCCACCGTATCCACTACGATCCGGCCTATGCCCGGGAGGTCGAGGGTTACGACGGGCTGGTCGTGCACGGCCCGCTACTGGCGCAGAAGCTGCTCCTGTGGGCGGAGGAGGCGGGGCCGGTTGCGACCTTCCGGTTCAGGGGCACCTCGGCCCTGATTGTGCACGAGGCGGCAGAGCTGTGCCGTGACGGCGCCCGGATGTGGGTGCGCGGACCGGACGGACGGCAGGTCATGACGGCAGAGGTGAACACGGGCCAAACTGTGTGAACGCAGGGTTAACGGCCTGTCAAAGTTTCCCCCTCCCTACCGCCCTCCAACCTGAAGCGATTCGGAAAATATAGGGTTGATGCGGGGCGGATGAGGCGGCACGCCCGCTCAGGGCTCAGGGCTCAGGGCTCAGGGCTCAGGGCTCAGGGCTCAGGGCTCAGGGCTCAGGGCTCAGGGCTCAGGGCTCAGGGCTCAGGGCTCAGGGCTCAGGGCTCAGGGCTCAGGGCTCAGGGCTCAGGGCTCAGGGCTCAGGGCTCAGGGCTCAGGGCTCAGGGCTCAGGGCTCAGGGCTCAGGGCTCAGGGCTCAGGGCTCAGGGCTCAGGGCTCAGGGCTCAGGGCTCAGGGCTCAGGGCTCAGGGCTCAGGGCTCAGGGCTCAGGGCTCAGGGCTCAGGGCTCAGGGCTCAGGGCTCAGGGCTCAGGGCTCAGGGCTCAGGGCTCAGGGCTGGCCCTGCGGCGCGCTGTCCGCACCCGCGCCAGACTGCAAAACCTTCGACGCAAAGGGATACTTCAAATCCGGAACGGCTCGCGACCGAGGGGCGACGCTCCCCATGGGCCGTGGCCGTTCCGCAGCTGGTTCCGGACGTTGCCGCGCAGGAGGTCGCGGCTGGTGTCCGGTCTTCTGTCAGGTCCGCCCGGTTCGGAACCTTGCCGGGAGGCGCTTCGGTGTGCCGCGTTCAGCGCGGACATGTGTCACGTTCGTTGAACCGGGCCTGCGCCCTTCCGGGGGCCGACCGTCCCGGCCCGCAAGAACGCTTGCGGGGGGCAGGGGCGGTTCCGACCTCGTCAGAGGCTCTGGCCCTTCGGTCATCGAACGCGGTGCCGAGCGGTTGCCCGATCAGCAGCCGGTGCCGTGGACAACCACGCGCACCGTCTTCAGCAGGACGCGGAGGTCCGTGACGAAGGACAGGTCGCGCAGGTAGTCGGTGTCGAAACGGGCGCGCTCGGAGAAGCTCGACTCGTTGCGGACCGAGGTCTGCCAGAAACCGGTGATGCCGGGGCGCAGCGAGTAGTAGGCGGTGCCCGGGTAGATCTCGCGCTGGTTCAGCATCATCGGACGCGGACCGACCAGGGACATGTCGCCCACAAGCACGTTGAGGAGCTGCGGCAGCTCGTCGATCGAGGTCTTGCGGATGATCCGCCCGATCGCCGTGATCCGCGGGTCGCGGCGCAGCTTCTGGGTGAGATCCCATTCCATGCGCGCTTCGGGATTGGCGGCGAGGTAGGCGCTGAGCTGGGCGTCGGCGTCCGGCACCATGCTGCGCAGCTTCCACATGCGGAAGGTGCGGCCGTTCCGGCCGACCCGCTGCTGGCTGTAGAAGGGCCCGTGCCCGTCGAGCATGACGAGGCCGGCGAAGATCAGGGTGAGCAGGACGGCGGGCAGCGCGACCAGCAGGACCAGCGTAATATCGAGCGCGCGTTTCAGCACGTCGCGGTACGGGGTGGCCCCAATGTTGCAGAAAAGCGTTTCGTCAATGAGCGCTTCGAATTTCGCCGTCGGCAACGGCTGACGAATATGCAGTGTCATGATGACCTCCTGTGCGTCGTGAAAGACGGGGAGGCACACCGGCAGTGATCCAGTTTTTCGGCATAGCTTCGCTGTCGCGCAGAATGCGCGTTACACAACACCGGGCCGTTTCAGGCGACGGTCAGATTACCGATAACATTTCAAGGCAGATCGCAGCAGACGTACCTCAATACTCCCAAAGTGGAAGCACCAACCCCCAAGTGCCGTGGAAAGTGGAACTGGGCAGAAGTATGTCAGAACCACGCGACAAGGCTCTTATGCCCCCGGGCTAAAATCCGGTCAACAAACGCTTTTTCATACACTTTCTGGTTGATCTGGCTTGTTGGGAGGTGCCCGAAAACACCCGGAATTTCGCATGATTTCGTCTACACGATTAGGTTGCGTGGTATCCTAACGAGTATCATCGAAGTGGTATTTTTTGGGCCTTACGTCGCAAAAGGATAGGTCAAATTTCACGGACGAATATGACGCGATTGCGCGTCATCAGTTGACAATAATCCGGTCAATATATGCAGTTTTGCGATACTGTCATTCTGCTTTGCGGCGTGGAGGCAGGATGGATCGGGAAATCGTTTCCCGTTTGGAAACCTGACCCCGGGTAAAAGCCGGTCTGGGGGCCTGAAACGTGCTGATCGCACACAGTTGACCGAACACCCGTAACGCGCGCGTGATCGAGGGGTGTAAAACAATTCCCGGGAGAGCACTTTTGATCACGGAATGTTACAGAGGCCCGGAATGCGTGAGAATCGGTGCCCGAATCGCACCCGATCTCCGCCGCATTTCCGCCCGAATCTGCCCTTCGGCTGCCTTTTTCCCGGTTCCGCAGGGGCCAATTGTGGCAAGCCTCCGCCGGGGGCTGAGTTGAAAGACCTGTGGCCTGCGGATATGTCGTCCCAGACAGTTTCCACCGCGAGGGGCGCGCTGACATGGCCAATCACCTGCACCACGGCGATCTGCCTGACGACCTCGACCTCGGGCCGGTGGTGGCGATCGACTGCGAGACGATGGGCCTGCATCCCCACCGCGACCGGCTGTGTGTCGTGCAGCTGTCGGCGGGGGACGGGAATGCGCACCTCGTGCAGGTGGCGCGCGGCCAGACCGAGGCGCCCAACCTTGCCCGGCTGCTTGCGGACCCGGACGTGCTGAAGCTGTTCCACTTCGGGCGGTTCGACATCGCCGCCATGTACAATGCCTTCGGGGCGCTCGCCGCGCCGGTCTACTGCACCAAGATCGCCAGCCGGCTGGTACGCACCTACACCGACCGCCACGGGCTGAAGTCGCTGACCCAGGAACTGCTGGGCGTCGATATCTCGAAACAGCAGCAGTCGTCGGACTGGGGGGCGGAGACGCTGACCGACGCGCAGAAGGACTATGCCGCCTCGGACGTTCTGCACCTCCACCGGCTGCGCACCGTGCTGGACGCGATGCTGGAGCGCGAGGGCCGGACGGAGATCGCCCAGGCCTGTTTCGACTTCCTGCCGGCGCGGGCAAAGCTGGATCTGGCAGGCTGGCCCGATACGGACATCTTTGCCCATGTCTGAAACCGCATCTTCGCGAAAGTCTGACCGCCAGGCGCCCAAGCCCTGTGCCGCGTCCGCCGTGTGGCGCCGCCGCAGCGCGGGGGCCTGAGCCATGGCCCGGGCGAGCGGGGGCTATTCCCGCCTGATCGCGTGGCTCAAGATCCTCCTGCCGATCGCCGCGCTGGCGATGCTGTCGACGATCTTCCTTCTGGCCTCCGACCGGGAGGTGCTGGAGAACGTGCCCTTCGCCGAGGCGCTGCGGCAGGGCGAGACCGCCACCGAAGGGGTGTCCGACCCCTATTACTCCGGCACCACGCGCGACGGCGGCCTGCTGACCATGACGGCGCGCCGGGCCTGGCCGCTGGAGGATGGCGACATCCTGGCCGACCGGTACTCTGCCCGGATGCAGATGGAGGACGGGTCGGTCATCCAGCTCGACTCCAGCAAGGCGACGATGCGGGAGGGCGAACGGAAGGCCTACCTCGACGATGGCGTTCGCATTGAAAGCTCGCTGGGCTATGTGCTCACGACGAATGCGATGGTCAGTGCGCTCGACTCCGTGAACGCCGAAAGCCTCGGCCCGGTGGAGGGCAACGGACCGGCGGAAGAGCTGGAAGCGGGCCGCATGGTCATTGCCCCGGCGGACGAGGATGGCGCGGTGCAAATCCACTTCACCGGCGGCGTGAAGATGATATACCGGCCCGCAGACAAGGAAGTTGACGAATGACCAAGGCATTTTTCGCGGCGATCTGCATGGCCCTTATCCCGGCCATGACGCTGGCGCAGTCGCAGGTGTCTTTCGGCGGGGGCGGTCAGGACACCAGTGCACCGGTCGAGGTCACGGCGGATTCCCTGTCGGTGAACCAGTCGGACGGCACGGCGCTTTACACCGGCAACGTGGTGATCGTTCAGGGCGACATGCGTCTTGCCGCGCCGCGCGTGCTGGTGATCTATTCCGAAGAACGGTCCGAGATCACCCGGATGGAGGCGACCGGCGGCGTCATCGTGGTGCGCGGCGAGGAAGCCGCCGAAGGCGAACGCGCCGACTACAACATAGATGACGGCCAGATCGTCATGTCCGGCAACGTGCTGGTGACGCAGGGCGACAGTGCGATGACCTCGGAACGGATGGTGGTCAACCTCGAGGACGGCACGGCGCAGATGTCCGGCCGCGTGAAGACCGTGTTGCAGCAGGGCAGCCAGGACGGGGGCCAGTAACGCGGATGTCCCGACCTGACTTGCGACTGACCGAAGGCGACAGCGGCCTGCGTGTGAGCCACCTGCGCAAAGCCTACCGGAAGCGCGTGGTGATCCGCGACGTGACCATGCGGCTGGACCGGGGCGAGGTGGTCGCCCTTCTGGGCCCGAACGGGTCGGGGAAGACCACGTCCTTCTACGCCATCGCGGGGCTGGTGAACCCCGACGCGGGCGAAGTGCTGATCGACGGGCACGACGCCACCTACCTGCCGATGTACCGCCGCGCCCGGCTGGGCATCGGCTACCTGCCGCAGGAGATGTCGATCTTCCGGGGACTGAGTGTCGAGGACAACATCGGCGCGGTGCTGGATATCTCGGAGCCCGACACCCACAAGCGGCGCGAGCGGCTGGAGGAGCTGCTGGGGGAGTTTTCCATCGAGCACCTGCGCCGCGCGCCTGCGCTGGCGCTGTCGGGCGGCGAGCGCCGCCGGGTGGAGATCGCCCGCTGCCTTGCCGCCGATCCGAAGTACCTTCTGCTGGACGAACCCTTCGCCGGGGTGGACCCGATCAGCGTGGGCGATATCCGGCACCTGGTGGCGGACCTGAAGACGCGCGGCCTTGGCGTGCTGATCACCGACCACAACGTGCGCGATACGCTGGAACTGGTCGACCGGGCCTACATCCTGCACGACGGGCAGGTGCTGATGTCGGGGACCCCGGAAGAGGTGGTGCAGAACGAGAACGTGCGCCGCGTCTACCTGGGCGACAATTTTCGCCTTGTGTGACCCTGTGGCGTGCCGCGGCGCAGCATCCTTTGCCCCGTGCACGAAAAATTCGCAAATCCGGCGTATGAGCGTCGGCGGACGCCCGGATTTGAACCACTCTGTCACTCCGGTTTGCATTGACACACGAGGGGCTTTCCACCTCAAATGGCAACATGGTGCTCTGTATTGCGGCATGTCAGATCTTCCGACTCCCGGCTTTCCGGGTCGGTCGCGCGCTGACCGCATGCGGGCGCCTTTCCTGAACCGGCACCTTTCCGGCCGGGGGTATGGCGCCCCCGGAGGAAGTGTCTGGTGATAAGAGAGAAGGACGGATCATGCGTTACCAGATCACGGGCAAACAAATCGACATTGGCGAAGCTTTGCAGACCCACGTTCAGACCGAGCTTGGCTCGGTGCTGGAGAAGTATTCCCAGCGCCCGACCGACGCGACCGTGATTTTTTCCAAGGCGGCCCATGAGTACGTGTGCGAGGCCGTCGTCCACCTTTCGAGCGGGCTGAATGCAGCCGCGAAGGGCCATGCCACTGAAATCTATGCGGCGTTCGACGCCTGCACCGAGAAGATGGACAAGCAGCTGAGGCGCTACAAACGGCGTCTGAAGGACCACCACAAGGACCGTACGGAACCTGTTGAATTTCTCGGGGCCTCTTCGTATATCCTCGCGCACGATGGCGCAGACGACGCTGCCGAACCCGAAACGCTTCAGCCGATCATCGTGGCGGAGATGGAGACCAAGATTCCCTCCCTGTCCGTCGGTGAAGCCGTGATGCAGATGGAACTGGCCGGCGCCCCGGTGCTGGTGTTCCGGAACGAAAAGAAAGACGGAGTGAATGTCGTCTACCGGCGCGACGATGGCAACATCGGCTGGATCGATCCATGATCCGTATCCCGTGTTGACCGGTAACCGATTTTCTCCAGAGGCTGGATGATGAAGTTTAGCAATCTGCTGAAACCGGATGCCGTGAAGGTCATGGGCTCCTGTTCGTCGAAGAAGCGGCTGATGCACGACATCGCCGACCTCGCCGAAAGCGCCCATGGCCTGCATGCCCAGCGGGTCGTCGAAGCCCTGATGGAACGGGAATCGCTGGGGCCGACGGGTGTCGGCCACGGCGTCGCCCTGCCGCACGCTCGGGTGTCGGGCCTCGACGAGGTGCTGGGTGTGTTCATGTTGCTGGAACGGCCGATCGACTTCGACGCCGTCGACCGGCAGCCGGTGGATCTGGTGTTCTCGCTCTTCGCGCCGGAAGAGGCGGGGGTCGAACACCTGAAGGCGTTGGCGCTGGTGTCACGCACATTGCGGGACGCGGGGCTTTGCACGAAACTGCGCGCCAATCCCGACCCGGCCACGCTTTTCACGATCCTGACGGAGTTCGAGACGGTCAAGGCCGCCTGAGCCCGCGACTGCCGGCAGGACGGGACTCTGGCTTCGCCATTCGCCCGCCCGCCGGCCCTTCAACCCGAATGACCCATTGGCCCCAAGCTGCCTGATCGGCGGCCCGTGGAAACGTGGAATTCAGGTATTTGGACCAAGATGAAGGAGCAACCGTCCTGCCCTTCATCTTGGCGGAAATACCTCGGGGAGCGCGAGGGGCGGAGCCCCTCGTACCGCTGACGCCGAAGGCGTCAGCCCCAGGTATCGAAGCCGAACATCAGGTAGTCGCGCTGGTAGGCGTCCTGGGCGAGGGCTTCGATCTCCTCGTCGTAGATCTGGGCGAGGCCGAAGGGGGCCTTGTTCGGAACGGATTCGGGGTCCGGCGGGGCGGGGTGGCCGACCTGCATGGCGAGCGCGGGCAGGTAGTCGGCAGCTTCGGTTTCGCGGATGATCATGTCGGGCAGGGTGAAGTCGCCCATGCCCTGGATGGATTGCGCCTGCGTCGCCCAGTGACCGTCGACACGGACGGCGGTCTGGCCGGAGAGGTTGGCCTTCACCCAGCGCAGCCAGGCGGTGAAGGCTTCGCGGTGGGCGTTCACGTCATAGTCCGCGCCGGGTTCGCCTTCGGGGATCGGCAGGGCGTGCACGCGGCGGAGCGTCTGGCGGATGCCCTTGAAGCTGCCCTTGCCGGTGGAGAGGATCTTCGAGCAGAAGGCCTCGTGCGCGCGGGCGAGCGGGTGGCGGATCACGGTGAAGCTGCGGTGGCCGGGGCGTTCGCGTTTCCAGGCGCGCAGGCTGCCCTGGGTGAAGTCGCCGGTGAGCTGTCCGGGGTTCACGCCGTCGAGCGCCGCCATCCAGTCCGTCACCATGGTTTCCGGGCCTGAGCGGATCGGCATGTAGAGGAGCGGCGTCCTGGCGCAGGCGAGGTAGCCGGGCACGACCGGGCCGCGGCGCGGTTCGAAGTTGGGCGTCCGCGTCAGGTTGAAGCTGTCCTGCCGGGAGAGCGCCTTCTGCATCTCGTCGAAGTTCTCGACCTTTTCCGACAGCGGTTCGGGGTTCTGCCGTTTCAGCGCGGTGTTCAGGCTGTCGAGCTGCGCATTGCAGCCGAGCCAGCGCGCCAGCCCGTTCATCACAGCCACGTCCTGCAGGTCCTCGTAGGCGACGTAAAAGGCCGTCTGCGCCGTGGTCTGCAGGGCGTTCAGGAGTTTCACCTGGAAGGCCTGCAGCCCGTTCACATGCGCCTCGAACTCGCGCGCGTCGAAGCGGGCCTTCGCCTCCTTGCGCTTCTTAACGTTGGTCAGTTTCCACTGGCCGGTGGTGCGGGCGATCTTCCACGACACATAGCTGTCGACCGGGTTCCGGGTCAGCACGATCTTGGCGATCTTCGGGTCGGTCAGCAGGGTGTCGAGGATGCGCGGGTCGTGGTCGTGGAAGTAGCGGAAGCCGCCCAGCCCGCCGGGTGTCGCCATGCGGATCTGGGTCAGCAGGCATTCCGGGTCGCGGTCGCGTTCCGACTGCACGATGCCCAGCACGTCCGTGGCGTTGGGATAGCCGATGAAATGCGGGTTGAACGCCTCGCCAAAGCAGGACAGCCCGTCGAAGGCGTTGAGGTTGGCTTCGAGGAAATTCGAGCCGGTGCGCATTTCGGCGAAGACGACGAAGCAATCGAACTTGGGCATGGATTATTTCTTTACGAGGTAGGGTTTGCGCGTGGTGCCCCGGCTGTTGCGCGGGGCGGGATCGACGGGGAAATCGCCCATCAGGTAGGGGTGCATGCCCTGGTTCTTGAGGTTCTGCAGGAACTGGCCGAAGCCGGTCAGGTCTTCGAGCCTCGGCGCCTCGGCCAGTCGGCGCAGGGATTTCTGTCCGATCTCGTCGATGATGACCTGCAGCGGCTCCATCGGGCTTTCGATGAATTCGGCCATGGACCAGATGCGGATGCGGGCCTTCACGTCCGGGCTGCGCAGGGTGTCGAGCATCCGGCTTTCGACCTTCTGGAGGCGCGCGGCCTCCGCCCGGATGTCGGCGAAGTTGGCGTTGGACTTGAAGAGCGGCACGGCCCAGGCGCCGGAGATCACGGAGATCTGGGCGTTGGGGTCGCGCGACACCGGCCAGAGGATCTGCGGGTTGTCGCGGGGGCCGTACTGGAAGCACTGGCGTTCGCCGCGCGTGTTCCAGATCAGGTTGGTCAGGAAGGCGCGCGGGTTGGCGTCGCGCAGCCTGGCATTGTCGGAGAGGGCGCCGTTGATGAGCGTCTGGCCGCCGGTGAACTCTGCCCGTTCCGGGGCGTAGAGGTGGCCATGCACCTGCGCGCCGGTGGCACGCGCCAGCCATTGCTCGAAGTCGATGAACAGCTCGGAAAAGCCCTGGAAGACGGAGTACTTGCCCGCGGTCACGCCGTTTTCCCAGCCGTAGTTCGGGAAGCGCGACTGCATGTAGAGGCCGGGGCGCCCGCGGGTCCGGCGGTCCACCGCCTTGGCGAAGATGCGGTCGATCTTGCCCGGGTTGGGTTCCTGCCGAGACATGGCGCGGTTGGGATCGGTGAGGAAGGCGTCGTAAAGCCGGTCGGCGTGCGGCCAGATCTTGCGCGCCACGAAGCAGTCGGAGCGGCGCAGCAGTTGCAGGTGGTCGTCGTAGAAGATGTGCGGCTTGCCCTGGAAATCGAACTTCGACAGCGTGAGCGAGCGGCTTTCGATCTGTGTGGAATAGACCCGCGCGAGTGTCTGGAAGTAGCTCTCGTCCGGGATCCAGACGTGTTTGAAGTAGGCGTCGTAGCGCCGCCGCTCCGGATCGCCGAGGATGGCCGACAGCGTCTGCCGCGTGAGGCACCACCACTGAGAGCCCATGTGCGGGATGATGCCGTTGGGGATGTGGCGCTTGTAGCCGGTCATGCGCTGCAGTTCGACGAAGCTGTCGAAGAGCATCCGGTTCTTGCGCCAGGAGAAGGGGAAATGCAGCGTGAAGCGTTCGTGGTCGAGCCCGCCCACCGTCCACGGCACGTCGGCGGTCGTGGCGCTTTCGATGAAGTCGGTGCGGGGGCGTTCGGCGAGGTAGCTGGTCAGCTCTTCCACCGGGCGCAGCGGCAGGCAGGAGCCGGAGGCGAGGTAGACGTGGCGCACCTCCTCGAAGCTTTTCAGCATCAGCTCGGACGCGTCCTGCGAGGCGGCGACCAAGCCCCAGGTGCCCCATTCGCAGCGGTGGCGTTTCGAGAAGAGGATGCCCGGTGTCTGCGACAGGCGTTCGCGGAAGGCGTTGTAGCTGGCGCGGGGGACGGCGCTGTCGACGTGGATGACCACCGGGCAGCCGCCCTTGGCCCAGTGCAGCGCCACCTGTTCGGCCCGGTCGAAGGCGGTGTGGACCAGCATCACGATACCGACGCTCATGCCCAGTTCCCCTTGGACATGATGCCGAGGATCTCGAGCTGGCGCCAGTTGATGTACTTCTCCGACCACTTGCACCAGAGGTCGGGGTTCTCCTTCACCCCTTCGGCGTAGGCGATGTATTCGCGGGAGGCGCCGTAGTGCTGACGGCGCTCAAGCTCTTCCTCGGCCTTCTTCGAGAAGGTGTCGAGGAACTTGGTGTGCAGCAGCACGCCCGACGCCTTTTCGCCGCCCCATTCGTCGTAGATCAGGTTCAGCCCGCGCGGCAGCAGGTTGTGGGTGGAGGACATGTAGGCGTACTTGCGGTCCCAGCGGACCAGCGGGATCTTGTTGAGGGCGGGCGCGGCCTCCGGCATCTCGGTGAAGAACATGCGGGCGCGTGGGCCGCCCTGGATCCAGAGGTTGCCGAACTGCGGGTTCTTGGAGATCGTGTAGTTGCCGGCGTCAAACCAGTTCGCGATCTCCAGCGGGTCCTGCCCGGCGCTGTAGGGATAGAGGTCGATCCGCCCCTTGGGATACATGTCGAGCAGCATCGCCGAGAACGACTTGATCGACGAGGCATCGAGCCAGTCGGTCAGGGCGCGCAGGGGCCGGGTGTCGCAGAACGGGTATAGCAGAAGCTCGTCGGGATCGACGGTCAGGCACCAGTGGTCGTGCCCGTACTTCATCAGCAGCCAGTTCATCCAGTCCACGCCGAAGCGCGACCGCTTGTAGCTGGCGCGGGTGGTCCAGACCGACACGTCCGGCTGGCGGCGCAGGTAGTCGAGCGAGCCGTCGTCGCTGTCGTTGTCCACGAACAGGAAGTGGTTCACCCCCATCTCGCGGTAATACTGGAGGAAGTACGGCAGGCGCACGCCCTCGTTCCGCTGGGTGGAGAACAGCAGCAGGTCGGAGGGGCGGATGTCGGCTGTGCGGTCGGCGACGGGCCTCAGGTCGCGGCGTTTGCGGAACGCGCGAATACGGCAGCGTCGCCTCCGCAGCCGCAGCTTGTATGACTGCCAAGCACCCAACGTCTCTTGCCCTTCTCATCGGCCGGCGTCCCGGTCGAATGCCTCTGCTCCGGCTATCAGAGGTGCGTTAAGACTGCCTTGAAATGGTCGTCCCACGTCGGGGGCACCATGGGGGGCTGCGTCGCAACGCCTGCCTTGTGGTCTTGTGCCAGCTTCCTGATCGCCTCGATCCATAGATAACTGTCATTGACGTTCGCGTAAACGGGATAATCTCCCAGCACTTCGCGGAAGATAGGGAGGTCGTTGCAGATCACCGGCACGCCCATCGCAGCGGCCTCCAGCGGCGGCAGGCCGTAGCCTTCGGTGAAGGACGGGAAGAGCATCCCGGCAGAGCCCTTGACAAGCGAGAAGACCTCCGCATCGCCGAGGTTGTTGTACTCGAACACGCGGGGCGGTTTCTGGTCGAGGCGGGCAAAGACGTCCTCGCTCATCCAGCCGCGCCGTCCGATGATGACGAGATCGGCGTCGGGGATACGGTCCCAGATGTCCAGCAGCAGCCTGTGGTTCTTGCGGATCTCGATGGTGGAGAGGATCACGAAATAGGGGTTCTCGCCCGGCGGCGGGGCGGGTTTCACGTCGTGCACGGGCACGTCGATGCCCAGGTGCCCGGTCACGGTGCGCGGCGTGCGCGGGGCGGCACACCGCAGGACGTCGTCCTCCGTCACCTTCGAGTTGCACAGGATCACATCGGAATAGTCGATCATGCGGTCGAAGAAGTCGGCGAAGCGCTTGCCGTTGCGGTCGTCGCAGAACTGCGGCCAGTCGAGCGGGATGGTGTCGTGCAGCATGGTCGCGATCGTCGGCTGGATGGTGCGAAGCGCGTCGAGGAACCGGCGGGTGGCCGTGGTCAGGCCGACGTTGAAGTAATGCGTGCCCTTCGGCAGGTGACGCCCCAGCATCTTCGGAAGCCGGGTCGAGCGGCAGCGGGCCAGTGCAACGCGCCGCACGTCCGATTCCGCCGCCGCACGGTTTTCCGTGTACTTCCGGCGAAAGCGCGAAAGCAAGTCGGGACGGCCCCACCGGTTGTCCCGCACGCGGTCGCGCAGGTCGGCCATGCCCGCGCGGTCCAGAAGCAGATAGCCCACGGCGGTCCGCAAGATGGCGAAACACGGCACCGACGTGTCTTTGACGAAATAGTCGAGATAGGCGTATTCAACGCGGTCGACGCCGGTCAACCGGTCGCCGGCCCGCGAGACCAGGCGCGTCACCTCGAGGAGACGCGCCTGCCCGATTCCGTCATTTTTCATAGTGCCCGTTCCGGTGCCACCGCCACGCATCCGCGATCATCTGCGGCATGGTCGAGCGGTGGGCGACCCAGCCCAGTTCGTCCTGTGCGCGGACAGAGCCGGAGACCAGCTTTGTCGCATCACCGGCCCTGCGGGGGCCGTCGGAAGAGGGGACCTCGGCGTTGGTCACGGTGCCCGCGGCGGTGATGACCTCGCGCACGGAAAAGCCCTTGCCGGTGCCAAGGTTGAACACCCGGCTGCCTTTGCCGTCCTTGAGCCACTTCAGCCCCAGTACATGCGCATCCACGAGGTCGCAGACATGCACGTAGTCGCGGATGCAGGTGCCGTCCGGGGTGTCGTAGTCGGTGCCGTTCACCGTCAGCGCCGGGCGCTGGCCGTCGACGGCCTCGAGCATGACGGGGATCAGGTGGGTTTCGGGGCGGTGGTGTTCGCCGATCTCGCCCTCAGGATCGCCGCCCGCCACGTTGAAGTAGCGGAAGATGACGTGGCGCAGGCCGTACGCGGCGCCGAAGTCGCGCAGGATGTCCTCTACCGCGCGCTTCGACGCGCCGTAGGCGTTCAGCGGCTCCTGCGGGGTGCTTTCGTCGAGCACGACATTGTCGTGCTCGCCGTAGGTCGCGCAGGTGGAGGAGAACACGAAGTCGAGGCAGCCGGCGGCCACTGCCGCCTCGATCAGGGTCAGCGAACCGCAGACGTTGTTGCGCCAGTACATGCCGGGCTTTGCCATGGCCTCACCGACCTGGCTGAGCGCCGCGAAGTGCATGACGGCCACGGGTTCGTATTTGCGAAACACCTCGTCCAGACGGGCGCGGTCCATCAGGTCACCCTGTTCGAAGGGGCCGAACTTCACCGCGTCCTGCCAGCCGGTGACAAGATTGTCATATGTCACCGGCGTAAAGCCTGCAGCCTTCAGCGCCTTGCAGGCATGGCTGCCGATGTACCCGGCTCCGCCGGTAACCAGAACGTTCGTCACTGTCTTATTCGGCGGCCTTGCGGGTGGACATCAGTTCCTGGAGATAGCCTTCCAGCTCTTCGCGCAGGTCGTCGCGGGCAAGGCCGAAGGCGACGGTCGCCTGGAGGAAGCCCGCCTTGGAGCCGCAGTCGAAGCGCTGGCCGCGGAAGCGGAAGCCGTAGACGCCGCCGTCCTCCTTGCCGATCTCCTGCGCGATGGCGTCGGTAAGCTGGATCTCTCCGCCGGCGCCGGTCTGCTTCGCGTTCAGGTTCTTGAAGATCTGCGGTGACAGGATGTAGCGGCCGATGACGGCCAGGTTGGACGGTGCGTCCTTCGGTTCCGGCTTTTCGACCATCCCCTTCACCTTGACCATGGAACCCATGTCTTCCTCGACGTCGAGCACGCCGTAGGCCTTGGTCTTTTCCTGCGGGACTTCCATCGCCGCGACCATGTTGCCGCCGGTTTCCTCGTAGGCCTCGACCATCTGCTGGAGGCAGGGCTTTTCGGACGCGATGACGTCGTCGGGCAGCATGACCGCGAAGGGTTCGTTGCCGACCAGCTTGCGCGCGCACCAGATCGCGTGGCCGAGGCCGAGCGCCTTGTGCTGGCGGATATAGGCGATCTCGCCGGAGTCCATGTTGGTGGACTTCAGGATGCTCAGCAGCTCGTCCTTGCCCTTCCTCTTCAGCTCCTGTTCGAGCTGCGGGGCATGGTCGAAGTAGTCCTCGAGCGCGCCCTTGCCGCGCGAGGTGACGAAGATGAATTCCTTGATGCCTGCTGCACGCGCCTCATCGATGGCGTACTGGACCAGCGGACGGTCCACGAGCGTCATGATCTCCTTCGGCACGGACTTCGTCGCGGGCAGGAAGCGGGTTCCGAGGCCTGCAACCGGGAAAATTGCCTTGGTGACCTTTTTGGGCATCCGTATGCTCCTTTTTTGCTATCGGATGGTCATTTCGAAATCGGTGTCTTGAGGTTGACCGGACCTTCGCGTGCAACCAATGAAAACGCCAGCAGTTTGGTTCCAATTTATGGCACATTTAGTGGGGTGACGCCAATAAATGGGCACGTTAACCACGAACGTTTTGTGTCCGAAGCACTTCTGAGTCAACCCTGCGTTGAAAATTCCAGGCCTGCCAGATACGGCCTTTCCGGAGGCTTCGCCCGAACAGTCCGCCGGTCTGTTCCCAGACGCCGGACTCGGTAAAAGCCACGCGGTGATAACGGCTTCCGGGGCTCATTATATAGAGTGAAACGATGGCCCCTTCGGCGGCTTTCGCGGCGGCGGTCCTGCGCAGAGAGGCCGCCTGCCAGATGCGTCCGGACAGCCGGATGCGCGGCGCGCCGGGCCGCCCGGGATAGGGCAGGAAGCCCTGCGCGGCGCGGGGGATTTCCGGGCAGCGGTCGAGGATGCGCTCCGCGCCTTCTCGCCCGCCGCGCCGGAGTCCGCGCATCAGGCGCCGGACGTCCAGCGGATCGAGCGGCCCGCGCTGCATGTAGCCCAGAAGCCGCGCGCGCTGGTCCCCGACGAAGCGGTCCCATGCGGTGGCGCGTGCCTCTTTCGGGCAGTGCTTGCGCAGGAACGCCTGCTGCGAGGCGCCGATCTCCGTCAGGTCGCGCGGGGTCCGGTCGGGGGCGCGGCGGGCGCTTTCGGCAAAGCCGTGGTGCACCTGCGCCAGGGGCACGATGGCCGTCGCCAACCCGCGCCGCGCCAGCCGCAGGTTCAGGTCGGTTTCGTCGAGGTAGAAGCGGAACGCGGGATCGAAGCCGCCCATCCGGGCCAGCACGTCGCGGCGCAGCGCCATGTTGGTGCCCTCGGTCTTGATCGCGCGGTCGGGGGTAGGGTGCAGCACGGTCGGCTGCGTGTCCGACACGTCGAGCGGTGTGGCCTGGCCTGTGGCATCGACCGTGCGGGCGGTCCACTGGAAGGTGATGCCGTTGCGCCCGATCACGAAGCCCCCTGCGGCGGCGACCTCTGCGCTGTCGAACGGCGCGGCGAGGTGGGTCAGCCAGAGCGGTTCGGGCACGGCGTCGTCGTCGATGAAGGCGACGATCTCGCCGGCGGCGCGGGAAATCCCGAGGTTGCGGGCCGCCGAGATGTTGGGTTCGTCGTAGGGGACCTGCTTGATCAGGTCCGCATCCGCCCGCTGCGCGAGCGCCGCCAGCCCGGCAGGGCAGGCGACGACGATGACCTCGAAACCCGGATAGTCGAGTTGCGAGATGCCGGTCAGGCAGCGCATGAGGGCAGCGGGCCGGTGCCTGCTGACCACCACGATGCTGACCGGCAAGGCCATGGTCAGCCCTTCTTCAGGTCGACCCCGGGTGCGAAGGCGATGAAGAACGGGTTGGCGAAGCCGTCCTTGCCGTAGGACAGCGCGGAGTGGTCGTCGAAGCGCACGACCTTGCCGCCCGCACCCGCAAGCACGGCGTGCCCGGCGGCGGTGTCCCATTCCATCGTGCGGCCGAGGCGCGGATAAAGGTCGGCCTCGCCGGTGGCGACAAGGCAGAACTTCAGCGAGGAACCGGCGGAGGTCATGTCCTTGACGTTGTACTGCGCGATGTAGTCGTCGGTGGCCTGGTCGCGGTGCGATTTCGAGGCGACGACCATCAGCGAGTCGTTGTTCGGCTCGGTCACGCGGATCGGCTTTGTTTCGCCCGGGGTGGCGGGGTCGAAGGGGCCCATCTCCTCGACCGAGTGGCCGACGGAATTGGTGTAGAACATGCGGCCCTTGGCGGGGGCATAGACGACGCCGCGCGTGGGCACGCCTTCCTCCACCAGCGCGATGTTCACGGTGAAGTCGCCGCGGCGCTTGATGAACTCCTTGGTGCCGTCGAGCGGATCGACGATCAGGAAGGTCATGGCGGAGGTGTCGTGCGAGGCGGCCTGCTCCTCGGTCACGAGCGCCACCTCGGGGAAGACCTCGCGCAGCCCGGCAGAGATCAGGGCATCGGCGGCCTCGTCGGCCTCCGTCACGGGGGAGGCGTCCGACTTCGTCTTCACCTCGAAATCGGGGGAGTCGTAGATTTCCATGATCTTGTCGCCCGCTTCGAGGGCGAGGCGGCGCATGACGGTCATCAGTTCCGAATAATTCATGGAAAGCTCCTTTGGCGCCCCGGTCCCGCGTCCGGCGGCGATTTATTGATTTGCAACGCTACTGGCCTTATGCTGCCGTTTACAAAGAACGGCAAGGATGCCGCACGATATGGCAGAGCAGAGCGCTGCAGAATGCACGCGCATCACGGAGCAGGCCTATGTTTCAATCAACAACGCGACCGAAGTCCAGTCTGGGCTCGGCGTTGAACATCGCCGAACTGGTGTATCACAACTCGGTTCGCGCGGTGCGGAAGGCCCATGGCAACGCCTTCATGGCGATCTTCATGAACATGCTCCAGTCGATCATCTTCGTGCTGGCCTTCTACTTCATGTTCCAGATCATGGGGATGCGCAGCGCCGCGCTGCGGGGCGACTTCATGATCTACATCATGACGGGCGTCTTCCTCTACATGACGCACACCAAGACGATGGGCGCGGTCGCCGGATCCGAAGGGCCTGCCAGCCCGATGATGCAGCACGCGCCGATGAACACGGCCATCGCCATCGCCGCCGCCATGGTGTCGACGCTCTATATCCAGGTGCTGTCGCTGTTCGCGATCCTTTTCGTCTACGACGTGGCCTTCAACCCCTTCGTCATGCAGGAGATCTATGACCCGATCGGGTGTCTCGCGATGCTGCTGCTGTCGTGGTTCTCGGGCGCGGCGATCGGCATGGTGGTGCTGGCGGTCAAGCCGTGGTTCCCGACGCCGGTCAGCATCCTGTCGACGGTCTACCAGCGGGCCAACATGATCGCCTCGGGCAAGATGTTCGTGGCCAACACGCTGCCGGGATACATGCTGGTGATGTTCGACTGGAACCCGTTGTTCCACACCATCGACCAGTCGCGCGGCTATGCCTTCGTGAACTACGTCCCGCGCAATTCAAGCTGGGAATACGCGTTCTACCTGTCTATCGTCCTGGTGATGATCGGGCTGATGGGGGAGTTCTACACCCGCAAGCATGCCTCGGTTTCCTGGGGCGCGCGGCGCTGAGGACTGCTGCGCCCCGGCCTATGGGAGGGCAGGGACGATGCGCGGATTTCTGGCAATTCTGGTGACGCTCTGGACGGCGGTTTCGGCCGCGGCGCAGGACGGGTCGCTTCCGGCGCTGCACCGGGTGACCGGCGTGGCGGCGGACGACGTGTTGAACGTGCGCGCGGGGCCTGCGGCGGATACGGAGATCGTGGGCACGCTGGCGCCCGGTGCGACCGGGGTCGAGGTTGTCCGGACAGAGGGCGGCTGGGGCCTGGTGAACGCAGGTGAGCGGGCGGGCTGGGCTTCCCTTCGGTTCCTGGAGGCGGAGCCGGGTGGCACGCTGGCCGAGGCCGGCGTGCTTGGCTGCTTCGGGACGGAGCCGTTCTGGAACCTGCGGATCGCGCCGGGCGCGACGGCGGTCCTGACCTCGCCGGAGAACATGGAGGGCGACGGCTACGGAATCGGGGGGCTGAGCCGGATGCCTTCACCGCTGGAGAAATACCTGGTGGACGGCAGCGGGCCTGCGGGTGCGGTCACGGCGATCATCCAGCGCGCGGCCTGCAACGACGGCATGTCGGACCGGGCCTTCGGGCTGGATGTGTCCGTGGTGCTGTCCGGCGACGGGCGGCGGATCCTGTCCGGCTGCTGCACGCTGGGTGAGTGAGCCGCCGCTTTACGGGCGCCCCGACTGGTGCCCCGGCGGGCACCAGCAGCCCACCCTCCAAGCCGCGGCCCGTGTCCGTGCAGCTCAGGTGACGACGCGCAGGGTCAGGTTCAGCCGTCCGCCGTCGGGGAACAGCGTGGAGGTGCCGGGGCGCAGGCGGTCGATGCCGTGGAACGCGCGGCGGGACGGGCCGGTGAGCAGCACGAGGTCGCCCGACGCCAGCCAGACGGAGCGCGTGGGATCGCGGCGGCTTTCCCCGCCCATGCGGAAAAGCGCGTCGTCGCCCAGCGAGACCGAGAGCACGGGGCAGTCGTAGTCCTGTTCGTCCACGTCCTGGTGCAGCCCCATGCGGGCGTCTTCGGCGTACCAGTTGATCAGGCAGCATTCCGGCGGGCGCGGGCTTTTGGCGTAGGTGTTCCAGAGCGCCATGATGCTGTCGGGGATCGCGGGCCAGGCCGTGCCGTTGGGGTGGGTCTCCTCGTAGCGGTAGCCCTTCGTGTCGCTGATCCAGCCGAACCGGCCGGCCGCGCTCATCCGCACCGACATTGGGCCGCGGCGGGTGCGCGGGCGGAAAAGCGGGGCCTGTTCCAGCACCTTGCGGACGTCGGCCACCACCCGTTCCTGGGCGGCGCGGTCGAGGGCCGCGGGGAAAATCTCGAAACCTTGGCGGGAAATACGCTCCATGCGTCACATCTGGCGCCTTGAAAACGATCTGCCAAGGATTTGTCGCGTAATGAACGTCCCGGAAGGCCCGAATCCACGCAAATTGGCCCCTCGCGGACGCTTGGCAAAGGTGGAGGGCCTCCTTATATACCCTCCGAACGCGCTGGCGGGGCCACCGCCCGCGTCAACCGATGCGGGGCGCGGATGCCGAAACGGGTCCATGGCCTCGCGGTATCGCCTGAACTTGAAAAAGGGATCGAAAACATGGGTAAGGTAATTGGCATCGACCTCGGGACCACCAACTCCTGCGTCGCCATCATGGATGGCAGCCAGGCCCGGGTGATCGAGAATGCCGAAGGCGCGCGCACGACGCCTTCGATCGTTGGTTTCACCGAAGACGAGCGGCTGGTTGGCCAGCCCGCGAAGCGTCAGGCGGTGACGAACCCGGAAAACACCGTCTTTGCCGTGAAGCGCCTGATCGGCCGTCGCACCACCGACGCCGAGGTGACGAAGGACAAGGACATCGTTCCGTACAAGATCGTCGACGGCGGCAACGGCGACGCATGGGTCGAGATTCGCGGCGAGAAGTACTCGCCGTCGCAGATCTCTGCCTACACGCTGCAGAAGATGAAAGAGACCGCCGAGTCCTACCTTGGCGAGGAAGTCACGCAGGCGGTCATCACCGTTCCGGCGTACTTCAACGACGCCCAGCGTCAGGCCACGAAGGACGCGGGCAAGATTGCCGGTCTCGAAGTGCTGCGGATCATCAACGAGCCGACGGCAGCCGCACTGGCCTACGGTCTGGACAAGAAGGACGCCAAGACGATCGCGGTCTATGACCTCGGCGGCGGCACCTTCGACGTGACCATCCTCGAGATCGACGACGGCCTGTTCGAAGTGAAATCCACCAACGGCGACACGTTCCTCGGCGGTGAAGACTTCGACATGCGGATCGTCAACTACCTCGCGGACGAGTTCAAGAAGGAGCACTCCGTCGACCTCCGCAAGGACAAGATGGCGCTCCAGCGTCTGAAGGAAGCGGCCGAGAAGGCGAAGATCGAGCTTTCGAGCGCGACCCAGACCGAGATCAACCAGCCGTTCATCTCGATGGGCTCCGGCGGTACGCCGCTGCACCTTGTCATGAAGCTGACCCGTGCGAAGCTGGAAAGCCTCGTCGGCGATCTCATCAAGGCGTCGATCAAGCCCTGCCAGGCGGCCCTGAAGGACGCAGGCCTGACCACCTCCGACATCGACGAAGTCGTTCTGGTCGGCGGTCAGACCCGCATGCCGAAGGTCATCGAAGAGGTGACCAAGTTCTTCGGCAAGGAGCCGCACAAGGGTGTGAACCCGGACGAAGTCGTCGCGATGGGCGCCGCCATCCAGGCCGGTGTCCTGCAGGGTGACGTGAAGGACGTGGTCCTTCTGGACGTGACCCCGCTGTCGCTGGGCATCGAGACGCTGGGTGGCGTGTTCACCCGCCTGATCGACCGCAACACGACGATCCCGACGAAGAAGTCCCAGGTCTTCTCGACCGCCGAGGACAACCAGAACGCCGTGACGATCCGCGTGTTCCAGGGTGAACGCGAGATGGCTGCCGACAACAAGATGCTCGGCCAGTTCAACCTCGAGGACATCCCGCCGGCACCGCGCGGCATGCCGCAGATCGAAGTGACCTTCGACATCGACGCCAACGGCATCGTGTCGGTTGGGGCCAAGGACAAGGGCACCAACAAGGAACAGAAGATCACGATCCAGGCGTCTGGCGGTCTGTCGGACGACGACATCGAACGGATGGTCCGCGAAGCCGAGGAGAACGCCGAAGGCGACAAGGCCCGCAAGGAGCTTGTCGAGGCGAAGAACCAGGCAGAAAGCCTCATCCACTCGACCGAGAAGTCGATCGAGGAGCATGGCGACAAGGTCGATCCGTCGACCATCGAAGCCATCGAGCTGGCGGTTGCCGCGCTGAAGGACGACCTGGAGAAGAACGACGTCACGGCTGACAAGCTGAAGTCGGGCATCCAGAACGTGACCGAAGCGGCGATGCGTCTCGGCGAGGCGATCTACAAGGCGCAGGCCGAAGGCGGCAACGACGACGCGGACATGGGTGGCGACAGCCGCAACTCCGCGTCGGACGACGACAACATCGTCGATGCCGACTTCGAGGATCTGGACGACAACAAGCGGGCCTGAGGCACGCGCCCGGAAACTCAGAAGGGGCCGGTCCGGATGCCGGGCCGGCCCTTTCGTTCTGACCGAGGGTCAGATTGTTCGGGCCGAGAGGAGGACTTGAATGTCCAAGCGTGACTATTACGACGTGCTCGGGGTCAAAAAGGGCGCCTCTGCGGAAGAGCTGAAGAAGGCCTACCGGGCCAAGGCGAAGGAGCTGCACCCGGACCGCAACAAGGACAACCCTGACTGCGAAGCACTCTTCAAGGAAGTGAACGAAGCCTACGACGTCCTGAAGGACGCCGAGAAGAAGGCGGCTTATGACCGTTTCGGCCACGCGGCCTTTGACGGCGGCATGGGCGGCGGTCCGCGTCCCGGTGGCGGTGCCCACGGCAACGCGGATTTCGCCAGCGCCTTTTCGGACGTGTTCGACGATCTGTTCGGCGACTTCATGGGCGGCCGCCAGGGTGGACGGCAGCGGGCGGCGCGCGGCGCCGACCTGCGCTACAACCTGCGGATCAGCCTGGAAGATGCCTTCAACGGCATGGCCAAGACGATCAACGTGCCGACCTCCGTCCAGTGCGGTGTCTGCAACGGCACCGGCTCTGAGGGCGGATCGGAACCCACCACCTGCCCGACCTGTTCGGGCATGGGCAAGGTGCGCGCGACGCAAGGGTTCTTCACGGTCGAGCGGACCTGTCCGACCTGTTCGGGCATGGGGCAGATCGTCAAGAACCCCTGTGGCAAGTGCCACGGCGCGGGCCGTGTCCAGAAGGACCGGGCGCTGTCGGTCAACATCCCGGCCGGGGTGGAGACGGGCACGCGCATCCGGCTGGCCGGCGAAGGCGAGGCGGGGATGCGGGGTGGCCCTCCGGGCGACCTTTACATCTTCATCGAGGTGGAGCCGCACAAGATCTTCGAGCGTGAGGGCACGGAGCTGCACTGTCGCGTTCCGGTGTCGATCACCGCGGCAGCACTTGGCGGCGACATCGAGGTTCCGACCATCGACGGCGGCCGTTCGCGCGTGAAGATCCCTGCCGGGTCGCAGTCCGGTCGGCAGATGCGTCTGCGCGGCAAGGGGATGCCTGCCCTCCGGGGCGGTCTGGCCGGTGACATGTTCATCGAGCTTGCGGTGGAGACACCCGTCAACCTGACCGCGCGCCAGAAGGAACTGCTGAAGGAGTTCGACGAGCTGTCCGAGGACAACAACCCGGAAAGCTCCAGCTTCTTCAGTTCGGTCAAGAACTTCTGGGATTCGATGAAGGGGTAATGCCCCGCGGGCTGCTCCGGTCATGCGGCCGGGGTCCTGTGACATCTTCGGGGCGGGGCGGATCATCCGTCCCGCCCTTTGTCTTGAGGGGCGCTCTTGCCGGAAAATTGCCGACAGGAGAGACACTTGGAACGATTTCAACCGACCCGGGGTTCACCCTAGAGTCATTTACCGAGCCATTGGGGAGCGGCGCACAGGATGTTCGACTGGATCACGAGCCTTATCGACGGCATGGGAGCGTTCGGCGTCGCCCTGCTGATGTTCCTCGAGAACGTCTTCCCCCCGATCCCCTCGGAACTGATCATGCCGCTGGCCGGCTTCAACGCCGCGCGGGGCGACATGTCGTTGTGGCTGGTGATCGTGTCCGGCAGCATCGGGTCGCTTGCGGGGGCGTACCTCTGGTACTGGATGGCGCGCAAGATCGGTTTCGACCGGCTGTGCAGCCTGTCGCACAAGCACGGCCGCTGGCTGTCGATCTCTCCGGACGAGCTGGACCGGGCGAATGGCTGGTTTGACCGGCACAAGGGCAGCGCCGTGCTGATCGGGCGCCTGATCCCGACCGTGCGGACGCTGATCTCGGTCCCCGCCGGGGTGCGCCGGATGCACCGGGGCAAGTTCCTCGCCTACAGCGCGGTCGGCACCTTCGCATGGACCACGGCGCTGACGATGGCCGGGTACTGGCTGGAAAGCGGTTACGACGTGGTGTCGGCATGGCTCGACCCGGTGTCGACGGCGGTCGTGGTCGGGCTGGTGGCGATCTACGTCTGGCGCGTGGCGACCTACAATCGCCGCAATCCGCAGGAAGCCTCCGGCAAGGCCGAGGAAACGAGTTAACCACTTGTTCACGGCGCGCGGTGCAGGCTGGCAGCATGACTCGCGCGCGATCCTTCTCCGACTCACAGGCGGCGCTCTTCGATCACGAGGAGGCGCCCCAGGCCGCACTGGCACCGGCGGAGAAGCTGCCGTCCTACATCAAGGATCACCGCGCCCGGCTGAGGGAACGCTTCCTGTCCGGCGGCGCGGATGCCCTGCCGGATTACGAGATGCTTGAACTGGTGCTTTTCCGGGCGATCCCGCGCCGCGACGTGAAACCGCTGGCGCGGCAGTTGCTGGAGGTCTTCGGCGATTTCAACGGCGTGCTGTCGGCCCCCGCCGCCCGGCTGGCAGAGGTCAGCGGCGTGGGGGAGGCGGTGGTCTGCGAACTGAAGATCGTGGAAGCGGCGGCCCATCGGCTGGCCCGGTCCCGGGTGATGCAGAAGCAGGTGCTGTCAAGCTGGGACGCCCTGCTGGCCTATTGCCAGACCGCCATGGCGCATGGCGAGATCGAGCAGTTCCGGGTGCTGTACCTCGACCGCAAGAACGTGCTGATCGCGGATGAGCGGCAGGCGCGCGGCACGGTGGATCACGTTCCTGTCTACCCGCGCGAAGTGGTCAAGCGGGCGCTGGAACTGAACGCCTCGGCGCTCATCCTCGTGCACAACCATCCATCGGGCGACCCGACGCCCTCGGCGGCGGACATCGAGATGACGGCTCATATACAGGCGGCGGCGGAAGTGCTGGGCATCGTGCTGCACGACCATCTGGTGATCGGCAAATCACGGGAGATGAGCTTCCGGTCGGAGGGGCTGCTTTAGGGCCGTGTCAGGGCGTTACTTCACCCAGACCTCGACCCGCCTGTTCACCTGACGCCCCCAGGAGGTGTCGTCGCAGGCCATGGGCATCGCCTCTCCGAAGGCATCGAGGGCCAGTTCCACGCGACTGAGGTCGGCGGTTTCGGCGGTGACCTCGACAGCGGCCTTCACCGCCTCGGCACGGCGGCGGGCGATGGTCAGGTTGGCATCCGCAGGCCCGGCCCCGTCGGAGAAGCCGACAAACAGCAGCTTGCGCCCGTCGTAACGCCCGGCCTCCAGATCGTGCGCCAGTTGCAGCACGTTCGAGCGGGACTGCGCATCGAGCCGGGAAGAGCCGGTCTCGAACCGGAAGGAGGTCGTCAGGCGGCGCATGGGCACCAGCGTGCCGGTCAGGCGCTTGAGCGTGGTCAGGCCGCCCTCTCCCTGCGCGGTGAGGATGGCGTTGGACAGCCGGTCGCCCTGAAGGTCGGCGCTGATCTCCTCCGCGGCCTGATCGACGAAACCGGCGCGGCGGATGACGATCTGGGCCTGCGGGCTGCGGGTGAAGCGCAGGAAGTCGCGCGCCAGAGCCGGCAGCCGCCGGGCAGGCACGTAGAGGAAGGCCGGGGCGGTCAGCGGATAGTCCTCGGTCTTCACGGCGCGGCGCGCGGCGCGCATCTGGAAGCCGCAAGGCCCCGTGAGGTCCAGCGCCTTGGCGTTGCCGATGTCGGAGAAGCTGGCGAGCCCGATGCCGAATGGATCGCGCGTCACCGCCGTCGCCAGGGCCGTGTTGGAGCGGTGCCGCCGCGCGGGGCCGAGCGTTGCGCGGGCGGGCTTCAATAAGCGGTCCTCGATGCCCTGCGCGAGGCCGGAGGCCTCGTCGCGCATGTGCACGGTGATCGGCGCGTCGGGGCCGCCGAAAGCCTGCCAGTTCGACTGGCTGCCGGAGAGGATGGCCACGAGATCGGACATGGACAGCGAGTCGACCGGGTTGCCCGGCGCGACGATCGGCACCACCGCGTCGAGGGCCAGGACCGTCGAGCGGGTGGACAGCGTCAGGTCGCCCAGCCCCGCCTCGCGCGCGCGGCGCGCCTCTTCCCGGCGGATTTCGCGCAGGGCCATGACGATGTCGGCGTCGTCCGCCAGAAGGTCGGCAAAGCCTTCGTCGGTGTTGGAGACGTGGACGTGGAATCGCCCCACCGTCTTGCCGGTGTCGTCGCTGGTCAGGTCGTAGCGGAAATGGGTGTCGTCGACCTTTGTCCGCTCTGCCGACATGGCGTTGCGCAGGGCAAAAGCCTCGATAAGGGCGGGCAGGAGGACCCGCCCGATGGTGGCGGAGCCGGAGACCTCGATCTCGGCCACGTAGTCGACAAGGGAGGGACAGCCGATGCCGGTGCAGCTGACGCCGGAGCCGTCCACCGTCAGCACGCCGAACTGGGTGTCGATGCGGTAGAATTCGCCGTCGAAGCCCAGGAGGTTGCCGCTCAGCTCGATGGAGCCGTCGCGGGACCGCAGCACGATGTCCTGAGCAAACGCCGAGGCGACCTGCATGAAAAGGAAAAGTGCGGCGAAAACCGCCGCACGTCTGATCGCCATGAAGGTCCTCGTCCGGCTTGCCGCTACCTCGCGGCGATTGTCAGGTCTTCGACGAGGTTTTTCAACACAAGAAAGTCACCGGAACTTGTGCAGTCGGGCATGTCGAGCGTCAGGTTGCGGGTCCGCAGCTTGGCGTCGCCCCGCAGTTCGAGCGTCTGCGCCTCGACCGGCTGGTTGCAGTTGGTTGCGGTGATCTCTGCCTCGACGGTCAGGTGCACGTCGCCGCTGCGCTGTGCCGTGCCGGTGGGGAAGGAATAGACCTCCGCCCGCAGGGCATCGGGTGCATCGGAATGGCCGAGCACCGTCATGAAACCGCCGTTGCCCTTCGCGGCAGAGCCGAGGTCGCCTGCCGCGCCGGACCAGACGTGGCCGGGGCCGAAGTAGTCCTCGGTGAATTCGCGGGCGTGCAGGCCAAGACCGGCATCGCCTTTCCACTGCACCACAACGCGGTCGTAGAACGGCAGGGAAGACACCTCGGTCATCGCGGTGGCGCCGTCGCCGGAGGCGAAGCTGGCGATGAAGAGGGCGTTTTCCGCCAGCGCCGGAACGGTCACGTTCAGGGTGCCGTCAGAGTCGGTCACATCGGTGAACATCATGCCGTGATGATGCAGGGTTACGCGCTCCGATGCGTTGCAGGGGGCGGAGAGCGTGAGGTCCACCATCGCGCCGGCGGTCGCAGCGGCTGTCATGGAGATGTCGCAGGACGCCACGGGGGCCGGTTCCCGCGAGGGGGCGGGGAGGGTTTCCATGTCGCGGTCATCGGCGGCGGCAAAGGTGATCACTGCCTCCGCTTCCACCTCGGGCTCAGGGGCGCGGGGTGCCATCGCCGGGATTCCGGTCATGACACCGGGCATCGCGGCAACAGCGGGGGCGGCGACAAGCGTCACGGGGGCCGGGCTGGTGGTGCCCATGTCCTCGGCCAGCGGGGAGCGCGCGGCGCCGATGTTGCCGGAGGATGTGGGGGTCACGCCGGTCACAGCGATCTGCTGCCCGGTGGGGGCCAGCGCCTGCTGTTGTCCGGGCAGGGCCACGCCGTACTGCATGATGTAGCCGATCCCCAGCGCACAACACAGGGTGACGCCGCCAAGCACGAGGCTCTTCTTGTGGTTTTTCGTCAGTTCCAGCAGCTTGGACATTCCTTGGCTCCTGTCCTTTAGGGTCGGGGACGAAAATCGCTCGGAAACGTGGCCATCGTTGGGCTGCAAGGCGGACAGATCGCGGCGTTTCACCTATTTGGCGAAAAAATTAAGGAATTGTCACGGGATAATGCAAGAAACGAAGGGGTGCCCGTGGGTCACGGACACCCCTTTCTTAACCATTTGCGACTCGGGTCAGGTCAGGCTGCCGTGGCAGTGCTTGAACTTCTTGCCCGAACCGCAGGGGCAGGGATCGTTGCGGCCGGGGTTGCCCCAGGTCGTCGGATCGGTCTCGTCGAACGCGGGCGCCGCGCCGTCGGGGGCGGTGGCGTTCTCGTCCGGCAGGGCCGCCTGTGTGGAGGCCGCGTCGGCACGGGCCTTGAGCGCGCGCTGCATCGCCTCCTGCTGCTGGCGCAGCTCCTGCATCATCTTCTGGCGCTCTTCCTCGGTCATCGGGCGGACCTGCGCGAGCTGTTCGGTCACCGTCTCCCGCAGGCTTTCCAGCAGGTTCTGGAAAAGCTGGAAGGCCTCGGTCTTGTACTCGTTCAGCGGGTCGCGCTGCGCGTAGCCGCGGAAGCCCACGACGGAACGCAGGTGTTCCAGCGTCAGAAGGTGCTCGCGCCACTTCTTGTCGATGGTCTGCAGCAGAACCTGCTTCTCGATGGAGCGCATGGTCTCCGGTCCGAAGGCTTCCTGCTTCTCGGCCATGATCTTGTCGGACTCGTCACGCAGCCGTTCGGCGATAACGTCCTGATCGACGCCGTCCTCGTCGCCCCATGCCATCAAGGGAGCATCGACGCCCAGCTTCTCGATGCAGGCGGCGTAAAGGCCCTGCATGTTCCACTGGTCGGCGTAGGTCTTCGGCGGGCAGTAGGTATCCACCAGCTCGTCGATGATGTCGTGGCGCATGTCGGTGACGATCTCCGACAGGTCCTTCGCTTCCATGATCTCGCGCCGCTGGGCAAAGATGACCTTCCGCTGGTCGTTCTGCACGTCGTCGAACTTCAGCAGTTGCTTACGGATGTCGAAGTTGCGGCCCTCGACCTTCGCCTGCGCGCGTTCGAGCGACTTGTTCACCCAAGGGTGCACGATCGCCTCGCCTTCCTTCATGCCGAGCTTGCCCAGCACGTTGTCGAGACGGTCGGAGCCGAAGATCCGCATCAGGTCGTCTTCGAGCGAGAGATAGAAGGAGGAGCGGCCCGGGTCGCCCTGACGGCCCGAACGGCCGCGGAGCTGGTTGTCGATGCGACGGCTTTCGTGACGCTCCGTCGCCAGCACGAAGAGACCGCCGGCCTCCTTCACGGCGCCTTCGTCGGCGGCATGGGCCTGCTCGATCTCGGCGCGGATCTCGTCGGGGTTGCGGTCCGGGTGGGCGGCGATGGCCTCCATCACCTTGAACTCGACGTTGCCGCCCAGCTTGATGTCGGTGCCGCGGCCCGCCATGTTCGTCGCGATGGTCACCGCACCCAGCTTGCCGGCGTCGGCGACGATCTGCGCCTCCTGCTCGTGCTGGCGGGCGTTCAGGACGTTGTGCTTCAGCCCGACTTCCTGAAGCATGCGGCTCAGCATTTCGGACTTCTCGATGGAGGTGGTGCCGACGAGAACCGGCTGGCCCTTCTTGTGCGCCTCGCCGATCTCCTCGACGATGGCGGCGTACTTCTCGCGCGCGGTGCGGAACACCTTGTCGTCGTCGTCAATGCGGGCGATCGGGCGGTTGGTCGGGACCTCGACGACGCCCAGGCCGTAGATTTCCATGAATTCGTCGGCCTCGGTCACGGCCGTACCGGTCATGCCGCCCAGCTTGTCGTAAAGACGGAAGTAATTCTGGAAGGTGACCGACGCCAGCGTGACGTTCTCAGGCTTGATTTCCAGCCCTTCCTTGGCCTCGATGGCCTGGTGCAGGCCGTCCGACAGGCGGCGTCCGGCCATCATGCGGCCGGTGAACTCGTCGATCAGCACGACCTCGCCGTCGCGGACGATATAGTCCTTGTCCTTCTGGAACAGCTTGTGCGCCCGGATCGCCTGGTTGACGTGGTGCACGACGGTCGTGGATTCCGGATCGTAGAGCGTCTGCCCCTCAGGCAGAAGGCCGCGGGCGTGCAGGTGCTCTTCGAGGTACTCGTTGCCCTCGTCGGTGAAGGTCACGTTGCGGGTCTTCTCGTCGACCTCGTAATGCTCTTCCACCAGTTCGGGGATCAGCTTGTCGACGGAGATGTAAAGCTCGGACCGGTCCTCGGAGGGGCCGGAGATGATCAGCGGCGTCCGCGCCTCGTCGATCAGGATGGAGTCCACCTCGTCGACGATGGCGTAATAATGGTCGCGCTGGTGGATCTGGTTCAGCTCCGACTTCATGTTGTCGCGGAGGTAGTCGAAGCCCAGCTCGTTGTTCGTCGCGTAGGTGATGTCGCAGGCGTAGGCCTGGGCCTTCTCGTCCTCGGGCTGGCGCGGATAGACCGTGCCGCAGGTCATGCCGAGCGCGTTGTAGACCTTCGACATCCATTCGGCGTCGCGCGTGGCGAGGTAGTCGTTCACCGTGACGATGTGCACGCCGCGCCCGGTCAGCGCGTTCAGGTAGGCCGGGAAGGTGGCGACCAGCGTCTTGCCCTCGCCGGTCTTCATCTCGGAGATGTTGCCCTGGTGCAGGAAGATCCCGCCCATCAGCTGCACGTCGAAGGCGCGCAGGCCAAGCGCCCGCCTCGCGGCCTCGCGGCAGTTGGCGAAGGCTTCCGGAAGGATGTGGTCAAGGCTTTCGCCCTTCGCCACGCGTTCCTTGAATTCGGCGGTTTTCGCGATCAGGCCGGCGTCGTCGAGCTTCTCGAACTCGGGCTCCAGCGCGTTGATCTTTTCCACCAGCGGGCGGGTGGTCTTGATCTTGCGGTCGTTCGGCGTTCCGAACACCTTGCGCGCGATTTTTCCCAACATGCCTGGTTACCTGTTCCCGGTTTCGTGTGCGGCATCTGCTTGCCCGCCTCGTACCGAGCCCATATGACAGGCTAGGAGACCGGCCACGCAGGGCCCTTGCGGCATGTAGTCGGCAGGCCGGAAAGTGTCAACGCCGCCCGCTATCACGGGACAGGCATCAGGAGGACGGTATGTCTAAAACCACGCAAGGTCGGGTCACTCTCACGCTCAGCACGGCGCTGCTTGCGCTGACGTTGGCGATGCCCGCGGCGGCGGAAAGCGCCGGACAGGGAGAGGAAACCACGACCGAAGGCCACTCGATGGATGCGACCGGGCAGGGCTCCGGCATGATGGCCGAAGGCGCGGCCGCTGAAGAGCCGGCCGAGGAGGCCGCCCCGTTCACCGCCGAAGACCTCGGGCGGGTCGTGGCGACGGTGGGCGGCACCGACATCACCGTCGGTCACATGATGGTCGCCAAGGCCAGCCTACCGCAGCAGTACCAGCAGATCCCCGACGCCCAGCTCTGGGACGGACTGCTGCAGCAGCTGATCCAGCAGGAGGTCCTCTCGCAGTCCAAGGACGCCGAGGAGACCGACCTCGTCCGGCTGTCGATGGAGAACGAGCGCCGCTCGCTGCTGGCGGCTGTGGCGATCACCACCGTGGCAGACCGCGCCGTGACCGAGGAAGAGGTGCTTGCGATCTACCAGCGCGACTACGTCGACGTGGAGCAGGGCAAGGAATACAACGCCTCGCACATCCTTCTGGAAACCAAGGAGGCCGCCGAGGAAGTGCTGGCCGAGGTCAAGGGCGGTGCCGACTTCGCCACCGTCGCGCGCGAGAAGTCGACCGGCCCCTCCGGCCCCAACGGCGGCTCGCTGGGCTGGTTCGGTGCCGGCATGATGGTGGAGCCCTTCCAGGTCGCGGTTGAATCGCTTGCCCCCGGCGACGTCACCGGCCCGGTGGAGACCCAGTTCGGCTGGCACGTCATCAAGCTGAACGAGACGCGGACCCAGGAAGCGCCGGAGCTCGAGACGGTGCGCGCGGAAATCGTGCAGCAGATCCAGCAGGATAAGGTAGAAGAACACATCGACTCGCTGATGCGGCAGATGGACGTCACCCGGATGCCGCAGGGCACCGTCGATCCGTCGATCCTGTCCGAGACGCAGCTTCTGGAGAACTGAGAATGCCGCCGAAGTCCCCGCTTGCCCCGGAAACCTTTCCGGACCTTCCCGTCATCGCGGGCGTGCGCCTGTCTGCCGTTGCGGCAGGGGTGAAATACAAGAACCGCACCGACGTGATGCTGGCCGTGCTCGATCCGGGCTCGGTCGTGGCGGGGGTCTTCACCCGCTCGGCGACGCGCTCCGCCCCGGTCCTCGACTGCCAGGCCAAGCTGGCGGGCGAGGGCGGTGAAGGTGCTGCGATCCTCGTGAACTCCGGCAACTCCAACGCCTTCACGGGCCGGGCCGGCGACGGCTCGGTCGCGGCCATATGCGCGGCGGTCTCCGCCGCCACCGGCCTCCCGGCGGAACGCGTCTTTACCGCCTCGACCGGCGTGATCGGCGTCCCGCTGCCTCATGACCGCATCATCGCGAAGCTCGACGAGGCGGTCTCCGCCCTCTCGGCAGAGGGCATCTCCGACGCGGCGGCGGCCATCATGACCACCGACACCTTCCCCAAGGGCGCTTCTGCCGAGGTTTCGGTGGGCGGCAAGACCGTGAAGATCGCCGGGATCGCCAAGGGCTCCGGCATGATCGCGCCCGACATGGCGACCATGCTGGTCTACATGTTCACCGATGCGAAGATCGGCCGCGCCGACCTGCAGAAAATCGTGTCTGAGGCCAACGCCCGCACCTTCAACAACATCACCGTGGACAGCGACACCTCCACCTCCGACTCCCTTATCATGGGGGCCACCGGGGCCTCCGGCGTCGATGTGACCGGCAATGCCGACTTCGCTGCGGCGGTGGAGGACGTGATGCGCGACCTCGCCCACCAGGTGGTCCGCGACGGCGAGGGCGCCACCAAGTTCGTGACTGTCACCGTGACGGGTGCGGCCACCGACGCCGACGCCCGCACGCATGCCCTGTCCATCGCCAACTCGCCGCTGGTCAAGACCGCCATCGCAGGTGAGGACCCGAACTGGGGCCGCATCGTGATGGCCGTTGGCAAGTCCGGCGCCGCCGCGGACCGCGACCGGCTGACCATCCGCTTCGGCGATGTGCTTGTCGCGGAAAAGGGCTGGGTCGCCGAAAGCTATGCCGAGGAACAAGGTGCGGCGGTGATGAAGCAGGCAGAGATCCCGATCAATGTGGACATCGGTCTGGGCACCGGCACCGCCACCGTCTGGACCTGCGACCTGACCCACGGCTACATCACCATCAACGCCGATTACCGCTCGTAATCCACCGAACCGGCGCCCGCTCCTTCATCTTGGCCGAAATACCTCGGACTCGTGGGGGGCTGGCCCCCCACGAGCCTGCGCCAAAGGGAGCGCCGCCCATGAAGATCGTCCTCGTTTCCGCCGTAGCCCTCATCGATCCCGACGGGCGCGTGCTGCTCGCACAGCGCCCTGAGGGCAAGTCGATGGCCGGCCTCTGGGAATTTCCCGGCGGCAAGGTCGAACCCGGCGAAACGCCGGAGGCTGCCCTGATCCGCGAACTTCAGGAGGAACTGGGGATCGAGACCTGGGACAGCTGCCTTGCGCCTCTGACCTTCGCCTCTCACACCTACGAGACTTTCCACCTGCTGATGCCGCTGTTCGCCTGCCGGAAATGGAAGGGCGTGGTGCAGGGCAAGGAGAACCAGGCGCTGAAGTGGGTGCGGGCGCAGCAGCTGAAGGATTACCCCATGCCCCCGGCCGATATCCCGCTGATTCCGATTCTCCGCGACTGGTTGTAAGGTTCCGGTTTGTCCACAGGTTAAGGTGGATTTTCGGTATGAAAGTTGAAAAATTCACCTAATCGTTTCCTGCGTGCACAATAAACCCGCGGAAACGTGTCATTTCTGTGACTTTAGAAGATAGTAATTTTGTCCGGTTACGGTATATTCGGCTGGGTCATCTGTGTCTGGGAGGATTTGACATGCTGAAGACGATCACGATCGGAAACTACATTTCCGTCCAGGGTATGCTTGAACAGCAACTGCCCGACGGTCGGATGTCGGTACGCGTAGGTAACACGGTCTACACGGGACACCCCGTGATGGGCAAAGCCGCCGCCTGACGACGGCTTGGTGACAGCGCCCTTCGGGGTGACTTTATGCGATTGGCGAAAAGGCTCCCGTTTGTTCGGGGGCCTTTCGTTCTTTCAGGCCATCGGCAACGCGCAATCGTCCGCCTGGGAACAAAGGAAAAGGCCGCAACCCGGGTGGGTCGCGGCCTTGTTCATGTCTTGGGTGCGTCCGGGATCAGTCCAGCGTACGCACGATCTCTTCACGCTCGAAGATCTCGATGACGTCCTGCGGGCGGATGTCGTCGTAGTTCTCGAACGCCATGCCGCATTCCTGGCCGGAGATGACCTCGGCCACCTCGTCCTTGAAGCGCTTGAGCGTCTTCAGCGTGCCCTCGTGGATCACCACGTTGTCGCGCAGGAGGCGGACACCGGCAGAGCGGCGTGCCACCCCTTCGGTGACCAGACAGCCCGCGACCTTGCCGACGTTGGAGACCTTGAAGACCTCCTTGATCTCGGCGTAGCCGATGAAGTTCTCGCGCACTTCGTTGGACAGCAGGCCGGAGGCCGCCTTCTTCACGTCGTCCACGAGGTCGTAGATCACCGAGTAGTAGCGGATCTCCACGCCCTTCTGGTTCGCGGCATTCCGCGCCGGTGCGTTGGCACGGACGTTGAAGCCGATGACCGGGCAGCCCGACGCTTCGGCAAGGCCGACGTCGGTTTCGGTGATGGCGCCGACACCCGAGTGCAGCACGCGCACGCGCACCTCGTCGTTGCCGATCTTCTCCATCGCCTGAACGATCGCCTCGGCAGAGCCCTGAACGTCCGCCTTAACAAGGATCGGCAGTTCGGAGACGTTCTCGTCGTCCTTGGCCTTCTGCAGAAGCTGGTCCAGCGTGGTCGCTGCACCGGCGGCTGCGCGCTTCTCCTTGGCGGCGTGGGCACGGTATTCCGCGATCTCGCGGGCCTGTGCTTCGGTTTCCGTCACGTTGAGCACGTCGCCGGCTTCGGGTGTGCCGTTGAGGCCCAGGACCTCGACAGGCACGGAGGGGCCGGCTTCCTTCACGCGTTCGCCCTTGTCGTTGATGAGCGCACGGACCTTGCCGTACTGCTCGCCCACGACGAAGATGTCGCCCTGCTTCAGCGTGCCCTTCTGCACCAGAACGGTGGCCACGGGGCCACGGCCCACGTCGAGCTGCGCTTCGATCACGGCGCCTTCGGCGGCACGGTTCGGGTTGGCCTTCAGCTCGAGGATCTCGGCCTGAAGCGCGATGGCTTCGAGCAGCTGATCCAGGCCCTGGCCGGTATGCGCCGAAACCTCGACGTCCTGCACGTCACCGGACATCTCTTCCACCACGACTTCGTGCTGGAGAAGGTCGGTGCGCACCTTGGTCGGGTTCGCGGAATGCTTGTCGACCTTGTTGATCGCCACGATCATCGGGACACCCGCCGCTTTCGCGTGGGAGATCGCCTCGACCGTCTGCGGCATCACGGCGTCATCCGCCGCAACCACCAGCACGACGATGTCCGTCACCTGTGCACCACGGGAGCGCATGGAGGTGAAGGCGGCGTGGCCCGGGGTGTCGAGGAACGACAGCACCTGGCCGTCTTTCGTCGTCACCTGGTAGGCGCCGATGTGCTGGGTGATCCCGCCGGCTTCGCCGGAGGTCACGTTGGTCTGACGGATCGCGTCGAGCAGCGAGGTCTTGCCGTGGTCGACGTGGCCCATGATCGTGATGACCGGCGGACGCGGCAGAAGATCTTCTTCCTTGTCCTCGACCGATGCGATCACGTCCTCGACGTCGGAATCGGAGACGCGGGTCACGCGGTGGCCGAATTCCTCGATGATGAGTTCGGCGGTGTCCGCGTCGATCGACTGGTTCTGCGTCGCCATGATGCCGGACTGCATGAGCGCCTTCACCACGTCTGCCACGCGCTCCGCCATGCGGTTCGCGAGTTCGGCGACGGTGATCGCCTCGGGCAGCTTGACGTCGCGCACGACCTTCTCGCGGTTCTGCTGGCCGCCCATCGCCTTCTGGCGCTGGCGTTCCTGCTTGCGCTTCATCGCGGCGAGCGACTTCTGACGGCCACCCTCGCCACCGGAAAGCGCCTGGTTCAGGGTCAGCTTGCCCGAGCGGCGACCGGAATCGTCGCGGCCACGGCCACGGCCGCGGTCGTCGTTCTCGTTCTCGCGGCGGGCCGGCGGGGCCTTGTCCTTGACGTCGCGCGCCTTGCGGGCGGGCTCGCCTTCGGCGGGCGCGGGCTGGGCAGCGGCCTGAGCGGCGGCTTTCGCCTTGCGCTCTTCGGCTTCCTTCGCCTCGCGGACCTTGCGGGCCTCGTCTTCCGCCTTGCGGCGCAGGGCTTCTTCGGCCTCGCGCTGCTCGCGTTCCTTCTGTTCCTTTTCGGCGCGGAGGCGCTCACGCTCTTCGGCGCGGGCTTTTTCCTCTTCTTCGCGCTTGGCCTGTTCGTCGGCCTCGCGGGCCTTCGCGGCCTGAAGCGCCTTCAGGCGGCGCTCCATCTCTGCATCGGTAATGCCGGCCGGCCGCTTGCCCGAGCCGCCCACAGGGCCACCCTTGCCGCCGCCTGCGCCGGCTGCCGCACCGGCACCCGGCTTCGGCACCACAACGCGCTTGCGCTTGGTTTCCACCACGACGTTCTTGGTGCGTCCATGGCTGAAGCTCTGCTTCACGCTGCCGGACCGGCCGCCACCACGAACCCCCAGGGTTTTCTTGCCGTCGTTATCGCTCATCAAACGTCTTCATCCTTTCCGGCGGGTTTCGCCGCCGCGAGCCGCTTTCGCGTCCATCGGTTCGGGCGCAACGCGGAGTCCTTTCAAGCGCATGGCTTCCTCTACAATACGCGGCACGAGTCCGCCAGAGCCAAGCGCGGCGTGTATAACAGTTTGTCGACCGAAGGCCGCGCCCAACTCGTCCGCGGTCAGCCAGCCGATATATCGCCCGCCGTAAGGCGTGCTCAATTTCGTTTTGCCCCGGCCAGAGCCGTCTTCGGCCTGGATCAGGACAGAGGCCTCCTCCATCTGGAGCATGGCCTTCACCTTCTCGTAACCCGCTATGGCTTCCCCCGATTTGCGGGCCAGCGAGATCAGGTCGATCACGCGTCGGGCCAGCATCTGTTCGAGAAGATCCGCCAGGCCGTCAGGAACCTGAACGGGTTGCTTCGCGGCGCGGGAGAAAAGGCCCTTCTTAACGGCTTTTTCCAGCGCGGCGCGGTCAGCAGAGACATATAGGCCTCTTCCGGGCAATTTTCCAGCCAGATCGGGCACAATCCTTCCGTCGGGGCCCGCGACAAAGCGCACGAGCCCGTTCTTCGGTTGCACTTCGCCCGTGGCGATGCACTTCCGTTCAGGTCCGTCTTCGCGGTTGGTGTCGCGGCCCCCTCGGGTCAATCGCTTACTCCTCGGCCTCTTCGGTGGCTTCTTCTTCCGTTTCCTCGGAAGACGAAACCAGCTCTTCGGGGTCGACCCAGCCCAGCATCACGCGGGCGGTCATCACCATGTTCTGCGCTTCCTCGAGGTCGATGCCGAACTTCTCCAGCAGGCCGTCGTCCTTGACGCGCTGACCGTCCTGGGTGGTCCAGCCGCCGGCCAGCTCCCAGTCGGCGCAGGTGGCGAAGTCCTCGAGCGTCTTCACGCCGTCCTCGGCGAGGGCGACCACCATCTGCGGGGTCAGGCCCTCGAAGGCCAGCAGGGTGTCGTCGGCGCCAAGTTCGCGGGCCCGGGCTTCCGCCTTGCGGGCCTGCTCTTCGAGGTATTCCTGTGCACGGGTCTGAAGCTCCGCCGCGGTGTCCTCGTCCACGCCGTCGATGACCAGCAGTTCGTCCATCTCGACGTAGGCGACTTCCTCGAGGTTGGTGAACCCTTCGGAAACCAGCAGCTGGGCAAAGAATTCGTCGAGGTCCAGCGTGTCCATGAACAGCTGCGTGCGCTCCTCGAATTCCTTCTGGCGGCGCTTCGATTCCTCTTCCTCGGTCATGATGTCGATGTCGAGACCGGTGAGCTGCGAGGCCAGACGCACGTTCTGGCCGCGACGGCCGATGGCGAGCGAAAGCTGCTCGTCCGGCACGACGACCTCGATGCGCTCTGCCTCTTCGTCCAGAACGACCTTCGACACTTCGGCCGGTTGCAGCGCGTTCACGAGGAAGGTCGGCACGTCCTCGTTCCACGGGATGATGTCGATCTTCTCGCCCTGCAGCTCGTTCACGACGGCCTGCACGCGGGAACCGCGCATACCCACGCAGGCGCCGACCGGGTCGATGCCGTTGTCGTAGGAGATCACGGCGATCTTGGCGCGGGAGCCCGGGTCGCGGGCCACGGCCTTCACCTCGATGATGCCGTCGTAGATCTCCGGCACTTCCATCTTGAAGAGCTCGCGCATGAATTCCGGCGCGGTGCGCGACAGGAAGATCTGCGGGCCACGGGTCTCGCGGCGGACGTCCTTGACGTAGCAGCGGATGCGGTCGCCCGGGCGATAGCTCTCGCGGCCGATCTTCTCGTTGCGGCGCAGGATCGCCTCGCCCCGGCCCACGTCGACGATGACGTTGCCGTATTCCTCGCGCTTGACCAGACCGTTGATGATCGTGCCGGCGCGGTCCTTGAATTCCTCGTACTGACGGTCACGCTCCGCTTCGCGGACCTTCTGGAGGATGACCTGCTTGGCGGACTGCGCGGCGATGCGGCCCAGTTCGACGGGCGGGACTTCCTCGACGTAGGTGTCGCCGATCTTCGGGTCGGCCATGTACTGCTTGGCCTGCTGGACGGTCAGTTCCGCCTGGTAGTTCTCCAGCTCCTCGTCCTCGACCACGGTGCGGACGCGGGTGAAGGTCGCGCGGCCGGTCTTGCGGTCGATGGAGACGCGGATGTCCATCTCCGCGCCGTAGCGGGACTTTGCCGCACGGGCGAGGGATTCCTCCATCGCCTCGACCACGAGACCGGGGTCGATCATCTTCTCGCGCGCGACTGCCTCGGCGGTCTGCAGGAGCTCCAGCTGGTTTGCAGAGGTGATTGCCATCTCTTATTCCTCCTCGGGCGTGTCGGCCTCGATGTCGTCGTACTTGTTTTCGTCCAGTGCGGCCGTCTTGCGGGCCTTGAGCATCTCGCGGACCAGCTCGTCGGTCATCACCAGCTTCGCGTCTGCGAGCCAGTCGAACTGCAGGCCGATCGTGCCCTCGTCCACGTTGATCAGAACCTCGGAGCCTTCGACCCCGGCCAGGATACCACGGAACCGCTTGCGGCCCTCTATCAGTTCGTCGGTTTCCAGCTTGGCTTCATAGCCTTCATACGTGTCGAAATCCTTGAGCCGCGTCAGCGGGCGGTCGATCCCCGGAGAGGAGACCTCCAGCGTGTAGGCTTCGACGATCGGATCCTCGACGTCGAGCACGGCGGACACGGCGGTCGAGATCGCCGCGCATTCGTCGACTTCGATCCCGCCCTCGGGACGTTCGGCCATGATCTGCAAAAGCGGCGTGTTGCCGCCCTGCAGGCGGATGCGGACAAGTTCGAACCCCATGTCCTCGATGACCGGGGCGAGGATCTCGGCAAGGCGCATGTCCATGCCGGTCTTTGCGATCATATTGGTCATTTCTATCGGGCCTTTCGGGCGCAGAAACAAAAAAGCGGGCCAGCGGCCCGCTCATCTTATCGGTGGGCGCTGCGGCCTCGCGGCCCCAGCTCCTCGCTGTTGAGGGCGATATAGGCGAGCGCGGCGCGGGACGCAAGCGGATTCGCTGCCGCGGCGGCGGAGGGGGGGCGCCGCCCCCCGCCTTCGGCTCCCCCCGAGGTATTTTCGCCAAGATGAAGGCATGGGCGCGTCTCCATCTTCATCTTGGTCCAAATACCTCGGGGGAGCCCACGCAGTGGGCGGGGGCGGAGCCCCTTTCAGGTCATGACATCCGGCGCGGTCCGGCCGGACCGTTCCTTGAGGCCGGTCAGGTCGTCCACGGCCGCGGCGATAGGGGCGAGCGCTTCCTGCGTCTCGATCGTCAGGTCGCCGTCCGGGGCTTCGTAGCGTTCGAGGTAGACGCGGATCGTGGCGCCCTCGGTGCCGGTCCCGGAGAGGCGCATCACCGCCCGGGCACCGTCGTCGAAGAACACGCGCATGCCCTGGTTGTGGCTCACGGAGCCGTCGACCGGGTCGGTGTAGGAGAAGCTGTCGATCTTCTCGATCCCCGCGGGCAGCGGGCCGTCCACCCTGGTCTTGAGGTCGGCCATGATGCCTTCGGCAATGGCGCTGTCCACGGCTTCGTAGTCGTGGCGGGAGTAATAGTCGCGCCCGTAGGTCTGCCAGTGGTCCAGCAGGATGTCCTTCACGCTCATCTTGCGCTTCGCAAGGATGTTGAGCCAGAGCAGCACCGCCCAGAGGCCGTCCTTCTCCCGCACGTGGTCGGAGCCGGTTCCGGCGCTTTCCTCGCCACAGAGCGTGGCCTTTCCCGCATCGAGGAGGTTGCCGAAGAACTTCCAGCCGGTGGGGGTCTCGTAGGCGCCGATGCCCAGCTTATCGGCCACGCGGTCGGCGGCGCGGGAGGTGGGCATGGAGCGGGCGACTCCAGCCAGTCCGCGCTCGTACCCCGGGGCCAGCGGCGCGTTGGCGGCCAGCACCGCAAGGCTGTCCGAGGGGGTCACGTAGATCCCCTTGCCGAGAATCATGTTGCGGTCGCCGTCCCCGTCGGAGGCGGCGGCGAAGTCAGGGCCATCCTCCGACATCACCATGTCGACCAGCGGCTTGGCCCAGATCGGGTTGGGGTCCGGGTGGCCCTTGCCGAAGTCGACCGATGGTACGCCGTTCAGCACTGTGCCTTCGGGCGCGCCCAACATGCCTTCGATGATCGCCTTGGCATAGGGGCCGGTGACCGCGTGCATCGCGTCGAAGCGCAGGGTGAAGCCGTCCGCGATCAGCGCCCTGATGGCGTCGAAATCGAAGAGCGTCTGCATCAGCGCCGCGTAGTCGGTCACCGGGTCGACGATCTCGACCGTCATGCCGCCCAGCGTGGTTTCGCCGATGGCCGAGAGGTCGAGGTCCGCGGTGTCCAGCGTGTAGTATTCCGTCAGCGTCTGCGTCTGGTCGAAGATCGCCGCCGTCACCCCTTCGGGTGCGGGGCCGCCGTTCGAGATGTTGTACTTGAGGCCGAAATCCTCGTCGATGCCGCCGGGGTTGTGGCTGGCCGACAGGATCAGCCCGCCGTCGGCGCCGCGCACCCGGATCAGGTTCGACGCGGCGGGCGTCGACAGCAGCCCGTGCTGTCCGACGATCGCCCTCGAAGCGCCGCCCGCGGCGGCCATGCGCAGGATCGTCTGGATGGCCTCGGCGTTGAAGTAGCGTCCGTCACCGCCGATGACGAAGGTCTTGCCCGCGCAGCCGCCGATGGCGTTGAAGATCGACTGGACGAAGGCCTCGACATAGCCCGGCTGCATGAACACCCGGGTCTTCTTGCGGAGGCCCGAGGTGCCGGGTTTCTGTCCCTCGAAGGGCGAGATCGGTTTGGTCACGGGTGTCATCGGGCAAAGTCCTTTCCGTTCAATCCTCAGCCGCCGGCGTGCTGTCCGACTCGGGCCTTTGCGGCAAGGTATCGCGAATCTGTGCCGCGTTGGCCAGTTCCGCCACAGGGACCGGCAGCCGGCGGCGCCAGTTGGGGTGTTGGTCTATGGTTCCGGGGAGGTTCTGTGCCTCCACCTGACCCAGAAGGTCGTCGAGTTGCAGCGCGGTCAGGACGCTCGGCCCGTTCAGGAGCGCGCCGTGGATGGCGCGGGCGATCTGCGCGGGGCCCGCGTCGAAGGGGATGTTGCACATCTCGCGCAGCCCGGCGCGCTGGCTTGACCGTTGGTCCAGCCGGGCGCGGGTTTCGGCTTCGGACTGCCAGCCCATGGTCTGCCACCAGCGGATGTCGGTGCCGTACCAGAAGCCCCGGAGCGTCGGCGTGTCATGCGTCCCGAAGCAGGCCAGCGCGTGCGGGCGCAGGTCGGCGGCGGGGACAAGCGTGCCGTCGTCGTGGGTCTCGTACTGCCAGACGGAATAGGACAGCAGACCGGCGGCGTTCATCCTCTCGCGGAAGCCTGCAGGCACAAGCCCGAGATCTTCGCCGATCACGAGGCAGCCGGTGCGGCGCGCCTCGATGGCGATGACCGACAGCAGGGCGTCGAACGGCTGGGTGACATAGCCGCCGGGACTGCCGTCCTCCGGCTGCCAGTAGGCGCGCAGGAGGCCGAGCGCATGGTCGATTCGCAGGATGCCCGCGCGGGACATCAGGCGGTGCAGCATGTCGCGCAGGGGGTGGTAGCGGTTGGCGGTCAGCCGCTTCGGCGCGTGCACGGCCAGGTTCCAGGACTGGCCCTCGGGGTTCAGGTAATCCGGGGGCGCCCCGATGGAGACGCCGGTGGCCACCGTTTCGGGGTTCATCCAGCTTTCGGCGCATCCGGGCCGCGATCCGACCGCGAGGTCGAGGTAGAGCCCGAAACCCATGCCCGCCGCCTTCGCGCGCCGTTGTGCGGCCTTTGTCTGAGTCTCGGCCTGCCATTGCGTCCAGGCGTGAAAGCGGGCGCGGGTGCCCGCGGCCTTCGTCGCCTCGGGGCCGGGTTTGCGCAGGCGGGCGGGCCAGGTGCGGCTGTCCTCGCCGAACTGTTCGCTCAGCGCCTCGTAGGCGGCGAAATCGGAAAGGTCCGGGTGCGCGGCGAGGTAGGCGTCGAAGTCCGGGTCGCCCTCGAAGGCGGCATAGGCGGCTTCCAGCCCGGCGCGGTGCTGTTTGCGGAAGGCGATGTAGTCGATCAGCTCGGCAGGGGGTGTCGGCCCAAGGCCCTGCACCGCGATATGGTCCGTGCTGAGGAAACCGCGGTGCGTGGGCGAGTAGGGCGAGAGCATGTCCACCGCCGCCCAGCCCAGGGCGTGGATGGGATTGATCCCGAGGAACTGCGAGCCCATCGGCGCCAGCGCCTCGGCGGCCTCCGCGAGGTCCGCGTAGGAGCCTAGCCCGCCGTTGCGTTCCGAGCGGAACCCGTAGAGCGCGCCGACGACGCCCCAAGCGCGTGGCACGCGCGCGAGGTCGGCGACAGAGGGGGCACCGGAGGCGGGACGCACGAGGACAAAGACCTCCTCCGTCCAGCCCTGCCCCTCGCCGTTCAGCACGTAGTAGCCGAAGAGCAGGGGCGGGATCGGGTCGGTCGGCCCGCCCGATGCCAGCTCCGTTCCGTTTTCGTCTGCGACCGTCCACGCGCAGGCCACCGGGAGGGCATGGCTTTCGCCCTCCGTCAGGAGCAGCTCGGCGGGCAGGTGCCGTGCGGCTTCGGTCGCGCGCAGGGCGGCGAGCGCCTCTGTCGCCTCCGATTCGGAAGACACGGGGGTGCCCGTGGCGCGCAGCAGGGCGGTCAGGGTTTCGGGCGCCGCGGTCAGGTAGCGCCCGGAGAGGTCGTGGAACCCGGGATGGATGCCGTTCGCCTCGGCCAGCGCGCGGAGCGCTTCGGTCATGCCTCGGCCTCGACGGCGGCAAAGGCCGACAGGGAGCAGCGCGGAACGGTGATCTTCGGCTCTGCGATGTCCAGCGGGCTTTGCAGGTCGGTGGAAGTGTCGATTTCCCGACGCCAGCGGCGCGGGGCGATGTCGGGAAGCTCCAGCTCCTGATCCGCGTTCTCCCGGTTGAAGGCCAAGAGCAGCGTGTCCGGAGAGGCGTCGCCCTCCGGGTTCTCGGCGGAGCCGCGCAACAGGATACAGAGCGACGACAGGCCCGGATCGCGCCAGTTCAGCGCCGAGCCGTCGAAGGCCCGCCATTCCACGTCCTTCGTCCCGTCCGACCGGGTGGCACCGTGCAGGAACCGGCTTTGACCCAGCGTCGGGTGCGCCTTGCGGACGGCCGACAGCGCGGCGGTGAACTCGATCAGGTTGCCGTCCATCGCCTCCCAGTCGAGCCACGAGGTCTCGTTGTCCTGACAGTAGGAGTTGTTGTTGCCGCTCTGGGTGTTTCCGCCCTCGTCCCCGGCCAGGATCATCGGCGTGCCCTGGGAGAGCATGATCGTGGCCAGCATGTTGCGCACGCGCTGACGGCGGGCGGCGTTGATGTCGGCGTCGTCGGTCGGCCCCTCGACCCCGAAGTTGTCGGAGAAGTTGTCGTGGTGGCCGTCGCGGTTGTCCTCGCCGTTCGCCTCGTTGTGGCGCTCGGTGTAGGCGGTGACGTCGGCGAGTGTATACCCGTCGTGTGCAGCGCCGAAGTTGACCGAGGACCAGGCCCTGCGGCCGCGCGTGTCGAACAGGTCCGCGGACCCGAGGATCGCGCCGCCGAGGTCCTGCGCCGCCCGTGCGTCGCCCCGCCAGAACCGGCGCAGCGTGTCGCGGTAGCGGTCGTTCCACTCGGCGAACTCCGGCGGGAACTGGCCCAGCCGGTAGCCGCCGGGTCCGATGTCCCACGGTTCGGCGATCAGCTTCACGCCGGACAGAACCGGGTCCTGCCGCAGCGCGTCAAGGAAGCCGCCATGCCGGTCGAAGCCCTGCGGTTCCCGCGCCAGCGTCGTGGCCAGGTCGAACCGGAAGCCGTCGACGCCGTAGGCCTGCACCCAGAACCGCATGGAATCGAGGATCAGCCGCAGCACGAAGGGGTGCGAGCAGTTCATCGTGTTCCCGGTGCCGGTGTCGTTCACGTAGTACCGGGGCTGGCCGTCCAGCAGGCGATAGTAGGAGGCGTTGTCGATGCCGCGGAACGACAGGGTCGGCCCGTTCTGGTCGCCCTCTGCGGAATGGTTGTAGACCACGTCGAGGATCACCTCGATCCCGGCGGCGTGGAAGCGGTCCACCATGTCGCGGAACCCCTTCACGCCCGAGGGGCCGAGGTAACGCGGCTCCGGCGTGAAGAAGGCGACGGTGTTGTAGCCCCAGTAGTTGGTCAGGCCACGCTCCAGCAGGACGCCCTCGGGCTTGAGCGCCTGAACGGGCAGCAGTTCCACCATGGTGACGCCCAGCTTGGTCAGGTGTTCGAGCATCGCGTCGGAGGCCATGGCATCGTAGGTCCCGCGCTTTTCCTCCGCGATCATCGGGTGGGTGATCGTGGTGCCCTTCACGTGGGCCTCGTAGATCAGCGCATCGTCCCAGCCGCGCCGGAGCGGGCGTGCGTCCAGCGGGAAGGTATCGGGGTGAGAGACGACCGACTTCGGCACGAAGGGCGCGGAATCGCGCTCGTCGAAGCTCAGATCGTCGCTGCCCGGCGTGTAGCCGAACATCGCGGGGTCCTGGGTGAACCCGCCGTGCAATTCGCGGGTGTAGGGGTCCAGGAGCAGCTTGTTCGCGTTGAAGCGGTGGCCCCGGTCGGGCGCATAGGGGCCGTCGACACGGTAGCCGTAGAGCTGGCCAGGAGCCAGTCCGGGGACGTAGCCGTGCCAGATCGCGCCGGAGCGTTCGGGCAGGTCGATGCGATGGGTCTCCGTCTCGCCGTCCTCGGAAAAGAGGCAGAGTGTGACCTTATGGGCGTGGTCGGAGAACAGGGCGAAGTTCACCCCCTCGCCATCCCAATGGGCGCCCAGACGGTTGGGGCGGCCCGGTCTTGTCGCGTATGTGTCGGTCATGATGCGGTGAGGATCTCGTAAAGGGTGACGTAGGACTTGGCGGACTCCTCCCAACCCACCGGATGACGCATGGCGGCACGCATCATCTCTTTCCAGACGCCGGGCTGCGCATAAAGTTCCATCACCCTGTCGAGCGTCGCCGAGATCGCCTCGGGCGTGACCTCGTCCATGACGAAACCCGTCGCGGCCTTGACCGCGAGGGCGGCGGCATTGGCGTCGATCACCGTGTCTGCAAGTCCGCCTGTCCGCGCCACAACCGGCAGCGTGCCGTAGCGCAGGCCGTATAGCTGCGTCAGCCCGCAGGGTTCGAACCGGGACGGAATCAGGATCGCGTCGGCGCCGCCCTGCATGAGGTGCGAGAACGCCTCGTCATAGCCGATGTAGGTGCCGACCTTGCCGGGGAAGTCCTGCGCCGCCTTGGTGAAGGCCGCCTCCAGCCCCGGTTCGCCGGTGCCCAGCACGGCCAGTTGGCCGCCCGCCTCCACGAGGTGCGGGATCGCCGCGGCCAGTGCGTCCAGCCCCTTCTGTTCGGTCAGCCGGGAAATGACGCAAAACAAGGGACCGTCATGGTCAGGGTCCAGCGATAGACGCTCGGCCAGCGCCGCGCGGCTTTGCCGCTTGTTCTTCGGGTTTCTTGCGTCGTAGGGCGCGGGCAGGGCGGCGTCGTCCCCGGGGTTCCAGACGCCTGTGTCGATGCCGTTCAGGATGCCGGTCAGGCTGTCTGTCCGGGCCTGAAGCACGCCCTCCAGACCCATCCCGAACCGCGGGGTCAGAATCTCGCGCGCGTAGGTCGGCGAGACGGTGGTGACGTGGTCCGCATAGACAAGCCCGGCCTTCAGGAAACTCACGTCGCCATAGTATTCGAGGCCGTCGGCGTGGAACCAGTCGCGCCGCAGGCCCAGCTCGTCCAGTACATGCGCGCCGTACCGGCCCTGGAAGGCGATGTTGTGGATGGTCACCACGGTCTTCGGCACCGTGCGGCCCGTCTGTTTCAGATAGACCGGGGCAAGGGCGGCCTGCCAGTCGTGGGCATGCAGCACGTCCGGCGTCCAGCCCGCCAGCCCGTCGAAACAGATGCGCGCCGCCGCCTGCGCGAGGCTGGCAAAACGGCGGTGGTTGTCGTGCCAGTCGAGGCCGTCCGGGCCGTTGTACGGCTTGCCCGGGCGGTCGAAGAGTTGCGGCGCGTCGAGCAGGAGCAGCGTCAGCCCCTCTGCCTCCACCTGCACCAGCCGTCCCGTGCCCCCCGGCAGATCGCCGAAGGTCGCCACCTCGATCCCCTTGGCCAGAAGCGGGAACAGCGCGGGATAGGCCGGCAGCATCACCCGCGCATCCACGCCCGATGGTGCCAGTGCGCCGGGCAGCGCGCCGACCACGTCTGCAAGTCCCCCCGTCTTGACGAAGGGGGCGCATTCCGAGGTGACCATCAGGACGTTCATGCGAGGCTTACTCCAGGGCGTCGATCATTTTCTGGGTGACGAGGCAGATGCCATTTTCCGTCCTGCGGAAACGCTTGGCATCCAGTTCCGGATCCTCGCCGATGATGAGGCCCGGCGGAATCTTCACGCCGCGGTCCAGCACCGCGTTCTTGACGAAGGCCCGGCGCCCGACCTCCACGTAGGGCAGGGCGACCACCCCTTCGAGTTGCGAGAAGGAATGCGTCCGGCAGCCGGTGAACAGCAGGCAGCGATAGAGCGAGGAGCCCGACACGATGCAGCCGCCCGCCACCATGGAGGACACGGCCTGCCCGCGGCGGCCTTCCTCGTTGTGGATGAACTTCGCCGGCGGCACGAGTTCCGAATAGGTCCAGATCGGCCAGTCCGTTGCGTAGATGTCCAGCGCAGGGTCGAAGTCGGTCAGGTCGATGTTGGCTTTCCAGTAGGCATCGACCGTGCCGACGTCGCGCCAGTAGGGCTCGCTCTCCAGCCCCGACATCACGCAGGATCGGCTGAACGGATGGGCATAGGCGCCGCCCTCGGCCACGATCGAGGGAATGATGTCCTTGCCGAAGTCGTGCTCCGACGCATCGTCGGGGCGGTCCTTTTCGAGGATCTCGTAAAGGTACTCCGCCTCGAACACGTAGATGCCCATGGAGGCCAGCGACCGGGTGTCGTCGCCGGGCATGGTCGGCGGATCGGCGGGCTTCTCGACGAAGCTGAGGATCTTGTCGGACTTGTCCACGTCCATGACGCCGAAGCCCTTGGCCTCTTCCTTCGGCACCTCGATGCAGCCGACCGTGACCTTGGCCCCGGTCTTCACGTGCTGCTCGATCATGTAGGAATAGTCCTGCTTGTAGATGTGGTCGCCCGCCAGGATCAGGATGTACTTCGGCCCGTAGCCACGGATGATCGAGATGTTCTGCGTGACCGCGTCCGCCGTGCCCTTGTACCAGTTCTCCTCGTCCAGCATCTGGGAGGCGGGCAGGATGTCGAGCCCCTCGTTGCGTTCGGCCCGGAAGAAGGACCAGCCGCGCTGCAGGTGACGGATCAGGCTGTGCGCCTTGTACTGGGTCGCGACGCCGATGCGGCGGATGCCGGAGTTCACCGCGTTGGACAGGGCAAAGTCGATGATCCGCGTCTTGCCGCCGAAGTAGACCGCGGGCTTGGCCCTGACGTCCGTCAATTCCTTCAGGCGACTGCCTCGTCCGCCGGCCAGCACGTAGGCCATGGTCTGCTGCGCGAGACTGAATCTGTCGTTGTTCATCGTTTTCCCCCCTTGAAGGTTCTCTTCCGGCCGTCAGCTCCCCGTTCCGGTCCCGGAGTATTTGAAGAACACCGTGGCCAGCGGCGGCACCGTGATCTCTATGGAGTTGCTGCGCCCGTGCGCCGACACCTCTTCGGAGGTGCACCCGCCCGGGTTGCCCTGCCCTGACCCGCCATAGACCGGCGCGTCGGTGTTCAGGACCTCGTCCCAGTGGCCGTCGCGGGTCACACCGATCCGGTAGCCGTGGCGCGTCACCGGCGTGAAGTTGGCGACCACCAGCACGGGCGCACCGTCAAGGCCCTGACGGGTCCAGGCAAAGATGCTGTCCTCGGCGTTGCCGCCATCTATCCATGTGAAGCCGTCGGACCGGGCGTCCAGTTCGTAAAGCGCGGGCGCGGCGCGGTAGAGCGCGTTCAGGTCCCGGACCAGCCGCTGCACACCGGCGTGCGGCGCGTAGTCCAGGAGGTGCCAGTCGAGGCTCCGGTCGTGGTTCCATTCGCCGTACTGCGCGAACTCGCAGCCCATGAAGAGCAGCTTCTTGCCCGGATGCCCCCACATGAAGCCGAGATAGGCGCGCATGTTCGCGAATTGTTGCCATTCGTCGCCGGGCATCTTGCCGAGCAGGCTGCCTTTGCCGTGCACCACCTCGTCATGGCTGATCGGCAAGATGAAGTTCTCTGAGAAGGCGTAGTGCAGCCCGAAGGTCATCTTGTCGTGGTGGTACTTCCGGTTGATCGGGTCTTCGGCCATGTATCGCAGGGTGTCGTTCATCCACCCCATGTTCCACTTGAAGCCGAAGCCGAGGCCTCCGGTGTCTGTCGGGGCCGAGACGCCGGGAAAGGCGGTCGATTCCTCCGCGATGGTCATGATGTCGCCGTGGGCGGCATAGACCTGTTCGTTCATGTGCCGCAGGAAATCGATGGCTTCGAGGTTCTCGCGTCCGCCGTGCTTGTTCGGCACCCACTCGCCCGCCTTGCGGGAATAGTCGCGGTACAGCATGGAGGCCACGGCATCCACGCGCAGCCCGTCGATGCGGTATTCGTCCAGCCAGAACTTCGCGTTGGCGATCAGGTAGTTGGCAACCTCCGCCCGGCCGTAGTTGTAGACCAGCGTGTTCCAGTCGGGGTGATAGCCTTCCTTGGGGTCCGCGTGTTCGTAAAGCGCGGTGCCATCGAAGCGGCCAAGGCCGTGGCTGTCCGTCGGGAAGTGCCCGGGAACCCAGTCGATGATGACCCCCAGCCCCGCCTGATGCGCAGCGTCGATGAAGGCGCGGAAATCGTCCGGTTTGCCGAATCGGGAGGTCGGCGCGAACAGTCCGACGGGCTGATATCCCCACGATCCGCCGAACGGATATTCGGAGATCGGTGTCAGCTCGATATGGGTGAAGCCCATGTCGGCGGCGTAGGCCACAAGCTGTTCCGCATGTTCGCGGTAGGTCAGGGGGCGGTCGCCGTCCTCCGGCACGCGCCGCCAGCTTTCGAGGTGCACCTCGTAGACGCTGATCGGCTTGTCGTAGCGCTGGCGTGCGCCGCGGCCTTCGATCCAGCCCGCGTCGTTCCATTCGTAGCCCGACAGGTCGCGCACGACAGAGGCCGTCTTGGGCGGCAGTTCCGACCCGAAACCGACCGGATCGGCCTTCAGCGGCATCAGCGCGCCGTCGCGGTTCAGGATCTCGTACTTGTAGACCGTGCCGTCACCCTCTCCGGGGAGGAAGATCTCGTGCACGCCGGTTTGGCCGCGCCGGCGCATCACGTGCCGCCGTCCGTCCCAGTTGTTGAAGTTCCCGACGACCGAGACGCGCCGGGCGTTGGGCGCCCAGACGGCGAAATGCGTGCCCTTCACGCCGTCATGTTCGGTCACATGCGCGCCGAGCGCCCGCCAGAGCTGCCCGTGGGTGCCTTCGCCAAGGAGGTATTCGTCGAGTTCGCCCATGACCGGCCCGAAGGCGTAGGGGTCTTCCTCGACCCAGGTCTCGCCCGCCTCCGACATGCGGAGCGTGTAGGCGAAGCGGTTCTTGCGGCGGGGGATCGCCCCGGCGAACAGATCGTCGCGCACCCTTTCCAGCGTCGCGGCGGCGCGGCCGGTCTTGCGGTCCAGCACCTCCACCGCGGCGACGCCCGGACGCAGCACGCGGACGACGATGCTGCCGTCCACGTCGTGCATCCCGAGAACGGAAAACGGGTCGGCGTGCTGTCCGGACAGCAGCCGGTCCGCGTCCGCAGGTTCTATCAAGTTCATTCGGCGGCCTCCTCCCCGGCGCCGAGGCGCGATCCGACATGCCAGATGTCGCGCGCATACCCCTTGATCGTCCGATCGGAGCTGAAAAAGCCCATCGACGCCGTGTTTACCAACGCCATGGCAGCCCAGTTGCGGGCGTTCTTGTACGCCTCGTCGGCGCGGCGCTGGGTATCGTAGTAACTGTCGAAATCGCATGTCACGAGGAAATAGTCGCTGTCATAGAGCATCCCCACAAGCCCGTGGTAGCGACCCTGATCCTGCGGGCAGAAGCGGCCCTCGACGATCTGGCCAAGCACGCGCTGCAGGCGCGGCGAGGCGTCGATGGCGGCGCGGGCGTACCCGGGCTGCATGCGGCGCTCCATCACCTCCTCGGCGGTCAGGCCGAACAGGAAGAAGTTCTCCGGCCCGACATGTTCGCGGATTTCGACGTTCGCGCCGTCGAGCGTGCCGATGGTCAGCGCGCCGTTCAGGGCGAACTTCATGTTGCCGGTGCCAGACGCTTCCTTGCCGGCGGTGGAGATTTGCTCCGACAGGTCGGCGGCGGGGATCAGCACCTCTGCCATGGTGACGTTGTAGTTCGGCGGATAGACGACCTTCAGCAGGTCCTTCGTGATCTCGTCCGAGTTGATGACCGCGGCCACGTCGTTGATCAGGTGGATGATCTCCTTGGCGACGTGATAGCCGGGCGCGGCCTTGCCGCCGAAGATCTTGACCCGCGGCGTCCAGCCGGCATCCGGGTGCGCCCGCATCTCGTTCCAGAGCGCGACCGTTTCGAGGATGTTCATCAGCTGGCGCTTGTATTCGTGGATGCGCTTGATCTGCACGTCGAACATGGCGTCCGGGTCGATGGAGATGCCCATCGTCTCCGTCACCCAGTTGGCCAGCCGCACCTTGTTGGCGCGTTTCGCCGCGACGAATTCCTCCTTGAAGGCCACGTCCCCGGTGCGCGACTTGAGCTTTGCCAGGAGGTCCAGATCGGTGACCCAGCCGTCGCCCAGTTCGCGGGTGATCAGCCCGGACAGCGCCGGGTTGCAGGTCTTCAGCCAGCGGCGCTGGGTGATGCCGTTGGTCTGGTTCACGATGCGCTGCGGGTGGATCCTGTGCAGGTCGTGGAAGACGGTCTTCTTCACCAGCTCGGTGTGCAGCGCGGAGACGCCGTTGACCTTGTGCGCCATGATGAAGGCCAGTTCCCCCATGTTCACGTTGCCATGGTCGAGGATCTTCGGCGCGCCCTCGTGGCGGCGCAGGTGGTCGGCGTCGATCTCGCGGATGATTTCCAGATGGCGGGGCAGCACGCGCCCGAACAGCCATTCCGGCCAGCGCTCCAGCGCCTCCGGAAGGAGCGTGTGGTTGGTGTAGCCAAGGCAGCGGCGGGCCAGCGCGATGGCCTCGTCCATGCCGAGGTCGTGCTTGTCGACGAGAAGGCGCACCAGTTCCGGGCCGGCAATCGCCGGGTGCGTGTCATTGAGCTGGATCGCGGCGGCATCGGGCAGGGTGCGGATGTCGGAATGGGTCGACAGGAAGCGCCGCAGCAGGTCCTGGATGGAGGCGGAGGTGAAGAAGTACTCCTGCTTCAGGCGCAGCTCCTTGCCCGTCTCCGTCGTGTCGTCGGGATAGAGGACGCGGCAGATCGTGCGCGCCAGCGCCTCCGACCGGCCGGCGGCGAGGTAATCGCCGCGGTTGAAGCTGGCGAGGTCGAAGACCTTCGTGGGCATCGCCGCCCAAAGCCGCAGCGTATTCCCCCAGCGCCCTTCCCAGCCGATAACCGGCGTGTCGTAGGCGGTGGCGATCACCGTCTCCGAAGGGTGCCAGTGCGCCTGGCCGTCGTGATGCTCCACGTGGCCGCCGAAGCTGATCGGGTACTGCACCTCGGGGCGCTCGAACTCCCAGATGTGGTCCTGCTGGAGCCATGTCTCCGGCCGTTCGACCTGCTGGCCCTCGACGAAGTCCTGCTCGAAAAGCCCGTGCTCGTAGCGAATGCCGTAGCCCATCGCCGGAATGCCGAGCGTCGCGAGGCTGTCCATGAAACAGGCCGCGAGCCGCCCGAGTCCGCCGTTGCCGAGCGCCGCGTCGGGTTCGTCCTTCACGATGGTTTCGTAATCCTGACCAAGCTCCTTCAGCGCGGCCTTCGCCTCGTCGACCAGCCCGAGGTTGGAGGCCATGTCCTCCACCAGCCGCCCGATCAGGAACTCCATCGACAGGTAATAGACCCGCTTCGCGCCCGAGCTGTAGGCCTCCTGCGTAGAGGGAATCCAGTTGTCCACCATCCGGTCGCGCAGGGCACGGGACAGCGCCATCCGCCAGTCGTAGACGGAGGAATGCTCCGCGTCCTTGCCAAGGCCGTAACGCAGATGGCGCAGGATTTCGTCTTTCATGGGAGAGGTCCTCGGCGGTGTTTCATTGTTTCATTCAACACTAGCTTGGACGACCGGCAAGTCAGCCGATAGTTCCGATACCGCTAACATCTGACGAATGCCCGAGTTAATGGCAAGCCTCCTGACCATCGGAGCGTGTGTGCGGCGCCCGCGATCGCGCGGGCGCCTGTTTGTCAGGCAGCCTTGGGTGCAAGCTGCTGTTCTTCGACCGGGGGCGGTTCCAGCGCGCCGGTCATGATGGCAACCGCGTCCGACATGGAGATCTTCTTAGGGTCGACCACCGCGTGACGCTTGCCCAGGCGATGGATGTGCACCCGGTCGGCCACCTCGAAGACGTGCGGCATGTTGTGGGAGATCAGGATGATCGGGATGCCCTTGGCGCGCACGTCCTGGATCAGCTCAAGCACGCGGCGGCTTTCCTTCACCCCAAGCGCCGCCGTCGGTTCGTCCATGATGATGAACTTCCGGGCGAAGGCGGCGGCACGGGCCACGGCGACCCCCTGACGCTGCCCGCCCGAGAGCGTCTCGACCGCCTGGTTGATCGACTGCACGGTCATCAGGCCGAGGTCGGTCAGCTTCTTGCGGGCGAAGTCCTCCATCCTTTTCTTGTCGAGCTGGCGGAAGACCGAACCCATGATGCCGGGTTTCCGCAGCTCCCGCCCGGCGAACATGTTGTCCGCGATTGAGAGCGCCGGAGACAGGGCAAGCTGCTGGTAGACGATCTCGATCCCCATTTCCCGCGCGTCGAGCGGAGAGTGGAAATGGACCGGCTTGCCCTCGATCTTGATCTCGCCCTCGTCGGGCTGGACCGCGCCGCAGATCGCCTTCACGATGGAAGACTTGCCTGCGCCGTTGTCCCCGATCACCGCCAGCACCTCGCCGGGGAAGAGATCGAAGTCCGCATGGTCGATGGCGGTCACGTGGCCGTAGCGCTTCACGATGTTCCGGCCTTGAACGACGGGCTGAATGGTCATGCCGATGCCTTTCTGATCCACTGGTCCAACGCGACGGCGCCGATGATCAGCACGCCGATGAGGAGGTACGTCCATTGTGCGTCCGCGCCGAGCAGCCGCAGCCCGAGGGTGAACACGCCCACGATGAGCGCCCCGAAGAGCGAGCCCATGACCGCGCCGCGCCCGCCGAAGAGCGAGATGCCCCCGATCACCACGGCGGTGATGGATTCGATGTTGGCAAGCTGGCCGGACGTCGGAGAAACGGACCCGATCCGCCCGATCAGGGCCCAGCCGGCAAAGGCGCAGATCAGCCCGGATGCCATGTAGACGGAGATCAGGACCTTGTTGGCCTCGATGCCCGAAAGCTCCGCCGCTTCCTTGTCGTCGCCTACTGCGTAGACGTGTCGGCCCCAGGCGGTCTGGTTCAGCATGTAAGCGAGGAACAGGAACAGCAGCAGCATGAAGATCGCGCCGTAGGTCAGGCGGGCGCCGCCAAGGGCGATGACCGTGCCGAAGAACTGCAGCATCGGGGCCTGGGCTTCGATATCCTGCGCGCGGATCGTCTCGTTCGCGGAGTAGAGGAAGTTGGTCGCCAGAACGATCTGCCACATGCCGAGCGTGACGATGAATGGCGGCAACTTGACCTTCGCCACCAGCCAGCCGTTGATGAAGCCCATCAGCGTCCCGCAGGCAAGCCCGCAGAGGATGGAGACCGGCGCCGGGATGCCATAGCGGAAGGTGAACTGTCCCATCACGACGGAAGACAGAACCATGATCGCGCCGACCGACAGGTCGATGCCCGCCGTCAGGATGACCAGCGACTGGGCCGCTGCCACGATGCCGACGATCTGCACCTGCTGGAGGATCAGCGTCAGCGCGAAGGGCGAGAAGAACTTCGACCCCAGAAGCAGGCCGAACACGACGATCGACAGTACGAGAACGATGAGCGGAACCAGGGCGGGCGTCGAATGCAGCGCCCCCTGGATTTTGGGCACAAGACCTTTGCGTCGTTCGAATTCCGCGACAGAACTGGTGGCGCGCGACAACGACGACTCGTAGTCCTGCCCTTTTGAGGCAGTCTCGGACATGGGGGCTCCTCCCTGAGATGTGGCTGCGTCTTTGGTGCGCGCCTGCCTTCAGCCTAAACCCGTGGCAGCCCGCGCGTCCATGGTGAAGGGGCGGAGGTCGCCCCTTCGGATTTTGTCAGGCGCCGCAGCGCCTTGGCCGCGGGATCAGCCCCAGCAGCGCTCGGTGCCCTCGGCAACGGAAATCGACTCGACCCCTTCGACGGGCTCGTCCGTGACCAGCGAGACGCCGGTGTCGAAGAAGTCCTTGCCCTCGGTCGGCTGCGGTTTCACGCCGTCCTTGGCCCATGCGGCAATCGCCTCGATGCCCTTGGAGGCCATCAGGAGCGGGTACTGCTGGGAGGTGGCGCCGATCACGCCGTCCGCAACGTTCTGCACGCCGGGGCAGCCGCCGTCGACGGAGACGATCAGCACGTCGTTCTCGCGGCCGATCGACTTCAGCGCCTCGTAGGCACCTGCGGCGGCGGGCTCGTTGATGGTGTAGACGACGTTGATCATCGGATCCTTGGCGAGGAGGTTCTCCATCGCCTTGCGGCCGCCTTCCTCGTTGCCCGCGGTCACGTCGTTGCCGACGATGCGCTCGTCTTCCTCGTCGCCCCACTTGTTCGGGTCGCCGAGTTCGATGCCGAAGCCCTGCAGGAAGCCCTGGTCGCGCAGGACGCCCACGGTCGGCTGGGACACGGCGAGGTCGAGCATCGCGATCTTGGCGTTTGCGGCCTCGTCGCCCAGCTTGGCGGCGGCCCACTTGCCGATCAGTTCACCGGCGAGGAAGTTGTCGGTGGCGAAGGTCGCGTCAGCCGAGTCGATCGGGTTCAGCGGGGTGTCGAGCGCGATCACCAGGATGCCAGCGTCACGTGCCTGCTGCACGGCGGGGACGATGGAAGAGGTGTCGGATGCGGTCAGCAGAATGCCCTTGGCGCCGTCCGCGATGCAGGTCTCGATCGCCTGCACCTGGGTTTCGTGATCGCCGTCCACCTTGCCTGCGAAGGTCTTCAGTTCGATCCCGAGCTCTTCGGCCTTGGCGGTCGCGCCTTCCTTCATCTTCACGAAGAACGGGTTGGTGTCCGTCTTGGTGATCAGGCATGCGCTGGCCGACATGCCGTGGCTTTCCGCAGCGGCCCCGGTGGCGAATGCTGCCAGTGCCAGGGCGGTGCCCGTCAGAAGCTTTTTCATGTGTATCCTCCCAGATCGTCGCGGGGCCGGTGCGCGACACGATGTGGCCCAGAATCCGGTGTTCCGGCTCTCTGTCCCGACAAGAACAGATTCGACGCCAAGCTGTCAACAATAAATAAATCAGATGTATTTATTATTGACAGGCGCGCGCTGCCGCGCGAGATTTCAAAGGTGGGTCAGGGCGTCGATTAAGGAAAAAAATCCTGCTGCGACGCGGCATTAGCTGCTACAGTGCAGCGAAGGCGCCCTGACGGGAGGATAGCACAAAAGGTCGATGGCATCATGAGGGAAAGTGTTCAGGGAGGGGATGCGACCCCAGTCGTTCTGGATGGTGCGCGCGGCTCCAACCAATCCGGCGTGCGGGCGCACAACGAACGGCTGGTTCTGACGCTGATCCGTCAGGTCGGACCGCTGGCCAAGGCAGAGATCGCGCGCCTGACCGGACTGTCAGCCCAGACCGTTTCGGTCATCATGCGTGGGCTCGAATCGGACGGTCTCCTGAAAAAGGGCGAACCCGTGCGCGGCAAGGTCGGCCAGCCGTCGGTCCCGATGAACCTCGCGCGGGACGGGGCCTATTTTCTTGGGCTCAAGGTCGGGCGGCGGAGCCTTGACCTGATCCTGACCGACTTCCGCGGGCATGTCGAAGGTCGGGTCAGCGTCACCCATCGTTATCCCAGCCCCGACAATGTCATCGCCTTCGCGAACGAATCGATAGAGAAACTGCTGGGCAAGCTCTCTGCAGCGCAGCGCGCTCGGGTCGCGGGTCTGGGCATCGCGATTCCCTTTCGCCTGCACGACTGGGCGCAGCCGCTCGGCGTCGCACCGGAGGACATGGCCGACTGGCGGGACCGCGACATTGCCGTCGATATCGCCAACCGCTGGGACTTCCCGGTCTACCTGCGAAACGATGCATCCGCCGCCTGCGGGGCAGAGCTGGTCTTTGGCGACAAGAACCGGCCGCGCGACTTCCTGTACTTCTTCATCGGGTTCTTCGTCGGCGGCGGCATGGTGCTGGACAACACGCTGTACACCGGGCGCACCGGGAATGCCGCGGCGCTCGGTTCGATCCCGATCGGGATGGAGGGGGCGAAGGTGCACCAGCTTGTCGACGTCGCGTCGCTCATCACGCTGGAACAGATGGTGATCGCGGCCGGCGGCCAGTCGGAGATGATCTGGTCGACGCCACAGGCCTGGCAACTGGACGATGCGGTTCTGGAGCCTTGGATGCAGCGGGCCGTTGACGGGCTGGCCTATGCCATCCTGTCCGCCACCTGCCTCATCGACTTCGAGGCGGTGATGATCGACGGCTGGCTGCCCGAAGCGGTCAGGTCCGAAATCGTCAGGCGGACACGTGAGCGGCTCGACGAGATAAGCGTGGCCGGGATCGACGTGCCGGAGATCAGGCCCGGCACCATCGGCCACGACGCCCGTGCCCTGGGCGCCGCCAGCCTGCCGCTGTCGGATCGTTTCCTTGTCGACCGGAACGCCTTCCTGAAGGCCTGAGATAGGGGCTGATCGGCAGGAGACCATCACTTGGTCATCTTTGCCGGTGTGTCGGACGGCCCCTTTTGTCGGCTGCGGATCGACATGCGCGAGGGCCGCACATCATCGAAGGCGCACCAAGCCTGACAGATTTTGAGATCAAAAGCGCGCCTCGGGCTTCCGTCCCGCCGTGCTTCGCGACACGACTGTCACATGCTTTCCCTTGCAGAGAGACTGACATGACCATCCGCATTGCCGTCATCGGAGCCGGTATCATGGGTGCCGACCATGCCCGCATCGTGGCCGAAGACCTTCCCGGCGCGACCCTTCAGGTTCTTTGCGACAAGGACGAGGCCCGCGCGCGCAAGGTGGGACAGGCGCTCGGCGCGCAACATATCGCCACCGACCCCGAATCCGTCGTCGCGCGTGACGATGTCGATGCGGTCATCATTGCGTCGCCGGACTTCACCCACGCGCCGCTCAGCCTCGCCTGTATCCGGGCCGGCAAGAAGGCGATGTGCGAAAAACCCCTGTCGCAATCCTCGGCCGAATGTCTCGAGGTCATGAAGGCAGAAGAGGCCGCTGGGGAACGGCACATCATGGTTGGGTTCATGCGACGCTACGATCCCGCCTACATCCAGATGCGCGCCGCGCTGAGCGGTGGCGCCATCGGACGTCCGCTGATGATGCACAACTGGCACCGCAACGGATCGACGCCCTCTGCCGATTTCACCGGTGCCATGGCGATCACCAACTCCGCGCCGCACGAATTCGACATCCTGCGCTACATGCTCGGGTCGGAGGCCGTGACCATCAGCGCTAGCCAGCCCCGTCGGTCCGACGACAAGGTGGCGCCGGTGGTCATGGTCATCCAGACCGGCGATGACCAGATCGTCACCGTCGAAGTGAACAACAATGCGGCCTACGGTTATGATGTGAAGGCGGAGCTGGTGGGCGAAAGCGGCTCCATCGCCACGAACCATGTCACCTACACCCGGATGGACAAGGATGCGGTCAAGACGCAGGCTCACGATCCCGACTGGCGCGACCGCTATGCGGAGGCCTACCGGCAGCAGAACAAGGCCTTCCTGAAGTGGGTCAGGGGCGGCGAATACCCGGAACTGGCGGCCTCCGCCTGGGACGGCTACGCGGCCTCGCTGATCGCAGAGACCGGCGTGAGGGCGCTGGCGGCGGGCACCCGTCAGGACATCGCCCTGATCGAACGGCCAGCCTTCTATTCGCAGCGGTAGGCGCGCGGCCTGTCGCTGCGGCTGAGGTGGCAGACGGTTCGCCCTGCATGGGCGGAAGGAAAGACGCGCGGCCCCGCGCCTGGTGTCATGAGGGTATCGGGAAACTATGCTTGCTTTGAAATGGCCGATCTCGCCTTATGGGAGAGCGACCCTTTTCATTTTGCACAAGCTCATTTCCCGGAGGTCCCATGGCCCAGCTTCCCAAGCGTGTGGCGCGCGACAGCCTGCAGCGTCTGGCCGCCTTCAACCGCAAGATCGCCGAAACCGACCCGGCGCTTGCCCAAGAGTCACTGGACGTTACCGCCGATCTGACCGGCACGCGCAGTGCTCCCGATCCGGATGGCATATTCCTTAAGGAAAGCATCATCCTGCGCCGCAACCGCCCGGTGCTGGACGTGCGCGACAACGCGGCGGTGCTCGAATTCGCCTCTGACACCGAAAGCGACGTGTGGAAGGCGCGCCTTGCCGCCGCGGCGGGCGCGCTGGATCCCGCCATCCGCGCCGTCGGTCGGATCAACCTGCACAACGCCCCCTTGTCATGGGTCGGCACCGGCTGGCTCGTGGCCGAGGATATCGTCGTCACCAACCGCCACGTCGCACAGGAGTTCGCGCAGGCGGGTGGCGACGGCTTCACCTTCACCCAGTTGGGCGGGCGCCCGATCCGGGCAGAGGTCGACTTCCTCTCGGAGTTCGACAATCCCGACACCCGCGTCTTCCGCCTGACGCAGGTGCTGCACATTACGCCCGCTCCGGGGCCCGACATCGCCTTCTTCCGGGTCGAGCGGGCGGCTGGCGACCATCGCCTCGCCGAACCGATTCCCTTGGCCGAGACGGCGGTGCAGACACACAATGCCGCCGTCATCGGCTATCCCGCCTTCGACAGCCGGATCCCGGATTTCACCCTGATGGAGGACATCTTCGGCGCCCGCTACAACCACAAGCGGCTTGCGCCGGGTGCTGTCACGTTCCTGGAGGACAGCCGCCTCTATCACGACTGCACGACGCTTGGCGGCAACTCCGGGTCTGCCGTGATCGACCTCGACAGCGGGCAGGCGCTGGGGCTGCATTATTCCGGCGCATTCATGCGAACCAACTACGCGGTGCGGTGCGATGTGGTGGCGGAGGCGCTGCGCCAGGTCACCACCGGCAGACGGCCCGCCCGGCCACAGCTCGCGCCGCAGGCCCCGCGTCCCGAAGCCTCACGCACCTCCGTCACCACGACGATTCCCCTGACGATCACCGTCACGCTTGGCGATCCCGCCCTGGCCATAGATGTGCAGACCCGGCCTATGGCGCCTTTCGTCCAGTCCGACGACGATCTGCTGGACCTGACCGAGGCCCCGGCCGAGTGCTACCGCGACAGATCCGGCTTCCGGCCCGATTTCATCGGTAGCGGCGGGCTGCTCTGCCCCCTGCCGCAACTGATCGACGAGACGAACCTGCTGCGGTTCGAGTTCGACGGGCAGGAAGAGACGGTCCTGAAATATCAGCACTTTTCCGTCGCGATGAACGAACCGCGGCGGATGTGCCTGTGGTCGGCGGTCAATATCGACGGGACGGAGCCCAAGGCCGCCCGGCGTGTCGGCTGGAAGTACGATGGCCGTATCGACAAGCGGTTTCAGATCATGAAGGAGTGCTACGGCAACCCGCCGAAGTTCTCGCGCGGGCACATGACCCGCCGCAACGATCCCGGCTGGGGCCCTGTGGCTGAGGCGCGCGTCGGCAATGAGGATTCGATGCACGTCACAAACGCCACGCCGCAGATGCAGTCGTTCAACGCGCCGATCTGGCTGGAACTGGAGGATCACGCCCTGCAGAACGCCATCGACGACGACATGCGAATCTGTGTCTACACCGGCCCGGTGCTCAAGGACGACGACCCGGTGTTCTACGGTGTGCAGGTGCCGGTTGCCTTCTGGAAGATCATCGCCTTCGTGCACGAACGCACCGGTCACCTCTCGGCCACCGGCTACCGCATGGACCAGACGGCGAACCTGCCACGGCAGGACGAGTTCGTCTTCGGCGCGTTCCAGTCCAGCCACACGAACGAGGCCGCGCAGGTGTCTATCCGCTCCATCGAGTCTGAAACCGGCCTGCATTTTGGCGGTCTGGCCGAGATCGACCCGCTGGGCCAGCAGGAATCGCTTGGCACCGGCCCGGTGAAGGTGCCGCTTCTGACGGGCACGCAGATCCGGTGGTTCTAGGTTCATGCTCCGCCGGGCCGTCGACTAGCTGACGGCGTGCCGGGTAGCCGGGAGGCTGTCGCGGTGTCCGATCTGGGGCCATGAGGTCACGACTAGAGCAGGTCGAGCCTCCGCTCAGGTCGAACTGGAACCCCGCTGACGGGCAGGTGGTGGAAAGCCCGGCGACAGGACGTTCCGATATCGCGCGGAGGAGGGTGGATATGTCTTGACCGGCCCGTCTTTGCCGTGCTCGTCGTGATCGATATTCGACTGATCGGACACGCCGTTCCGTACGTGCTGGGCCAACGGAGAGACCGGTTCTGCAAGGCGCGCATTCCGCAACGTGCTGTGCCTTGGAGCGCCACGAGATGCACGGCGCCGGTCCGTCTGGAAATGATGCCGACCCGCCTGCCGATCCAGCCGTCTGAACGGCGGTCCGGGGCTGGCTCGGCGACCTGGGGTAAAGGGAGGCAAGGCATGAGCAAACTCGCATGGGGGCTGGTCGGCGGTGGCGAAGGCAGCCAGATCGGTCCGGCACACCGGCTGGGCGCCGGGCTGGACGGGCTGTTCACCTTCAGCGCCGGCGCATTGGACCACCGGCCCGACGCCGGGCGCACATATGGCCAACGCCTCGGCCTTGCGGCGGATCGCGCCTACGGCGACTGGCAGGAGATGCTGGCCGGTGAGCGCAATCGCGACGACCGCATCGACCTCGTGACCGTCGCCACGCCGAACGCCACGCATTTCGAGATCACCAAAGCCTTTCTGGAAAACGGCTTCAACGTGCTGTGCGAGAAGCCGATGACCATGACGGTCGAGGAAGGCGAAGAGATCGTGCGGATTGCCCGCGCCTCGGGCCGCATCTGCGCCGTGAACTACGGCTACACGGGCTATTCGCTGGTGCGGCACATGCGGGCGATGGTGGCACGTGGCGACCTCGGCGCCATCCGTCTGGTCAAGGCGGAGTTCGCGCACGGCCACCACGCGGACGCGGCGGACGCCGACAACCCGCGTGTGCGCTGGCGCTACGACCCGGCGCAGGCGGGTGTCTCGGCGCAATTCGCCGATTGCGGCATTCACGCGCTGCACATGGCCAGTTTCGTGATCGGCCAGGAAGCGGAGCGGCTCTCGGCTGACACCGTGTCCTGCATCGCGTCGCGGGTGCTGGAGGACGACGCCATGGTCAACCTGCGCTTCGACGGCGGGGCGGTTGGCCGGCTCTGGACGTCTTCCGTTGCCATCGGGCGGCAGCACGGGCTGACCCTGCAGGTCTTCGGCGAGAGGGGCGGATTGCGCTGGTCGCAGGAGCAGCCGAACCAGCTCTACTGGATGCCTCTTGGCGGGCGCCTTCAGGTCATCGAACGTGGCGAGGCCGGTCTTTCGCCCGAGGCGGACCGCACCAGTCGTGTCACCATCGGCCACGCAGAGGGGATGCCTCTCGCCTTTGCCAATATCTACAAGGACCTGGCCGAAGCGATCCGCGCGCAGAAAGAGAAGCGCGAGATCGACCCGGCCGCGAATCTGTATCCCCGGGCTGAGGACGGACTGCGCTCCATGGCGGCGGTCATGGCCGTTGCCGAAAGCGGCCGGGCCGACGGCGCATGGATGGACGCCCGCCCGCCGATGTTCCGGTAAGTCACGGGCGTTGCGCCTCCTGCGCGTTTGTATTCGAGGGGCGCTTTGAAAGCCGAAAGGTCGTCCGGCTCGGCCTTTCGCGCGCCCACCCCGCTCCAACCCGCGGCCTCCGATGCTTTGGCTTTGTGGGGCGTCGGGGCGCGTCATGTCCTCTGTCGTCGTAAGGCCGGGCACGGTTGCGTGACCGTAAGAGACCGTGCGGCAGCAGGTTTCTCGGTTTGCTGAGTAGCGGAAGACGCTTGCTTGCAGCCGTTCGCAGGAATCGCGGCGTCGCCCCTGAACGGGAAGTTGGGCGATGCGCGCAGGAGGGGCCCGCCGCCCCCTGATTCCCGATCGCGTGCAATGAGCGTCGCTTTCGCGGCGAACCGGTGCTTTGCCTGATGGCTTGGTGATCTGCGGCGGAGGGGGCGTGTCATATGGAAGGCAACACCCCAGAAACCAAAAATCCCCCCAAGTTCATTCAAATCAGAATCTTGGGGGGATTTTATGGTGCCCAGAAGAGGACTCGAACCTCCACGACCGTTAAGTCACTGGTACCTGAAACCAGCGCGTCTACCAATTCCGCCATCTGGGCACGGGCTTGGTGAGGGCGGGGTTTACGGCTGTCGCGGCCCGGTGTCAACAAGGCTCTGAAAAGAATTTTCACGCGGCAATCGGGCGCCTTGCCCCTGCCGTCCCGGACCCTTAAACCGGGGAATATCGGCGCAAGGGAGACAGGCCATGTCCAAACTCGTCACCATCTTCGGCGGCTCCGGTTTCGTCGGCCGCTACATCGCCCGCCGCATGGCGAAAGAGGGCTGGCGCGTGCGCGTCGCCGTCCGTCGCCCGAACGAGGCGTTGTTCGTCAAGCCGTACGGTGTTGTCGGCCAGGTCGAACCGGTGTTCTGCAATATCCGCGACGACGACAGCGTGCGCGCCGCAACCGCAGGGGCGGACGCTGTGGTGAACTGCGTCGGCACCTTCGACATGTCCGGCAAGAACAATTTCGACGCCGTCCAGGCGGAGGGTGCGACCCGTATCGCGCGCATCGCCAAGGAGCGCGGCATCACCCGTATGGTGCATATCTCGGCCATCGGTGCGGACAGAGAGGCCGACAGCGCCTACGCCTCGTCGAAGGGGGAGGGCGAGGCCGGTGTGCTGGAGCACATGCCCGACGCCGTGATCCTGCGGCCCTCCGTGATCTTCGGGCCGGAGGACGATTTCTTCAACCGCTTCGCGACGATGACCCGTTTCGGTCCGGCGCTGCCGCTGGTCGGTGCCGACACGAAGTTCCAGACGGTCTATGTGGACGACGTCGCCCGCGCCGCAGTGATGGGCGTGCTGGGTCAGGCAGAGCCGGGCATCTACGAACTGGGCGGGCCGGATGTCATGACGTTCCGCGAGATGATGCAGGACATGCTGAAGGTCATTCACCGGCGCAGGCTGATCGTGAACCTCCCCTTCTTCATCGCGGGGCCGCTGGCCTCCGTCATGGGCCTGGTCGAGAAGCTGACGCTTGGCCTCGTTCCGGCGCAGATCACGCGGGACCAGGTGAAGACGCTGCACCACGACAACGTGGTCTCTGGCGAGACGAAGACCTTTGCCGATCTCGGCATCACGCCGACAGCGGTGGAAGCGGTGCTTCCCGACTATCTCTGGCGGTTCCGTCCGTCCGGCCAGTACGACGCGATCAAGGAATCGGCCAAGAACCTGCGCATGCAGTAAGGCGGACCAGGTTTCGAATTTGGAAAGGGCGGCACCGGGTGCCGCCCTTTTTCTTTTGCGATTCGGTTGTCTGCCCGAGGTGTTCAGGGCGCGCGGAAGCGCGCTAGTGCAGGTCGCGCAACCGGCACAGATCGTTGCTATTGCAGCATCCGGGCGGTGGCGCCGTGCTGATCAGGGTTTGCGTCGCAAGCCATTCCTCGCAGGCTTCGACCAATGCGCATCCGCGGCAGCGTGTGACCATGTCCGCGTAACGCTGCGGTTCGAGTTGGCCGGAATTGAGGGCGTCGCCGAGGTTCACGCCCATCACCCGCGCCACACCGCGCGTCATGAAGAAGTGCCGGGCCGGGTCGCCGAGGTGCTGTGACATGCTCAAAGCTCCGCGAGGCGGTCTCCGATCCGGGCGAGCCGCTTGCGGTTGACGCAGGGCTTCGGGAACGGGCGGGTGTCGTCGACCGGCTGGTCGAGCCAGTCGCCGCATCCTTCGGTCCACTGGCAGCCGCGACACCGGGTGACGATGGAGGCCCAGTCCTCCTGTGTCAGGAGGCCGGCGTCCATCGCCTGAACGAGGTCCACGCCCGTGGCTTTCGCCATGCGCTGAACCAGCCAGTAGTGTTCGACCTCGTCGCCCAGGACGGGCGAAAAAGCGGTTCCGTCAGCCATGGCTCATCCTCCCTGAAGGTCCGCGAACACCGTCTTGTTCCGGCAATACGCGGGCGGCGGGGCGTCGGCCTCCGGCTCTGCGGTCATGGCGGCCAGCCAATGTTCGCAGGACCCGGGCGAGGTGCAGGCCGTGCAGCGGAGCACGGCGTCGTCCAGCTCGGAAATGGTCAGCTTTCCGCGCAGGATCAGCTCTTCCAGATCCAGCCCCTGCATGCCGGCCATGTGATCCACTAGCGCGGCGTGGCGCTTCAACGTGTCCTTGCTTTGCATCGCGGGGAGCTCCTCTCGCTGTCCTGAACGGTTGAGCGAGAGTTTAGCCCCCGGGACGCGTCGCGCCTTGACTCAGGTCAACGAGGGCAAAGGCCTCAGCGGCCGATGCTGGCCGCCGTCCGCTTCACGACTTCCAGCCGTGCCGCGTTGGGCGGGTGCGACCCGAGGAAGCGGTTGCCCGGATCGGGGATGCGCGCGAAGAAGGCCGCGCCCCGCACCGGATCATAGCCCGCCTGCGCCGAGATGATGGTGCCCAGCTGGTCTGCCTCTAGTTCGAATTCCTTCGAGTAGGTGCGCGCGCCGACCGCGGCGCCAAGCTGTTCGGCGTTTCTGACCGCCTCGGCCTCGGCGCCGCTGATGGCGGCGATGCCTGCAAAGACCACGGCGCCGACCGTGGCGCTTTCGCGGGTCTTGGTCAGGTGATCGCGAATGTGGTGCGCGGCCTCGTGGCCCATCACGAAGGCCAGTTCATCGGCATTCTCGACGGAGTTGATGAGGCCGAGATTGAACGCCACGATTGGCCGCCCGAAGCGGTCGACGGTCTGGAAAGCGTTGGGGGGCTGGTCGGCGCGGTCGTCCACGACGATCTGGAAATCGCAGTTCAAGCCAGAGGTCCGGGCGCGGCACATCTGTTCCGCAACGGGCTCGACCGCTTCCACCACCTCGACGAACTGGCGGGCGGCCTGGTTGGCGCGCAACTGGGCCGAGGTGGCGCCCACGGGCGACGGAACCGGCGAAGGCAGTGGAACCGTGGCGCAGGCAGAAAGGGCCAGCGCGGCCAGGAGTGCGAATCTGAACATCTGTCATCCGGGACGTTTGAGTGTTGCAACCGAGGATAGTCGCCCCATGCCGCAGGCGCTACCCCGTCCACGCAACCGTGACGGACTTCCGCCCAAACCGCCGATTCCGGTTTTCTCTGCCAGTGCGGCGCGCTACGGTTCTTCCATGTTCAGCATCGAGCACGACTTTGACGCCACCGTTGTGACCCTCGTGGACGAGGGCGGAACGCCTTTGCAGGAGGACGTCATCATCTCCAGCTTCGAGGAATGCGTGACCGTCACGCAGTACGATCCTCGCACCGACAGGGAGATGAAGGTGACGCTCAGCATCACCCAGATGAACGATTTGATCGCGGCGGTGAACCTGCCCGAGGGGATCTACAGGCGCAACGGCTGAGGCCTTCGCGGGTCTTTCCCCGGGGCGCTCGCTTGCAATGGAAAAGGCCCGCCGGTGTACGGCGGGCCTTTCGTTTTCGCATCGGTACGACCTCAGAAGATGAAGTCGGTGGCGTCGAGGTCGGCCGCCAGCGTGTTCAGGAGCGTGACGTAGTTGCCGCCGTCCAGCATGACCACCGCATCGACGCCGTTGTCGCTGATCGCGAGGTGGGCGAACTCGGTGATGCCTGCGGGGGCAAGGCCGGTCAGGTCGATCTGGTCGATGCCATCCTCGAAATCGGTGATCGTGTCGCGGTTGGTGCCGGTCGCAAAGACGAAGACGTCCGCGCCTGCGCCGCCTGCGAGCAGGTCGCGGCCGTTGCCGCCGTCGAGCGTGTCGTCCCCGTTGCCGCCCATCAGGTTGTCGTTGCCGTCCTGGCCCAGCAGAATGTCGTTGTCGTCGCCACCGTCGAGGCGGTCGTTGTGGGTGCCGCCTTCGAGCCAGTCGTTGCCCGCGCCGCCCTGCAGGTTGTCGTTCTGGGCACCGCCGCTGAGGAAGTCGTCGCCCGCCTGCCCCTGCAGCTTGTCGTTGTCGTCTCCGCCGTAGAGCGAGTCGTTGCCCATGCCGCCGCGCAGGTCGTCGCGACCGGCATCGCCGTTCAGCACGTCGTTGCCGTTCTCGCCGAACAGCCGGTCGTCGCCGTCACCGCCGCTCATCAGGTCGTTGCCGTCAGAGCCATGCAGCGTGTCGTTGGCGACGGTCGCGACGTAGGGGTTCACGTCGAGGATCAGATCGGCGTTGTCGATGTCAGCAGCCAGGATGCCCTCGATCACCATCTTGGTGCCGTTGCCGAAGTCGATGGTGGTGTCGGTGCCGTCGTCTGTCTTGTTCAGCTGGGTGTGGTCGTAGATCCCGATGCCGGAGACGTCGATCCTGTCCACGTTGTCCTCGAAGTTGACGATACGGTCGTCGCCCGCGTCCGCCTCGACCAGGAACACATCCGCACCGGCGCCGCCATCCATGGTGTCGTTGCCCATGCCGCCCTTGAAGGTGTCGTCACCGGCATCGCCGTACATCATGTCGTTGCCCTTGGCGCCGAGCAGCAGGTCGTTGTCGTCGCCACCGTGCAGCTCGTCGTCGTCGTTGCCGCCGTCGAGCGTGTCCTTGCCCGCGCCGCCGAAGATGCTGTCCACGCCGCCGGAGCCGATCAGCATGTCGTCGCCCGCACCGCCGTCGATGCTGTCGTCGCCCGCGTTGCCATTCAGCCAGTCGGCCCCACCTTCGCCGAGGATCACGTCGTGGCCGTTGTCGCCGCTGACGGTGTCGTTGCCCTCACCACCGGCATATGTGTCATCGCCGTCCAGCAGGCCCGCGATGTCGTCGCCGGAGGTGCCGGTGACCGAATCCTCGCCCGGAGTGTAGACCGGCGGGATCGGTGTCGGTGCGATGGAGAGCGTGTAGTTGTCCGTGTGCGACGCCTCACCCTGCATGAAAAGCGAGTAGCTTTGCGTGAACATCGGCGTGACGTCCATCGTGATCGTGTTGCCCACGACCGTCGGGTTCGAAACGGTCACGAAGGTGTTGGTGATGGGGTATTCGCCGATCACCTCGCCATCGGCGATGTTCACACCCAGCGAATGGAAGTTGCTGCGGTTGATGATGCCCATCGCGTGATGGCCAGAGATGTCGTCCACCGTCATGGTGATCGTGTAGGTCGTGCCCGCCTCAAGCGTCGGCAGGTTGATACCGTCCTGAGCGTCGCCGCCGCCGTAGGTGCCTGCAAACACGTCGTCGAAACCGATCGTGTAGCTGCCGCTCGCGTAGGCGTTGATGTTGGAGTCTGAGGTTTCGTAGACGGTCGCCATTTGTCGTTCCTTGCTCGTAAAGATCACCTGCCGTCCCGGCCGGACACTCGGGCTGGGCGGTCGGACCTTTTGCTAGAGGCGCCTTGGGGCGGATTAGCGGAGCGTTAAGGTTAACAAAGGGGTCATTTTGAGCGCGAACAGGTCGGCCGGACCGCCGATTGGGGCGCATTGGCGGCGCTGGTTGCGCAAAAGGAAACGGCCCGCGCATTGGCGGGCCGTTTGTCTGGGATCTGAAGACAGATCACATGCTGGGCATGATCACCTTGTCGATCACGTGGATCACGCCGTTGGAAGCCTCGATATCGGCCTGGGTCACGGTCGCGTCGTTCACCATGACGCCGTTGTCGAGATCGATCATGATATCGCCACCTTCGACGGTGGTCGCGGCCATGTCATCGGACAGGTCGGTCGACATCACTTTGCCGGGCACGACGTGGTAGGTGAGGATGTCGACGAGCTGTTCCTTGTTCTCGGGCTTCAGCAGGTCCTCGACGGTGCCGGCGGGCAGGGCGGCAAAGGCCTCATCCGTCGGGGCGAAGACGGTGAACGGGCCTTCGCCCTTCAGCGTGTCGACCAGCCCTGCGGCGGTCGCGGCGGCCAGCAGCGTTTCGAAGCTGCCCGCTTCGGTTGCAGTGTCCACGATGTCCTTCGACATGGAGTGCGAGCCTGCGTGTGCGGGAACGGCAAAAGCGAGGGCGGCGGCGGCAGCGATAAAGGTCTTGCGGATCATTTCGGGTCCTCCTGTTTGATCTCGATGCCTTGGTCATGCATCGTGGAGAACTACGGCGCGTTCACCGTGCCGGATCATGAGAATTCCGCCATCCCCGGACCTTGACGGAATGCGGCGCGCCGCTAAGCCGCGCGCCGTTCGAAGGTCCAATGAACTTGTCGTTACGCAACGTGAGCGCGCGTGACGATCAGTCCAAGCCGATTGCGGTCCGCGCAATGCTGTCGAGCATCTCCTGCACCTTCTGCATCGCGCCTTCGGGATACTGCGTGAAGCCGATTGTCGTGGTGTCCGGGGTCTCCGGCCGGACGATGACGAAGATGTCGTACGGGCAGAAGCGGATATTCATCGGGTCGTCTTCCATCACCTCCCGGCTGATCTGGGCCGAGCAGAAGCTGTAGACGTCCGCATGTTCGAACAGCACCACGTCCGAACCCACGTCCGCCCGCGTGCGCTCCAGCATGTCGCCGGTGTGGGAGATGTGGTCGACAACCAGCCCGGCGTCGAGGATTGCGTTCTCCAGTCCAAAGATCACGTCGTCGAAACTCTGGTCCGTATCATAGGTGACCACGTCCTGCGCCAGCGCCGGGGCGGCGGCCACGGCGGCGCAGGCGGAGACAGCGAGCGCTCTTATGATGTGTTTCATGATTCCTCCCTTATGCTGATCACGCTGACGGGGGTGCCAAACGTGTCGCAATGGTGTCAGAATAGTCAGCATAAGACATATGTGCGTTGAGACAAATCAACACATTCGGGGAGGCGAATATGGAATATGCAATGCTGGCGCTGCAGTATCTGGCGCTGTTTTTCGTCTTCGTGATCGGGGTTTGCGTCGCGGCGGTGATCGTCATGTATTTCCTCGACCGCCGGCAGACAGGCGACGCGATCCGCAGGAACTACCCGGTGATAGGGCGCTTCCGGGGGATCTTTACCGAACTGGGCGAGTTCTTCCGCCAGTACTTCTTTGCCATGGACCGGGAGGAGATGCCCTTCAACCGCGCGCAGCGGAACTGGGTCTATCGCGCGGCCGAGAAGAAGTCGAACACCGTGGCGTTCGGCTCGACGCGCAACTTGAACATCCCCGGCACGCCGATCTTCATGAATGCGGTCTTCCCTCCGCTGGACGACCAGTACGCCTCCACCGAACCGATGGAGATCGGGCCCTACTGCCGCGAACCCTACATGGCGCAGTCGATCTTCAATATCTCCGGCATGAGCTACGGCGCCCTGTCCAAACCGGCGGTGCGCGCACTGTCGCGCGGTGCGAAGATGGCGGGCATCTGGATGAACACGGGGGAGGGCGGTCTGGCCCCCTACCATGAAGAGGGCGGCTGCGATGTCGTCTACCAGATCGGGACGGCGAAGTTCGGTGTACGCGATCACGCAGGAAACCTGAGCGACGAAAAGCTGCGCGAGATCGCCGCGAAGCCCTGCATCAAGATGTTCGAGATCAAGCTGAGCCAAGGGGCCAAGCCCGGCAAGGGGGGTATCCTCCCGGCGGCCAAGATCGACGAGGAAGTGGCCGCGATCCGTGGCGTGCCCATGGGAATCGACGCGATTTCCCCGAACCGGCACCGGGAGGTGGACGATTTCGACGGGCTTCTCGACCTGATCGCACACATCAGGGAGGTCACGGGCAAGCCGGTCGGCTTCAAGACCTGCATCGGCTCTGCGGAACCGTGGTTCGAGTTCTTCCGCAAGATCAAGGAACGCGGAGAGGAAAGCGCGCCGGACTTCATCGCGGTGGACGGCGGCGAGGGCGGGACAGGTGCCGCACCCATGCCGCTGATCGACCTCGTGGGCCTGCCGCTGCGCGACGCTCTGATCCGCATGGTGGACCTGCGCGACCTCGCCGGGCTGCACGACCGCGTGCGGATCATCGCCGCGGGCAAGCTGGTGTCCCCGGCGGATGTGGCCTGGGCGATCTGCATGGGGGCGGACTTCGCCGTCTCCGCGCGCGGGTTCATGTTCTCTCTGGGCTGCATCCAGGCGCTGAAGTGCAACAAGAACACCTGTCCGACCGGCATCACCACGCACATACCCTCTCTTCAGAAGGGGCTGGTGGTCGAGGAGAAGGACAAACGGGCCGCGGCCTATGCCAAGGCGGTCATCAGCGAGGTGGAGACGATTGCCCACTCTGTCGGCGTGGCCGAGCCGCGCCAGATGCGCCGCCGTCACGTGCGCGTGGTGAAGGACGATGGCTCCTCCGTCCAGATGAACGAGATCCATCCCTCGGTGCACCTCGGGCTCGAAGGGATGGCGAGGGCGCGCGGGTTCAAGCAGTTCGAGGACGCGCTGCGCCGGATGGACGTAAAGGATGCGGCGGAGTGACGGGACATAAGTGCACAGCAGGCAAGCGCGCCTTTTGGGCATCGGCCGGGAATGTTTCACGGGCGTAGCGTCAACGTGAGACATCGTTTGTTTCGATTCTGCGCAAGCGGCTTATCTTCCTCCTCAGCAAACTAGGAGACTTGCGCATGAGCCGCCGCTGGACAAACGACCTGACACGGGCAGACGCGACGCCCGAACACCTGTTCATGAATCGCCGCCAGTTGTTCGGCGCGCTCGGCGCCGCCGGGCTTGGCGCCGCCCTGCCGATGGGCGCGCGTGCTCAGGACGCGCTGGAGCCGAACACCTTCGAAGACATCACCTCGTACAACAACTACTATGAGTTCGGGACCGGCAAGACGGACCCGGTGAAGAACGCGCATACCCTGACGACCGAACCCTGGTCGATCACGATCGGCGGGCTTGTCGAGAAGCCGGGCGACTACTCCATGGCCGACATCATGAGCCAGATGGACATAGAGGAGCGCATCTACCGTTTCCGCTGCGTGGAGGCCTGGTCGATGGTCGTGCCGTGGAACGGTTTCGAGCTGGCCGATCTGCTCGACATGGTGGGCGTGAAGCCCGAAGCGAAGTACGTTGCCTTCGAGACGGCCTATCGCCCGGAGGAGATGCCGGGCCTTC